>CALZIK010000052.1 GCA_945787635.1 Thermoanaerobaculia bacterium | reverse complement strand
CGCGGCCGCGCGGCCGCCGGAGCGACGGTCGCGAGCGGCGTGGACGCGGCGAGCGGGCTGCCGATCGTGAGCCTCTACGGCGACAAGCGGAAGCCCGACTCGCAGGACCTCGAAGGTCTCGATGTGCTGGTCTTCGATCTCCAGGGCGCCGGCGTGCGCTTCTACACCTACGTCAGCACGCTCCTCCTTGCGCTCGAGGCGGCCGCCGAGGCCGAGATCGAGCTCCTGGTTCTGGATCGACCCAATCCGCTGGGCGGCGAGCGTATCGAAGGCCCGGTCAGCTCGCCCCGCTCGACGGTGCCGGCAAGCTTCGTCAACCTGGCGCCCGGTCCGCTGGTGCACGGTCTCACTGTTGGAGAGATGGCCCGCCTGGTCAACGCCCGCCGCGAACAGCCGGCGCGGCTGACCGTGGTCGAGATGACCGGTTGGACGCGCGACATGGTCTGGGCCGACACCGGCCGCCGGTGGATTCCGCCGTCGCCCAATCTGCGCAGCGCCCACGCCGCGCTGGCCTATCCGGGCGTCGCGCTGCTCGAAGCCACCAACCTCTCGGAGGGCCGCGGCACGCCGAGCCCGTTTCTGCTCTTGGGCGCGCCGTGGCTCGAGCCGGCCGCGGTCGAGGTCTCGGTTCCGGGTTTCGTCCTCGAAGAGACGCGGTTCACGCCGCGCGCCTCAGCGGCCGCGCCCAGTCCGAGGTGGATGGGCGAGAAGTGCCGGGGTCTCGAAGTCGCCGTCACCGACTCTGCCGCTGCGGAGCCATACCGCCTGGGCCTGGCGCTTCTGGAGGCGCTCGCCCGCCAGCCCGGTTTCGAGTGGCGCCACAACGGCGACGCTCTGACCTGGCTCCTGGGCACCGACCGCGTGCTACGGGATCTGCGCAACGGCCGAAGCGCGGACGAGATCGTCGCGGCGGACCGGGCCGATCACGACGCGTGGCGCGAAGCGCGGGAGCCCTTCTTGCTCTACGGAACAACGCCGTGAAACGAGCCCAGGCGGCGATACTGGGAGGCGCGACGATGGTGTTGATGAGCGCGTGCGCGAGCGGCGGGAGGGCCCAGAAGAACCTGGTCGAGGACCTCCTGCGTTCGCGGCCGGAGTGGTTCGCGTCCGTTCTCGAAGACGTCGTGCGCTACGAGGTCCAGATCCTCTACACCCAGATCGATCGCGACGGCGACAACTCGCCGCGATTCACCCGCCACGCGTACCGGGTCGATCCGACGGCGTACTTCTACCCGGCGAGCACGGTCAAGCTGGCCGGCGCGCTCCTGGCCCTCGAAAAGCTGCACACTCTCGACATCGAAGGGCTGGACCGGGACACACCGCTCGCGATCGGCGCGGACTACTCCGGCCAGACCGAGGCGACGATTGACGAAACCGCGCCCGGCGGCAGGCCGACGATCGGGCACTACGTCAAGAAGGTCTTCCTGGTCAGCGACAACGACGCCTACAACCGGCTCTACGAGTTCGTCGGCCAGGAGGCGATGAACGAGCGCCTCCGGGAGAAGGGCTACGCCGGCGTTCGGCTGATCCATCGACTCTCGGTCGCGCTCGACGCCGACGAGAATCGGCACACCAATCCGTTCTCGTTCTTCCGAGGCGACGAGATTCTCTACCGGCAGCACGCCAGGATCAACCCGCAGGAGATCCGCGCTCCAGAGCCGATCCTGAGAGGCGTGGGGCACATCGCCGGCGGCGAGCTCATCGAGGAGCCGAAGGACTTCGCCGGCTCCAACTTCCTGTCGATCGACGTGCTCCAAAGGCTGCTCCGCTCGGCGCTCTTTCCCGAGAGCGTGCCGGACCAGCAACGGTTCGATCTGGCCGAGAGCGACTATCGGTTTCTCCACCAGGTCATGGGGATGAGGCCGCGCGAGAGCCGGCGCCCGGTCTACGATCCGGAGGAGTACCACGACAGCTACGTCAAGTACGTTCTCTTCGGAGACAGCAAGGAGCCCATGCCGGACTCGATCCGGGTGTTGAACAAGGTCGGGCAAGCGTACGGCTACCTAACCGACAACGCCTACGTCGTGGATCTCGACAAGGGCGTCGAGTTCCTGCTGACCGTGGTGATCTCGGTCAATGACAACCGAATCTTCAACGACGACGACTACCAGTACGAGGAGGTCGGCCTGCCCTTTCTGGGCAACCTGGGCCGGGTGATCTACGACCACGAGCTCCGCCGGCCGCGAGATCGGAGGCCGGATCTTCGCCGGTTCGCCCTGGACTACGACGAGACCGGCTCGGCCCGCGGCCAGAGGTAGCTCGCCACGAGCCCGACGGCGAACGTCCCCAAGGAGCCCACCACTGCGTACCAGGGCCAGGCGAGTGGGGTCGCGAAAAAGACCGCGGTCATTCCCCCCAGGCCGACGACCAGCCCCGCGAGGGCGGCGCGCTGGCCGACCCGGTTCGTGAAGATCCCCAGAAAAAAGACCCCCAGCACGATGCCGGTCGTGAACGCGGCGATCCCGAGGACGCTCGAGACCACCGACGAGCGCACCCACTGCCCGCCGATCCCGACCACGATCTGGACCAGCCCGAACAGCACGGTCAGCACACGCGTCACCCGGAGCTTGCGCTCGGGCGAGATCTTCGTGTCGACCAGTGGAAAGTAGAGATCGCTGGCCGCGGCGGTGGCGCAGGAGTTGAGCGAGCTCGACAGCGTGGACATGGCCGCGGCGAAGATCGCGCCGAGCAGAATCCCGAGCACGCCGATCGGCATCTCGTCGAGAATGAATCGCGCGAAGACCCGGTCCGGCCGCTCGAAGGCGACCTCCGGCGGAAAGAGCTGATAGAAGCAGTAGAGGCCCACTCCGATCAGAAGAAAGAGCGCGAACTGCGCGACGACGATGAAGCTGCCCACCCAGACAGCCCTCTGCGCGTCGCGCAGCTTGCGGGCGCACAGATATCGTTGGACCATCATCTGGTCGACGCCGTGCGTGCCAAGCGTGAGGAACGCTCCGCCCAGAAGCCCCGCCCACAGGCCGTACGGCTCACTCCAGTCGAAGCTCAAATCGAAGACCCTGAGCTTCCCGGCGGCCTCGCCCACGGTGACGAGCTGCGACCAGCCCTCGGGCAGGCGAGCCAGAAGCAAAACGAACGCGAGGATCGCGCCACCCATGTAGACGGCGAACTGAACCAAGTCGGTCCAGAGCACCGCGCGCATGCCGCCGAGAACCGTGTAGGCGATCGTGGCCACCCCGATCGCGGCCACCGCCCAATGGATCGGCAGCCCGGTCATCTCCTCGAGCACGATCGCCGTGAGAAACAGTCGAAGGCCGTCGGCCAGGCTGCGGGTGATGATGAACAGCACCGACGCGGTCTGTTTGGTCGCGCCCCCGAAACGCCGGTCGAGGACCTCGTAGGCGGTGTAGAACGACCCCTTGAAGTACTGCGGCAGGAGCAGAAAGACCACCACAAAGCGACCGATCACGTAGCCCAGCGGAATCTGAAGCCAGGTCATGTCGCGGCTGAAGGCAAAGCCCGGAATGCTCAGAAACGTGACCGTACTGGTCTCGGTCGCGACGATCGAGAACAGGATCAGCCACCAAGGAAGGTTGCGGCCGCCGAGCATGAAGTCGGCGACACTGCGCGTGCCCCGCCCCACCCAGGTGCCGAGTGCGACGACCCCGGCCATGTAGACGAGGAGAATCGCGAGGTCGATCGCGCCGATGCTCACCGACGGGCTCCTCGATCGGTCATAGCTCTCCGTAGTGGATCAGCCCGATGCCCTCGTCTCGAATCAAACGTACGAGCTCCGGATCGGTCAACACCTCGAGCTCGGCCGCCCGGTCGACGGCGTAGCTGCTTCCCTGGCGCAGCTCCTCGTCGACGTGGCCTGGATGGCACATCAGCTCGGTCACGCCCGCAGCGACCGATCTCACGATCCGTGAGAACACCTCGGGCCTCGCCTTCGATCCGAAAAACTCCTCAACGAAAACGTCCGTCGTGCGCACGCTCCCTCGAAGGAGCCGCTCGCCGATCTCTGCGCTCGCCCGGCGCACCGGCAGACCTTCGCGCCGCGCGATCTCGATCAGCGCGTCGCACACGATGGGCAGGCGATGCGAATGATGGTGGCTGTCGAAGTGGGTCGGCGGCCGGCCGACGAGCTGTCGGAAACGGTCGAGCTGCGCCTCGATCTCGGCCCGAAGCTCTCCGGGATCGAGATCCCCGAGCCCTTCGGGCCGTGGGGGCTGCCGGCCCTCCCGATCGACCAGGCTGGGCACTTCCTCCGGCGGGAGAATCGGCGTCCCACCGGTCAGGGCCACGTGCAGCCCGACGCCGAGCTTCGGGTAGCGAAGAAGCTCGGCGGCCGCCTCGGCGGCGGCCGGAAAGCCCACCATCAGCGTCGCGCTGGTCACGAGCCCGCGGGCGTGGGCCTCGAAAATCCCCGAGTTGATTCCGGGCGTGCGCCCCAGATCGTCGGCGTTGACAATCAGAAACTTCATTCGCTGGCTGCGTTGGCTGCGATCAGCCATCAGCCCAGCAATTGAAGCGCGAGCGTGACCGCGCCCCTGGCCGGCTCCCCATCCAGGCGTACGGGCCGGGCCTGCGGCAGGTCGAGGCACGACTCGAGGCGCGGATGGAGGCTCGGACAGGCGCGAAAGACGCCGCCCGCCTGCACGAAGGCGTACGGTTCCGCGAAATCGAGCTGACGGGCCACCGCCCTGCCGGCGCGCGCCAGATGTGCAGCGGCCTGACCGAGCAGCGAGCTCGCCGCCTCGTCTCCCTCGTTGGCGGCCTCCTCGACGACGCTCGCCAGGGCGGCCACGCGGTGCCGGGAAAGCTCCTGATCGTAGAACCACTTGACCAGCCCTTCCGGGATCTCGAGCTCGAGCTTCTTCGCGATCCGATCGAGAAGGGTGGTCGCCGGACCGCGGCCGTCGAGGGCCCGGATACCCTGGCGCACCGCCGCGTGACCGAGCCAGAAAGCCGATCCCTCGTCACCGAGCAGATAACCCCAGCCTCCCGAGCGCGCCGTCTGCCCCTTCGGGTCGACGCCATAGGCGATCGAACCGGTGCCGGCCACGACCACGATGCCGATGCCCAGTGGGGCGCCCGCCACCAGAGCGATGAGCGGATCGGGAACGATCTTGAGCTCCCGGGGCAGCCGCAGCCGCCTCGCCACCCCGCGGATCAACTCCTCCTCCTCCGGCCTCGCCACGCCGGCCATGCCCAGGCACGCCCCGGCGATCGGCCCGGGGGCCTCGAGGTCCTCGACCACCTGATGCAGGACCTTCTCGACCTCGAGCTCCCCGTGAACGATGAGGTTCGCGCCGCCGCCGCGGGCTTTCGCGATGATCTCGCCGTTCTCGTCGGCGAGAAGCGCCACGGTCTTGGTGCCTCCGGCGTCGATTCCGATCACATAGCGCACGAGCGGATTATGCCCTTCCGAATCCGGTTTCGCTGCGGTGAACACCGAGACCAGGATCCCGCGGCAGAACTAGCCGGCCTTCTTCTACCGCGGCTCCGACGAACGGATCGTTTGAAATCAGCAGATTGCCGTCGAGATCTACGTGGTCGACGAGAGGCGCGAGGTGGGCTGCGGCGGTGACCGCGAGCGAGGACTCGATCATGCACCCGAGCATTATCTGCAGTCCGTGGGCTCGGGCCACCGAGATCATCCGCAGCGCCTCGCCCATGCCGCCGCACTTCGTCAGCTTGATGTTGATGCCATCAAATGCCTCGGCGAGCCGGGGGACCTCGGCCGAGCGATGGACGCTCTCGTCGGCGAAGAGCGGCAGCGGACTGATGTGCCGAAGCTCCCGTGTCGCTTCGAGCTGGTCGGCCGGCAGCGGCTGCTCGACGAGCTCGACCCCCATCTCATGCAGCCACTCGAGCCGCTCGAGCGCGTCTTCGAAGGTCCACCCCTCGTTGGCATCGACCCGAACGGGACGATCGGTCACACCCCGCACCGTTTCGAGCACGCCGCGATCCTCGTCGGAGCCCATCTTGACCTTCAAGACCGCGAACTCCGCGGCTTCGCGCACCTTGGCCTCGACGACCTCCGGGGTGTCCATCCCGATCGTGAAGGAGGTCACCGGCATCGACCGTGGATCCAGTCCCAGCAGCTCATAGTAGGGCGCTCCCAAGCGCTTCCCGGCGAGATCCCGCAGCGCCATGTCGATCGCCGCTTCCGCCGCCGGCTGCCCGCGAACTGCGGCGAGCTCGGCGGCCGAGTCGAACGCGCGCGGATCGACCGTCGGCTCCGCGAGCCGCGCGACCATCTCCTCGACCGCCTTCGCGGCCGAAGTCCAGTCCTGTCCGTAGCGCTCGATCGGAGCCGCCTCGCCGAGCCCGACCAGACCTTCGTGCTCGAGCTCGACGAACAGGTTGGTCCGCGTATCGCTCGCGCCCCGCGCTAGGCGGAAGGTGTGGCGCAGGCGAAGCTCGTGACGCTGATGAGAAAGAGTGATCATCTCTGGGGTCGTTTACGGCAGCGGGCAATCGGGAGATCCTACCCTGAGCGCGCTGTGCTATATACCGAGGTCAGTCGGAGAGCGCTGTTTCTGATGAAGCCCGATCAAATCGTTCCGCTGCTCTTCGTGGCGCTGGGCCTCGTCGCGTGCGGAGGCGTTGAGCCCGGATCGGGTCCGCCGGCGCAACCCCCCCGGCCATCGATTCTCCTCGTGACCCTCGACACTACCCGCGCCGATCGACTCGGCTTCGAGTCGAACCAGTTCGAGACCCCGCATCTCGACACTCTCGCGGCGCGCGGGCTGATCTTCACCCAGGCCTACGCGACGGCGCCGATGACGCTGCCGGCTCACACATCCATGTTGACAGGCCTTTATCCGGCGAAGCACGGCATCCACGAGAACGGCAGGTTCGTATCCGAGGAGCAGTCTCTCCTGGCCGGAGAGCTCCGCGAGCGCGGCTACGGGACCGCGGCGTTCGTCTCCGGCTACCCGCTGTCTCGTCAGTTCGGTCTCGCCCGGGGATTCGATCACTTCGACGACGCCTTCGCGGACGGGCAGGCGGAGCGGGATGCGGGCTCGACAACCGACCGTGCCCTGGCCTATCTCCAGCAAGGCTCGCGCGACCCGCTGTTTCTATGGGTGCACTTCTTCGATCCGCACGAGCCCTATGCTCCGCCCGAGCCCTTCCGGTCCCGGTACCCGAACGACCTCTACCAGGGTGAGATCGCTTTCATGGATCAGGAGCTCGGCCGTCTCGTCGCCGGCTTCGAGGCGCGAACGGAAAACGGCCCGTCAATGATCGTCGTCGTAGCGGATCACGGCGAGGGACTCGGCGAGCACGGCGAAGCGCTCCACGGCAATCTCCTCTACCAGGGCGTGATGCGCGTGCCGCTCGTCGTCGCCGGCTCCGGGATCTCAGCGGGACGCCGAACCGTTCCGGTCAGCGCCCGGCGAGCCTACGACACGATTCTGGGCTGGGCCGACGGCCAAGAGTCGCCCGGCTGGCTGAGCGGCACGGAAGAGCCGGTCCTCGGCGAGGCGATGAAGCCCTACCTTCAGTACGGCTGGCAGCCTCAGACCATGGGCGTGAGCGGATCCCTCAAGGTGATCCGCTCCGGCGAGACCGAGATCTACGACGTCGAGACCGACCCGGCGGAGTCGCACGATCTGGCCGCCGAGGTCGAGATCGACAGGCCCCTGGCCCTGGCCTTGCGCGACTACCCGCGCGAGCCGGTCTCGACGCGGACCGAGAGCGAGACCCTGGACGAAGAGACCCTTCGCAAGCTCGCTAGCCTCGGCTATTTCGACTCGGGAACCGAGCCCGGCGTGCGCGAAAACGCCCCCAACCCCAAGGACATGACGCACATCTTTCGTGATCTCGACCTGGGCTCAGCGCTTTTTGTTCGTGGCGAGTACGCGGCGACGATTCCGATCTTCAGCCGGGTGCTCGAAGTCGATCCGGAGAATCTGGCCGTCTCGCTGCGGCTCGCGGTCGCCCATTCGGTGCTGGGGCGCGAGCGCGAAGCCCAGGTCTTCTTCGAGAGAGCGCGGAAGATCCACCCCGGCTCGATCGATCTGCGCCACTACCAAGCGATGCACTACTTCCGAGCCGGTCGATGGGATCGGGCGGCGCCGCTCTTCGAGAGCGTGCTGGCCGAGGCACCCAGGCGTTTGCCGGCTCTCGAGGCCATGGCGCAGATTCGCCAGCGCGAGCGGCGACTCGCCGAGGCACGACGCTATCTCGAACGTGTCATCGCGCTCAAGCCGGCACCCGTCAAGGAGCTCACCAGGTTGGGCGAACTGAGCATGGCGCTCGAGGACACGCCGGCCGCGATCCGCGCCTTCGAGCGCGCCCGCGACATCGAGCCCCAAGACTTCACTCATTCTTTAGAGTTGGGCGTCTGCTACCTGGCGAGCCGCCGCCTCGAGGAGGCGGCGAGCGCGCTCGATCAGGTGTCACCGTCTCACCCGGTGTACCCGATGGCCCTTTTCAAGCGGGCTCAGGTGGCGGCTCTGCGCAGGGAGCCCGACTGGCGCGAGCGGGTTCGCCAGGCGCGCGAGCACGCCGACGCGACGACCCGCGAGCTCATCGCCCGGGAGAACCTGTTTCAGGGCTCCCCGGGGAGATGAGCGATGTCGGCGCCCATTGACCGTCGCCTCGAACTGTGTCCTGATCTCGCAATCGGCCGACTTCGGCGTACGGATGCACCGCCAGCTCGTGAGCCGGCCGGCTAGGAGGAGAAGATGCAGTCGGCTACCCGTCGCTGTGGTTTCTTCCCGTCCCTCGCTATCGCCGCCCTGGTCGCCCTCGCACAGGGGACTCCCCTGTCCGCCGAACCCACGACCGGCCGCCTCTGGGTGATCGTCAAGGTCTCGGACAACGCGCTCGCCGACACTCCGGCGCGTGCCTCGGCGGTCACCCCTGACGGTGAGCTCGTCGACTACGCCGAAGAGTTCCTGGTTCGAGCCCCGAACACCCAGAGCCTTCTGCTCGACGGGCTCGAAGCCGGCGTCTTCGACGTTCGTGTCGAAGGCGAAGGCATGATCACAGAGGTCAAGAAGGGCGTTCCGATCTTCGCCGGAAAGGACGAGAGGGTGACCATCGTAGTCAAGCCAGGTACCGGCGCCCACATCGTCGAGTTCGCGGTGGCCGGGCTATCTCGTGAAGAGGTGGCGGCTCGGCTGCGGTCGCTCGAAGCCGAGACAAAGACGCTCCGAGCGGAGCTCGAAGCGCTCAAGTCGCGGCCCTAGAGGGTCTCGAGCGTTCGCATAGGCAGCGAAGCCAAGCCCGCGGTCGGGCCGGCTCCGCCGGCTGAGGTGGCGGGCGCCTCACCGCGCTCGGTGTGACAACGAACTTACCGCTCGGGACTCTAGTACCCGCGGAGACGATCGTAGCTTTCGATCTGCTCGGGGGAAAGGACCTCTCGCGTTCCGAGGTGAGCGCGCAGATGCGCGAAGCGCAGCTCGCCGTGGAGCTCCGCGATCTCGGCGATCACTGCGAGCAGCGTCTCCTCGTCGATATGCCGATGGGCGAAGCGCTTGTCGAGGTGCCGCTCCTTGTCGACGATCTCCTCTCCCAACGCCTTCGCTTTCTCGAGCATCTCGAGACGGATAGCTTCGACGCTCGCTCGCTGCGCGGCGCTCAGCTCGAGCTCTTCGGCCAGCTCGAGCACGTGCTTCGGCCCGGGATACTGATTGAGCTCGGCCGGCCTCGCCAGCCCCATACCGGCGCCTGCCAGAAGGTCCGACATCTCCTGTTGGGATAGCGACGAGATTCCGCTCGGCTCTTGATCCGCATAGGCGGAGTGGCCGGCGTGCTGCGTGTGCTGATCATGCTGGGCCAGGACCGGTCCGGCCAGGACGAGTCCGAATAGGGCGGTTGCGCAGTGTGCTTTCCGCTTCATTTCCTTCCTTCCTGTCAGATCGTTCGTTCCGCAGCTTCATGGTCGCCGAAAACCCGGTCCCGGACAATGATCCGCGTCAGGTTTTCAGGAGAGGAAGACCAGGCGCCTTCCATCTCGGCGCAGGCGTCCCTCTCGCTCGAGTCGCCCGACGACGCGGTACAGAGTCTCGGGCGTGAGACCAAGCTCTGAGGCCAACGCGGACAGTGGCCGATCCGTGACCGGCTGGCCACGGCTCTGCAGCAATCGCAGGTATTGGACCACGCGGTCCGCTGCCGGCCGGACGTTGCGCAGCTCGAGTCGAGTGCGCAGGTCGCGAACCTCGGACATCAGGCTGCGAGCGAGGTCTCGCGAAAACGACGGATCGGTTTCGAGAAGCTCGAGGACTACGATCTTGGGAACCCGAAACAGGGCAAACGCTCTCTCGGCAGTCGCGCTGCATCGGTAGAAATCGGAGAACAACGCGGCTTCCGCCAGGAGGCTCGGCCCGCGTGCGACGCCCACAGTAACCACCTGACCGTCCGCCAGATTGCGATCGAGCCGGACGCGTCCCGCTACGAAGCCAAAAATCTCGTGCGCTGGATCGCCCTGATGAAAGAGGACCTCACCGCGCGAGAGCCGCTGCTCGCGCCCGACCTCGGCCAGGCGAGTCGCCAGCACACTACGTGGATCATCCCGAAACTGCCCCATCTCGTCGCCAAAAGGGTCTCACATCGCCCCGTCACACGCTGGCTCGCATCGCGGCCGGCAGACGAACATTAACGAACACACTCAAGCGCAACGGGCTATAGTCCGAGCACACCCATTCCCCGAAAGGAGTCTCCGATGGTTGCCAACGAACCGGAGAGAGCCCACCAGCCTAGCGTTTTCCTGTCGTACAGCCGGGCGGACCGCGCACGCGTCAGCGGCCTCGGCCTGCTCCTCGAAGCTCTCGGCCACCGCGTCTTCGTCGACCACAAGACGATCTTGCCGGGCGCGCAGTGGCAGGCGAAGCTGCAAGAAGGTCTCGACGAAGCGGACATCCTGCTGGTCTACTGGACCAAGCACGCCGCGAGCTCGAAATGGGTCCGCAAAGAATACGAGCACTTCCACGTCAGGCACCCTGAGCGGCCCCTGGTGCCCATGATCGGCGATGAGACGCCTCCGTCGGAGCTGCTCTCGGCCCGCCAGTCCGCAAGCTTGTTCCCGCTAGTCAACGAGCTTCTCGCACTGAAGCAGAACCTCGAGAAACAAGGCGCAAAGCAGCCCCAGATCCAGCTGGCGATTCTCGAGCGGCTGGAGGAAGCCGGCGTCAAGATCGAGCCGTCCCATCGCAAGAAGCTGCTCGCTCTCTTTGCGCCGGGCGGAATCCTCGGACTGATCGCGGCGCCCGCGGCGCTCCTGCAGTGGCTCGGCAATGCCGGTCTCGAGGCGGTGGCGCACCTCAGCGCGATACAGGCCGGCGTCGTCGTCGCCGCCGCGGTTTCCGGCGTGGTCGTTTGCAGCACCGTGGACACGTTGACCAGCGCGAAAGCCGCGCCGGTCGAAGCCTCGACGCCGGCACTGCCTTCGGAGAAGGCCGGCGAGCAGCCACATCCTACCGCGCCGAACCGGAGCGGCGGCCTCGTGGGCGCCCTCCAGAACGTCACGAACCAGATCGGCTCGAGCACCTCGAACAACGAGCCCGAGCCCACGGGAGACTGCGCTCGCGTCACCTGCGATTGCGAGAACCTCGAGGCAGGCATCCTCACCGGGCCTTGGCGAGATCAATGCCGTCAGGAGGAAGTGGCCCTCAAGAGAAAGTGCGCCGCGGAAGGAAGCGTTTCGCAGCCCTGCTCGATGAGCGGTCCCAATCCGTGGCCGCCGGAATGATCCCGGTCGCAAGCGAGTGGGTCCATCGGCCACCGCTTTAGATCGCGGCGCGCCTGGAGGCTTCGCGAGCGTCCGGCACTCGACCGGTCTCCCTGTAGACCCGGGCGAGCAGGTTCCAGACCCGCTTGAGCCTCACCGGATCAGGGGCGTCCGCATCTGAAGCGGCGGGCGACGAGCCGATGGGCACCCACGCCGCGAGAAGCGCAACGCACTGCAGTCGAGAGCGTGCGACCATTCCTTTGATTCTACTGGTCTCCCACTTGGTGAGGATGTTGCGGAAACCACAGGTTCAACCTGGCGGCACCCCACTCAGAGTACAATCTGCGACACCGAAATGGCCGAGACGCGAAAAAGGAAGAGCAAAGACGAGGCGGCGCCGCAGCCGACCGGCTACACCTCCAGAATCCGCGAGGCCGTCTCCCGAATCGTCGATGGCCTCCCACCGGACGCGCCGCTCGAGGCCGCACGGGCGGCGCGGCGGCAACTCAAGCGCAAGGAGAGCAAGCGGGTCGTTCAAAGCGCGCTCGAGCGTCACTTCGCCAAGGCCGAGCTCATTCCCTATCAGGCCGAGCTCATCAAGCTGCTCCAGCACCTCGAAACTACGGGCAGGAAGATCATCATCCTCTTCGACGGCCGAGACGCCTCGGGGAAAGGCGGCACCATCCGCCGGGTGGCTCGCTATCTGAATGAGAAGCACTACCGAGTCGTTGCGCTGGGCAAGCCCACCGAACAGCAGCGGACCGAGCTTCACATGAAGCGCTACATCGAGCAATTTCCGCATGCGGGCGAGCTCGTCCTCTTCGACCGAAGCTGGTACAACCGGGCCCTGGTGGAGCCGGTCATGGGCTTCTGCACGACGCGGCAGTACAACGAGTTCATGAAGCGCGTCGTCGGCTACGAAGAACGCATTCTCGCCGACCGAACCACAAGTTTGGTCAAGCTCTACTTCTCAGTCTCGAAGGAGGAGCAGAGACGTCGCTTCGAGCGCCGCCAGAACGACCCCCTGCGGCAGTGGAAGCTCAGCGAAGTGGATCTCCAGGCGCAGGCCCTGTGGGACGAGTTCACCGAGAAGAAATACCAGCTTCTCTTGAAGACCCACACGACGAAAACACCCTGGTACATCATCCGCTCGGACAACAAGCATCTCGCGCGCCGTGAGACGCTCAAGCTGATCCTCAAACTGCATTCCTATCGAGGGCGCAGCCGGACGCTCGACTTCGAGCCCAATCCGGACATCGTGATTCGGGGCGGCCGCGAGCTGAAAAACATGAAAGCCCAGCGCAAGAAGCATGGTCGCTTCCTGGGCTAGGCGGCTTCGCTTCTCTTGCCCGCCGAAGGAACGAGCACCCGGCACATCCGCTTGGTGAAGTAGTAGATGCGCTTGAGATTCTCGAGAACGTTCATCTCCATCGAGTAGGTCTCTTCCCGATTCGGCGCGTCGACGACCAAGCGCTCGGCTCCGTGCAAGGCCGCGGAATCCGCCAGACGATTGATCTCGCGTTTCATCTTGGTGACGATGCGGGCGGCCGCCTCGTTTTTCTGGGTGACCGCAAGCAGCGACGCGTCGAGCGCCTTGAGAACCGCAGCGTGAAACTCGCGGATGACGTCCTGGGTCTTGCCGCTGATCCGTAGGCCAAGCTCGATCCGTCGTAGCCCGAGGGTCACCAGATTGGTCTCGATGACGTCGCCGATATTCTCGAGATCGTTGGTCGACGCCATGAGCTGAATGAGCTCTTCGGTTTCGGCCTCTGCAAGCTTCGCTCGACTGATCTTGCCGAGATACGAGACGATGCGGCTGTGCAGCGTATCGACGGCGTCGTCCATGTTGGCGATGGTCTCGAGATCCTCCCTGCTGCCAGCAAGAACCGCTGGCAGGATCGCGACCAGCATGACTTTGACCCGGTCGCCGAGGTGGAGAATCTCGAGCCGAACGCGATCCAGGGCCAGGGAGGGCGTGCTGATGAGCTCGAGGTCCAGGTATTTGGCCCGCACCTCCGCCTCCTCATCCGGCGGTCGGTCGGGAACCAGCTTCTCGGTCAGACGGGCGAATTGGCTCGAAAAGGGGATGAAAATGAGCGTGTTGGCCACATTGAAGATGCTGTGGGCATTGGCGATCTGTCTCGGGGTGTCCACTGCCAGTCGGGCCGGACCGCTCAGAGCTTCCGCGGCCGGTGAGATCCAGCTCACCAGTTGAGCCAGCGCGTTGATGAACGGCAGCCAGATCACAACACCCGCGACATTGAAGGCAACGTGTACCAACGCCGCGCGCATCGCCTCCCTGGGCTTGCCGATCGCGGCGAGAAGCGCGGTGATGCAAGTCCCGATGTTGGCGCCGAAGATCAGGGCGATCCCCGCGGGAAGGGCGATGAAACCCTGGCTCGCCAGCACGATGACGATGCCGGTGGCGGCCGACGACGACTGGATCAAAGCGGTGAACAGTGCGCCGGCCAGAATGCCAACCGCCGGGGTCTCCAAGCGGACCATCCAGTCCAGGAAAGGCGGGAAACTGCGCAGCGGTTCCATCGCCTCTCCCATCACGCTCATGCCGAAAAACACCAGTCCGAGGCCCATCAGGCAGGCCCCCTGCTGGCGGGTTCTTTCGCGCTTGCCGATGAACAGCATGCCGAAACCCACGGCGATGATCGCCAGAGCGTACCTGGTGACCTTGAAGGCGATGATCTGGGCGGTAATCGTGGTTCCGATATTGGCGCCCATGATGAAACCGACGGACTGAGCCAGCGACATCAGACCGGCGGTGATGAAGCCGACGACGAGCACCGTGGTGACCGACGACGACTGGATTACCGCGGTGACGAAGGCTCCGGTCAAAGCTCCCAACCAGCGGTTGCGGGTGAGCTTGCCGAGAATGTCCTTCATACGCGAGCCCGCGATCGTCTTGAGCGCCTCGGACATCTTGTCCATGCCGTAGAGAAAGATCGCCAGCCCACCGAGCAGGCTGATCAAAATGGTGAACGGCTTGAGCGCGGCCGCGACAGGCTCCGCCGCCGTGAGAGCGAGCACCGGGGTGATTGTCGGCGGAAGAACGTTCATAAGGCCTCGTGCTCGAGTGAGGGAAACGTCGGCGACACTCCACCTGACAGCCGTCTACGCTGCCGCCGGCGTTGTGTGACTCTCGAGTCTAGTCGGTGCCGACGTGAGCATCCAATGCACCGACCATGGGCTGGTGCCCCGATTGGACTGTCCGTCTCTCGCGAGGTGAGTCGATAGCCTACGGCCCGAGGGCCGGCACATAGCCTGCTTCGCCGAGTAGGCGTAACGAGCTTCGGTTCTACGCCGCCTCTGCGGGTGCAGTGAAGTCAGCGAGCTTGGGCTCGACCAGGCGCTCGAAGTCGCGGTAGGCCATTCTGATGAGCTCGGCATGCGAACCGGCGTTGAAGGCGATCTTCTCGTCTTCGGCCAGGCTTCGGTCGGTCCAGACCCCGAGACCGTAGAGATTGCCGAACGGAGGCATGGCTCCGGCCTGGCACTCCGGAAACAGGCTTTCGAACTCGGCCTCGCCGGCGAGCTCGACGCGAGCGGCGCCGGTCACCTTCCGCAGGCGATCCAGGTCAACCAGGGCGGTCGCCGGCAGCACGGCCATCGTCATCTTGCCGTCGAGCTTGACCATCACGGTCTTGGCGAGCTCCTTGCCCGGGATGTGGGCCGACGCCGCGATCTCCTGTGCGGTGAAGGCCGGTGAATGGGAGATCAAGAGGTACTTCACCTTCTCTCGATCCAACAGATCCTTGAGTTTGGCTACGGGCACGGGACACCTCGCTTTCGATGTACGTCTTCAAATCTACTCCCGGCGCCGGAGCCGCGCCCCACCCATGAGGGTGGTCCCCACGACCCGGCTAGAATGCACCGCGAGGAGGTGGCGAGCACCATGGCGAAGAGCAAGGGAACCATCGGTATCCTGACGGGTGGAGGCGATGTCCCGGGCCTGAATCCGGCCATCCGCGCGGTGACCATTCGCGCGCGACGCGAAGGCTACCGGGTCGTCGGCATCCGGCGAGGCTGGGCGGGTTTGATCGAGCTCGAGCGCGACCCCGATGCCAATCACTCACGAAACTGCCTGGCACTCAACGAGGAGATCGTCAACAAAGCAGGGCGCACTGGCGGCACCTTCCTCCACACGTCGAGAACCCAGCCGAGCAAGGTCAGGCGGGAGGAGCTTCCGAACCATCTCCTAGACACCTACACCGAAGAGGTCAACGACCTCACCAAGGAAGTCCTTGCGAATCTCGAGTTTCTCGGAATCGACTTCCTCATCCCTATCGGTGGCGACGACACGCTCAGCTACGCCGTGCGCCTCTACCAGGAAGGGGTCAAGGTGATCGGCATCCCGAAGACCATGGACAACGACGTTCCGGGCACCGACTACTGCATCGGCTTCAGCACCTGCGTCACGCGCACCATCGAAATGACCAACCGGCTGCGGACCTCGGCCGGGTCCCACGAGCGCTTCCTGGTGCTCGAGGTGTTCGGGCGCTACGCCGGGTTCACCGCGATGTTGCCGACCATGGCAGGAGCCGCCAACCGGTGCGTCATCCCCGAGCACAAGTTCAGCATCGAAGCCCTGACCGAGCTCCTCAGCCAAGACCGTCACGAGAATCCGAGCCGCTACTCGGTGGTCCTGGTCTCCGAGGGTGCGATGTTCGAGGGCGGCGAGATGGTCTTCAAGGACACGGTCAAGGACGCCTACGGCCACGCCAAGCTGGGCGGCATCGGCGATCTGGTCTCGGACCGACTCAAGATGCTCTCGCCGCAGTTCAACGAAGGCAAAACGATCGACGTCATCAACCAAAAGCTCGGGTACCTGGTGCGCTCCGGGGACCCGGACGCCATCGACTCGATTGTTCCGATGGCCTACGGCAATCTGGCTTTCGACCTCATTCTGAGCGGGATCCACGGCCGGCTGGTGGTGCTCAAGAACGGGCGTTACGACAACGTCCCGATCGACGTGGTCACCGCCACGACCAAGACCGTGGACATCGAGCGCTTCTACAATCGCGACCGGCTGCGGCCCTACTACAAAAGCTTTGAGATGCTTCCGCTCTTCATCATGACCAGCGAGTAGGCCGGCACGGCTGTCTAGGTCACGCCGGCGGAGTCCATCTTCCGCACGAAGTAGAGGGCGTAGAGGCTCAGGCCCAAACCACCTACCAGCGCGAGAATGCCCATCCATAGGGTCGCCACGTCTCTGGTGTGCTGGTAGTACCAGATCTCTCGCGCGCCGAAGAGCTCGGCGGTGACGATGACGATCAGAATGAAGATCAGGTGAAACGTTCTCAAGGACACGGACATCACCTCCTTCACGGACGGCTTTGGGTAGCCGCCGCTCTCAGCGTAGAGCATCTCCGCGGCCGGCGCGCCGCCCGGACGGGTGGCTCGCCGTATCCGGTACCCTGAGCGGACGATGTTCTCCGGGAAGATCTTGCCGATCCTGTGCGCGGCCGCGGTCTGCGGGGCTCTGCCGGCGACCGGAGGAGTCTCGTTCGAGGGAACCTCGGGCTCCTCAGTCCCGGATCCCCCGCCCGGCGCCATGGCCTACCCCGCTGAGCTCGCCGCTCGGCTCTGGGCGGCATACGAGGCCAAAGGACCCGGCTACGAGCCTCGGAGCGAGCATCGTCGGCCCGACGGAAGCCCGGTCTACCTCAACCGGTTGATTCTCGAGGACTCGCCGTACCTGATCCAGCACGCCCACAATCCAGTGAACTGGTACCCGTGGGGACCGGAGGCGTTCGAGACCGCGCGCCTCGCGGACAAGCCGATCTTCCTTTCCATCGGCTACTCCACGTGCCACTGGTGTCACGTGATGGAAGAGGAGAGCTTCGACGACGAGGAAGTCGCGCGGCTGCTCAACGAGAGGTTCGTCGCTATCAAAGTCGACCGCGAGCAGCGTCCCGACGTTGATGACGTCTACATGACCGCGGTGCAGCTCTTTGCCGGCCGTGGCGGCTGGCCGATGTCGAGCTTCCTGACCGGAGAGGGCAAGCCCTTCTTCGGCGGCACCTACTACCCGAAGGCGACCTTTCTCGATCTCCTCGGCCAGGTCTCGGCGGCCTGGCGCGACCGACGCCCGGAGCTCGTGACCCAAGCCGACAACGTGTCCGCCGCGGTGAACCGGGTCACCTCGGCCGCGGGTGAAGCCGCCCAGGTTGACGAAAACGTGATCGCAGCCGCCGTCGAGGGGAGCCTCGCGCGCCACGACAACACGCTCGGAGGATTCTCTCCGGCGCCCAAGTTTCCGCACGAGCCCGAGCTCTTGTTTCTCCTCGACCGGGTGCTGCGCGAGGACGACGCCAAGGCTCTGGCGGCGGTCGAGATCTCTCTCGACAACATGGCGCGCGGCGGTATCTACGACCAGATCGGGGGCGGATTTCACCGTTACTCCACCGACGCCGTTTGGTTGGTGCCGCACTTCGAGAAGATGCTCTACAACCAGGCGCACCTGGCCCGCGCCTATCTCGAAGCCTGGCGGCTCACCGGTAACCCGTTCTTCGAGCGAATCGCGCGCCAGACCCTGGATTACGTGCTGCGCGACCTGACCTCGCCGGCGGGCGCGTTCTTCTCCGCAACCGACGCCGACAGCGAGGGGCGAGAAGGCGAGTTCTTCGTCTGGACGCCGGTTGAGGTCCGGGCGGCTCTGGCTCCCGGGGACGCCGAGCTGGCCATCCAGCTATTCGGCATGAGCGATGAGGGCAATTTCGAAGGCAAGAACATTCTCTTCTTGCCGACTCCCCTCTCCGAAGTCGCGGAGGCCTCGAAGCTGCCGCTCGAGCAGCTCACCGCGCGCCTCGACCGCATCAGGGAGCGCCTCTACCAGGTGCGAGAGGAAAGAATCCATCCTATTCGCGACGACAAGATCGTGACCGCCTGGAACGCGATGATGATCACCACCCTGGCGCGCGCCGGCGAGGACCTCGAGGAGTCGCGTTACTCGGAGGCCGCCCGCACAGCTGCCGATTTCCTGTGGCGGAGCAACCGCCGCGACGACGGACGCCTATGGCGCGCCCACCTCGAAGGGAGCTCCTCGGTGGAAGCGACCCTCAACGACTACGCCTACCTGCTCGAAGCTCTGGTGACGCTCTACGACGTCACCACCGAGACGGGTTGGCTGGAACGGAGCCGATCCGTCGCGGACGTCATGATCGCGCGTTTCTGGGATGACGCCGCAGGGGGCTTCTTCCTGGGAGAGGACGACCACGGCGGGCGGCTTCCGGTACGGCCCAAAAGCCCCACCGACGGCGCCATCCCGTCGGGCAACTCGGTCGCGGTCCGCGCGCTCGCCATGCTCGCCGAGCGAACCGGCGTGATCGCTTTCGAGCAGAAGGCCCAGGCCGCCCTCGCGGCGTTCTCCGGTCTCGTCCGCCGACAGCCGACCGCCTTCGCCTACATGCTGCTGGCGGCTGAGCAACTCCGCAACGGCTACGCCGGTGCGCTCGGCTACGCGGCGCGTGGGGCGGTTCGCGCCCGAGCGTCGCTCGGGAGGGTGGAAGAATCCACTCATCCTCTGACCATCGAGCTGTCCTTCGCGGAGGGCTGGCACGTCAACTCGGATCGACCCCTCCAGGACACTCTGGTACCAACTCGTTTGAGCATCGAGAGCCTTGCTCCCGGCGGTGGAGACAACGGCGTCGGCTGGAAGCTGGTAGAGGTACGCTATCCGGAGCCCTTACGCATCACCCTGGGCTTTCAGGCCGAACCACTGGCGGTGTTCGCGGGAAGCGCCGTGATCCGAGCCGAGCTGACCGCCACGCGCCCGGAACGACCTCGCGTCGCGAGGTTGCGCCTGACCGTGCAGGCCTGCGACGACCAGAGGTGCTTGCGGCCGGAGGATCTGCTGCTCGAGGTGCCGGCGCCCGGACCGCTCCGCGGCGTGGGACCGGCGGGCTAGTGTCCCGCTAGCCTTCGTCGATCAGGAGGCCCAGCAGATCCGAGGTCGAAACGATGCCGACCGGCTGGCCCTCCTCGGTGACCAGAAGCCGATGCAAATGCCCGTCGAGCATCATCGACGCCACGGTAGCTACGGGATCCTCGACGTCCACCGAGTAGACCGTCGGCGTCATGATCTCCTCGACCCGGCGATCGGGCTCCTCGATGTGGAAGCTCCGAAAATCCTCTTCGCTGTACGTCTCTTGCAGGTCCTTCAAGTAGAAGCCCGGGTTGCGCTGATCGGTTGCGACGCCGGCGTCCCGGCTCGCGGAAGCGGCGATGTCGGCGAACGAGACGACCCCCACCAGGGCGCCGTCTTCGGCCGCAACCGGAGCGCCGCTGATCTGGTTGTCCAGGAGAAACGAGGCCAGTTCGCGCACAGTCATCTTCGCGTCAACGGTCAGGACCTCGGGGTTCATCAGGTCGCGAGCGTTGATCATTCGCACGGTCGCGGTGTTCGTCATGGTCATCCTCCAGTGTCTGACTCCTGATTGTAACGGTACCCAAAACCGCACTGCACCTCACCACCCTCGGGGGTGGGCCGATTGGCGCCCTCCCCCGAGAAGGGAAGGCTCGGCTTTTCTACAAGCGTGCTAGGATTCTTGTGCCCTGCGAACCAGGGAGCGAGGTAACAACCGGGCAGTGGGTGTTGCATCCTCGCGTCAAAAAGGAAGGTGTGAGTTGAGACAGGGCCGCATCGGGAGTCGAAGGATTCAGGGTTTTCTCGGCTGCGTCTCTCTAGTTCTTGCCACCTGCGTCGGTCTCAGCCTGCTCCAGGCCGTCCCCGGCTTTGCCTCCTCGCCGTCGCAGGTAGGCCGCTGGGTGGCTCCCAGAAACTGGCCGGTGGTCGCGATCCATTCGATCGTCCTGCCCACGGGAGAAGTCCTGCAGTTCACCTACAGCAACTTCTACGAGGAGCACCCGGGGAGCAAGGGCGCGGTCTGGAATCCTGACAAAGACCGATTCCACTTTCCCTTCAACTTCTACAACGACTTTTTCTGCAGCGGTCACACGGTGCTCGAGGACGGGCGGGTGTTCGTGGCCGGTGGCTGGGTTCAGGGAGCAAGCTGCGACATCCAGGGCCCGAACGAAACCTATCTGTTCGACCCCTGGACGGGCGTGTGGAGCTCGGGACCGGACATGAAGCGCGGACGGTACTACCCGAGCAATCTCACCCTGGGCGACGGACGGGTACTGATCTTCGCCGGAGAAGACGCCGCCTGCCAGCGCAACGCCCTCGTCGAGGTGTTCGATCCGCGCGACGATTCGCTCGAAATACTTCGAGGCGCCGAGCAAGGCATGGATCCGTATCCACGGGTGCACTTGCTCTCGGACGGCCGGGTGGCCAAGGTCGGCCCCGAGGACCGCACTCTCCTGCTCGACCCGGAAGCGCGCACCTGGACGCCCGTGACCCGCACTCAGCTTCGGGAGCCAAGGTTCCAGGGCACGAGCTGGCTGGTGCCCGGAACGGTTGACGAGATCATGACCTGCGGCGGCTTCACATCTCGCAAGAAGATCGAGACCTTGCCAACCGACACCTGTGAGCGGATCAGCTTCAAACACGATGATCCAAAATGGCAATTTACTCGACCGATGCGCTACCCGCGGGCCCACGCCAACGCGGTGATCCTGCCGGACGGCACGGTGCTCTTGGTCGGCGGCGGCCATCACGACCTCTACGACCAACCGATCCATCTGCCCGAGCTCTACGATCCCGAAACAAATATCTGGCGGGTCCTGCCCCGGCAGGCCTGGGGCCGCATGTACCACTCGACCGCGGTCGTCCTACCCGACGGGCGAGTGCTTTCGGCGGGACAGGACGACGACCCGAGCGGGCTGACCGGCAGCGGCGCCCGAGCCGAGATCTACGAGCCGCCCTACCTGTTTCGCGGTGCCCGTCCGGTGATCAAGAAGGCTCCCGAGGCGAGCTACTACGGCCAGACGATTCGAATCAAGGCGAAGCAGGCAAAGCGAATCGAAAAGGCGGTCCTGCTGAGGCCCGGCGCCGTGACGCACTCCGTCAACATGGAACAGCGCTACGTGTCGCTCGAGTTCGCCTGGCGGGGCGCCAAGCGGATGGATCTGGAGCTGCCGGACAACCCCAACCTGGCGCCGCCCGGCTACTACATGCTGTATCTGCTCAATGACCGCGGCGCGGTGTCCAGGGCGAAGATGGTCCACCTCGAGCAGGCGCCGACCGAGTGACGGGTCCTACGCCCGCTCGTAGTTGATCTCCATCGCCTTGACCTCGCCCTCGCCGGAATCGAAGTACATCTCCATCGTGTGGTGATCGTCGTCTTCAACGGTGATCACCGAGCGCTTGCTCATCGTCTTGCCGGTCTTGGGATTGGGCATCTCGCCGACCATCGTCCAGGTCTTCCCCGAATCATCGACCTCGCCGGTCTCCGTTTGCATCATCGTCGAGGCGTTGTCGATCCAGAACCCCTCGAATCTCTTGGAGACGTTGTTGTAGCCCCAGTAGCCCCGCCCCTCGAAACTCGGGAACGGGCCTTCGTTGGGATCGCCGGTGTAGGTCTGGCGTAGAAATCGGCCGCCCAGGTCGAACTCGCTGACCATGGTTCCGGTCGAGATCATGGGCTCGCCCGGTCCCATCCACATCTTGACCTCCGACCGGAACTTGCCCTCGAAGGGCTTCAACTTGTCGTGCTCCGGCGTCGTCGCGGGTGCCGGCTCGGTGGCCGCAGGATCTGTGTCGCCCATTTTGAACTCCCTTGTTGTCGGATTTGGAGGGTCGGCGCTGAGGCGAAAAAAGATAGCACGGGGCCCGGTGAGAGCCGCTGAAGTCGAGCCTATCTCTTCCCGTCTTGCTGCGTCATTATTTATCTCAGCCACCGTTTTTTTGGAGACCCCGGGAGCCAGGTACCTTTCGAGCTTCAGTTTTTCTTCAGCTGGCAGCCAATCCGCGACCAGCGCGTAAGTCCTATAACTGACTCAAAATAAACCTCTTACAGCTCCCGCTCAGGCTCATCTTCGGCCTGGTTGGCGACACTGCACATACAGGTTTGTGCATGCCCGGATGGTACAGACCTTGATCTAAGAACGCGCGGAGCTAGGTGCGCCGGGAGCGATCAACTATGAAGAATCAGTCCACGACCCTTCAACTTCGAGCCATGCCGGCCGCGGCAGAACTCGGCTTGCTAGCTCTTCTGCTCGCAGCGATGCTCGCCTTCGGGACTCCACTCTCGGCGAGCACCGGAGCCGAGTTGGCTCAGACAACTCTGGTCCAGGCCACCGACCTCGCCACCGCCGTCGAGATTGTCGAGTCGGTCGGCGGCACCGTGACCCACGAGTTAGGAATCATCCGCTCCGTCGGCGCTGAGCTGACGTCGAGCCAACGTGCCGAGGTTAGTCGCCTCGACGGTTTCGTCCGCTTCTTCGCGAACCGACCGCTCGGCCTGGCAAGCAGTGGGCTCTGCCTGCCGACCATGGACTTCGAGACCGATGCCGCCGGTCGCGCTCTCGCTCGCGGTCAAGTCATCGACAGCGAGTTCGCCGGCTTCGGCATCTCCGTCACCACCGACGATCCGGTCAATCACCCCGCGATGATCTTCGACAGCTCGGCGCCCACGGGTGGTGACTTCGACCTCGGAAGTCCCAATGAGGGTTTCGGCGGCCCGGGTGTTGGAGCCGCCGGCGCACCCGGCCTTCCGGGCGAAAACGCTCTTCCTCTTGGAAAGATCCTGATCGTCTCGGAAGACGCCGACTCGAGCGACCCCGACGACGACCAGGCGGCACGCACTCTCAAGATCACCTTCGACCAGCCGACCCAGGTCGTCTCGGTCGGCCTCATGGACATTGACGAGACCACGGCCACGGTCACCGCTTTCGACGCCGCCGGAAATCTGCTCAACACGCTCTCGACGATGGCATTCGGCAAGAACAGCGTGCAGACCCTTCCGATCGCTGTGGACAACGCCAGCCGGCTCGAGATTTTCTTCCCCAGCGCCGGAGGCGTCACCGCCATCGACCTTTGCGAAGATCCGGCGATGAGCGCGCTCGCAGTGCGCGATGAGTTCAACGCGAGCGCCCTCAACGGTAACGACGGTTCGGTCAACTGGATCGGCAGCTGGATCGAAGACGATCCTGAGTTCGGCGGACAGGGTCCGGCCACCGGACAAGTTCGAGTGACCAGTGGCGAGCTTCGCTTGGACGACCAGCCCGATACCGGCGGCTACCCCGGAGCGGCCCGCCTGGTCGATCTGACCAACGCGGTCAGCGCAGAGCTGAGTTTCGACTTCCGGACCTCAGCCGGACTCGACACCAGCGATGCCGTCGAAGTATCGGTTTCGGCCGACGGTGGAGCGACTTTCACGGTCCTCGAGACGCTGACAGGCATCGCGGGGGTGACCTCGGGCAGCAGAACTCACGACCTGGCCGGTTTCCTCTCCCCCGACACCATGGTCAGGTTTCGGGTAACGCAGTACTACGGCGGCGGCGACGAGTTCATGTATCTCGATAACGTCGAGGTCTCCTATGTGCCAACACCCGGGGGCGCAGAGCCCGAGCCCGTCCAGGGCATGGTTCTCGACCTTTTCAACGAGCCCGACTTCGACAACAGCGACGGCGCCGTTGCGTGGGCCACCAACTGGGTCGAGAATGACCCCGCCTCCAGCGGTTCGGGTCCCACCGCCGGGCGAGTCACGGTGACCGTCAACGGCCTCAACCTGAACGACTATCCCAACACCGGTGGCGAGCCGGCCGCGGAGCGAGAGGTCAACCTCTCGGGCGGAGTGACCTCAGCCACCTTCAGCTTCGACTTCAGCACGACATCAGGCGTCGATTCGAGCGACGCGATCACCGTTGAGGCCTCGAGCAACGGCGGCTCGAGTTATGTGCCGCTCGAGACCATCATGGGCATCTCCGGCGCGACGACGGGGTCCCGCAGCTACGACATCACTGGATTTACGGCGGCGAATACGCGCGTGCGATTCCGCGTGACCAACTACTACGGCGGCTCGAACGAGAGCTTCCAGATCGACAACGTCAAGGTCGACTACACCGGCGGCAGTGACGCGGACGAGATCTGGGAGGTTGCCGACCTCTTCGAGAGCGTGTCGTTCGGCAACAACGACGGAACTCTGAACTGGGCCACCGGCTGGGCCGAACTCGGCGAGCAGGATGGGCCGTGGGGCGGCGACGTTATCGTCAACACATGGGGCTTCTCCCAGGGCCTCCTGGTTTCCAGCGGGTCCATGGGCGCCGAGCGCGCGGTGGATCTCTCCGGGCTAACCAACGCCAACCTTGCCATTGACTACCGAGCCGATCTCGACCACGGCAATGAGTTCGTGTCGGTCCAGATGTCGGGTGATGGCGGCGAGTCCTGGACCGAAATCGGCAGAATGAAAGGGCCGGACCAGGGCACCGGCGTGCAGCACCTCAGCTCCGACGTTTCGAGCTACCTTTCCGGCCAGACCATGGTGCGGCTGCTGAGCTCCGAATCCATGGGAGGCGGCGACTGGGTCGCCGTTCGCGAGATCCACATTTCCGGCACCTACGCGGTGACGCCGGACCCGAGCACGGACGCCAACAGCTCGCAGGCTCCGTACACGAATTTCCCCGCTCTCATCGGCGCGGACCAGGTTCACAGCGAAGGCATCACCGGATTCGGTGTCTCGGTCGCGGTTCTGGATACCGGCCTTTGGCCGTGGCAGTCTCTCCTCATGGACAGCCAGGGGCTGCCCAAATTCGGCGTTCGCTACGATGCCATCACCAACCAGGTTCAGTACGGATCCGACCGCTTCGGCCACGGCACGCACGTCTCGAGCGTGATTCTCAACAGCGAGCAGGGCTTGGGCGGCGGCGGGCGCTACAACGGCGTTGCGCCCGACGCGGGCTTCGTGGCCGTCAAGGCGTTCGACGATGAGGGCCGAGGCTCGTATCTCAACGTCATCCGTGGCATCGACTGGGTAGTACAGAACAAGGACATCTACAACATCCGGGTTTTGAATCTCTCGTTCAGCACGCCACCCGTTTCCCACTACTGGGATGACCCTCTGAATCAGGCCGTCATGGCCGCCTGGGAAGCCGGGGTCACGGTCGTCGCTTCCGCCGGCAATACCGGTCCCGATCCGATGACTGTCGGCGTTCCCGGCAACACTCCCTACATCATCACCGTCGGCGCAATGTCGGATGCAGCGACGCCCGTGGACGGCAACGACGACTTTCTGGCATCCTTCTCTTCGGCCGGGCCCACGGCCGAGGGCTTCGTCAAGCCCGAGATCGTCGCGCCGGGGGGCCACATCTTCGGAATCGTCGATCCCGAAAGCAGGCTGCCGAGTCACCATCCCGAATGGCTGACTGGAAACTCCTTCATGATGTCCGGAACCTCACAGGCAGCCGCGGTGGTGAGCGGCGTAGCGGCCTTGCTGCTGCAGGAGTACCCATCCCTGACTCCCGACGACGTCAAGTGCCGGCTGATGGCCTCGGCGCGCGCCGCGGTCGATGACTCGGGCAGTCTCGCCTACAGCATCTTTCAACAGGGCGCCGGCGTGGTCAACGCCTACGACGCGGTCCACTCTACGACCAGCGGCTGCGCGAACAACGGCCTCGACCTCGGAGCGGACCTGGCAGGCATCTCCCACTTCCGCGGCCGCGCCAATCGCGACGTCGACGGCAACTACTACATCGAGGGCCTCGCGGGCTTCCTGTGGAGTGACGGCTTCCTGTGGAGCGACGGCTTCCTGTGGAGCGATGGCTTCCTGTGGAGCGATGGCTTCCTGTGGAGCGATGGCTTCCTGTGGAGCGACGGCTTCCTGTGGAGTGACGGTTTCCTCTGGAGCGACGGCTATCTCTGGAGCGACAACCTGACCGAGGCCGCTTCGGTCAATGACTGGGTCGAGCAGGAATAAGCGGAATCAGTAGGCGTCTTTGTGAACGCCGGCGACGGCTCGGCCCGATGGATCAGCCCTGCCGCTGAAGGCCGCATCCCAGCGAATCGCCGTCGGAGTGCTGCACGCGATGCTCATTCCGTGCGGCACGCATCGAGCTGCCGAACCACCCGGAAAGTGGGACTCGAAGATCGCCCGGTACAAATACGCCTCTTTGGTAGCCGGCGGGTTTTCCGGAAACCGGCTCGCGGAGCGTGCCAGGGCTTCGTCGTCGACCTCCGCCTCGGCCAGCTCCCGCAGGGAATCGATCCAGGTGTAGCCGACGCCGTCCGAGAACTGCTCCTTCTGGCGCCACAGGATCTCATCCGGCAGGTAGCCCTCGAAGGCGCGGCGCAGGACATCTTTCTCCATCTTCCCCCCGCAGGCCATCTTGTCCTCGGCGTCGAAGGCCATGGCAATGTCGAGAAACTCGCGGTCCAGAAACGGTACACGACCCTCGATGCCCCAGGCGGCCAGCGACTTGTTCGCCCGCAGACAATCGAACAAGTGCAGCTGATCCAGCTTGCGAACGGTCTCTTCATGAAACTCACGCGCATCGGGCGCCTTGTGAAAGTAGAGATAACCACCGAAGATCTCGTCGGCGCCCTCGCCGGAGAGAACCATCTTGATGCCCATCGCCTTGATCCGGCGGGCGAGCAGGTACATGGGCGTGGAGGCGCGCACCGTGGTCACGTCGAATGTCTCGACATGGTAGATGACGTCGCTCAGCGCGTCATGGCCCTCCTGAAGGGTGAAGTGGAACTCGTGATGAATCGTTCCGATCGCCGCTGCGGCGCGGCTCGCGGCGGCTAGATCGGGCGAGCCCTCGAGCCCGATGGCGAACGAATGGAGCTGCGGCCACCAGGCCTCGCTCCGGTCACCCTCCTCGACCCTGCGCCGGTAGAACTTGTGGCAGATCGCGGTGAGGATCGAGGAATCGAGTCCGCCGGAGAGCAGGACACCATAGGGCACGTCGCACATGAGTTGGCGGTGGACGGCTTCCTCGAGGGCCGCGCGAAGAGCTGCGAGGTCCGCTCTCCTGCCCTCGCTCGCCTCGTAGCTCGTCCATTCCGGATGGTAATAGCGAACCGGCTCGCCGACTTCGCCGTTCGGCCCCGCGTCGGCGTAGAGATAGTGCCCGGGCGGAAACTCCGTGATCTCACCGCAGACCCCTATCAAGGCCTTGAGCTCTGAAGCGACGTAGAACCTCCCTTCGTCGTCGCGGCCTGTGTAGAGCGGCATGACGCCGATCGGATCCCTGGCGATGAAAAAACGGCCACGCTCGTCGTCGTAGAGCGCGAAGGCGAAGATGCCGTTGAGCTCGTTCAAGAACTCCACCCCCCGCTGGGCGTAGAGCGCGAGGATCACCTCGCAGTCCGAGCCGGTCTGGAAGTCGAACGGCCGCTCGAGCTCACGCTCGAGCTCGCGGTGGTTGTAGATCTCCCCGTTGACTGCCAGAACATGGTCACGGCCCGAACCGTAGAGAGGCTGGGCGCCGTGCTCGATATCCACGATTGCCAGGCGTTCGTGGGCGAGAATCGCGCCTTCTCCGGCGTAGACACCGCTCCAGTCGGGCCCGCGATGGCGCTGCTTCCTCGAGAGGCGTAGCGCGAGCCGTCGAAGCTCCTCGAACTCGGCTCCGGAGCCGGAAGCGCCTCGCCCAAATCCGAAAATACCCAGAATCGAACACATGGTTTACCCCAAAGTCACTCGGCAGCGCCAACCGCCGGTCGCCAAGCATCGCAAGCTAACAGATCCAACCCGCCTTCGTCCCACATCGCGACTCCGAGTACGAATCGCGCTATACTGTACGGCCCTGCTCATTCACAGCGAGGCGAGTCTTGGCAACCAACAGCAGACCCAGTTTCAGCCGCAGGCTTCTGTGGCTCGGGCTGCTCGCCGGATTCGCGCCCATCGCGGTTCAAACGGCCCTCTGGCTCGCCGGCAACCCGTCGTGGGTGGCGCTCCGAGCCGCGGCCATTTCCGCGGGGATCGGCGCCGTCTTCTTGATCGCCCTCGTCTGGCTCCTCCCCGCGCGCCTCGCCGCTGGCGCCGACCGATCCGTTGCCGACCTCGGCAACGTCTTCGAGCGCGTCTCGCAAGAGGACCTGGCTGCGCGCTCGCTGGTCACGGGACCGGGCCGGGAGTTTCGGACCCTGAGTGGAGAGGTCAACGCCCTGATCGACGCTCACAAGCGTGAGGTGCTCAACCGGCGACTCGAGGTCGAACAGTCCGACGAACTGCGCGTCGCCTCGAGGCATTTGATCGAAGAGTGCATCTACGCTCGGGAACCGCTCGCCAAACTACATCCGGGGCTCGCCAGCGGCTACGCGGAAGCCGCGATTAGGCATTCCGGCAAGAGCCAGGCGGGGAACGCGACCATCGATGGCCTGGTGCGCGGCGTCGATACCGCGGGCACTCGCAAAGGGAACCGCGAGAATCATCGCTGGAGTCTCGACAACATCACCGTGGAGGTACCGGTGCCGTCGAGGCTCCTCAACATGAGCGTCTCCGGAATGGCGGTCGAGTCGAATCGCGGCCTGCCGGTGGGAGGCAGCTGGGTTTTCCGCATCGGCAACGGCTCATTCGCCTACGACATCCCGGGCAAGGTTCGCTGGTGCCGCCTGAATCGAACGGTCAAGATCGCCGAGGAGATCCGGCCGATCTACCGCACCGGTGTGGCGTTCGACAGAAGGCTGGAAGGGCGCGCTTTCGACTTCTTCAGCCCGGTGGCTCCGGGCCGCACCCCATCCTCCGCCACCGGCTGACCGTTCCGGTGGAATCGAGCGCCCCGATCCTGGTCACCGGTGCCGGCGGAAAGACCGGTCTGGCGGTCCTGCGCAGGCTGATGGCACGAGCCGGGCTCTCGAGCGGGCTGCGAGCCTTCGTCCGCGGCTCAAGACAGCGTCGAGTTCTCGAGAATCTGGGTGTCAGCAGCGTTTTCGAAGGCGATCTCCTCGATCGGAATGCCGTAACGGCGGCGCTTCGAGGCGTCGCCACCGTTTACCACATCTGCCCCAACGTACATCCGCAAGAAGCCGCGATCGGGGCCCGCATGCTCGAGCTCGCCGCCGAGACCGAGGTGCGTGGCCTCGTCCTGCACTCGGTCCTCCACCCCCAGATCAGAGCCATGCCGCATCATTGGGCCAAGCTCGAAGTCGAGGAGAGAATCTTCGAATCCGGGCTCGAGTACACGATTCTTCAACCGGCTCCCTACATGCAGAACGTCTTTGGACAGTGGCCGCAGGTCGAGGCGCACGGCGTCTATGAAACACCCTACGCAACGACAACCCGGATCGTCATGGTCGACCTCGAGGACGTCGCCGAGGTGGCGGCGCGAGTGCTCACCGAGTCCGGTCATACCGGGGCGACCTACGAGCTGTGCGGCGGCGAGCTTTTGGACCAGACCGAGATCGCCTCGATCCTCGCGCGCCGTCTGGGTCGCGCGGTCGCGGCAGAGCCGATTGCGAGAACCGACTGGGCCCGGCGCGCGCTGCGGGATGGGCTCGACCGTGAACGCGTCGAGACCCTGCAGGCGATGTTTCGTTACTACGAGCACTACGGCATGATCGGTTCGCCGAGCGTCCTCACAAAGCTGCTCGGCCGGCTGCCGGCGACTTTCGACGACGTGGTCTCCCGGATGACCTCGACTGGAGGCTAGCGAACCGGCCGGATTCCGCTCGCCGACAGGCGCCTGAGCCTCAGGGAGTCGGAGCCTGGCTGAGCCCGCGCGCCTCGCTCTTTTCACGCTCTCCGTCGAGCTCGCCCAGCTCGGGTGAGAAAGGAATCGTATGGCCCAGGCGCTCGCGAACGAGCCACACGGCCATCGACGCTAGCCCCGCGCTCAACCCTGCAACGACACCGAGATCGACCAGGCCCCGCCAGGGCTGCGCCAGGGTCCGAACCAGCAGAACCACGCTGACGATGCCCGCCACCATGCCCCAACTCGCTATCAGCCGGCGCCGAGTGGTGCGAAACAGGCTGCTGCAAAACAACGGAGCGAGAGCGACATCGAGCCAGCGCGGGTTTTGCCGCAGGTAGCGCGCCCGCACCAAAACTCGGGGGCTGAAAGAGAGATGAAAGCCGCGGTAACCCTCGACGAAGCCCATGAAACCGAGCCAGCCCAGGAGAAAACTCCACTGCACCCAGCTCAGCGGCTGCGAGAAAGCGTCCACCGCGATCGGTGTCAGGCGCAACAAGGCATCGACCAGAACCAGGGCGACTCCGCCTATGCCCCAGACATACCCGATTCGCCCTTTCAGTTGCTCCATGACCGCGCAAAGAGTCTCGCACCCGGCGTCTGGAGTCAACCGGCGCCGCGCATGGCTACTCCAAGCACACCGGCTCGACCTGCCTGGCTCGCTTGCCGAGCGCGGTCATCATCGAGCCCGCGACGATGAGAAGCGCCCCCACCGTACCAAGCGCGTCGAGGTGAACGCCGATATCGACGGTGGGCCACACCGCGAGGATTCCGTAGACCGCCAGGATCGTCACCAGTGGCGTGAGCGAGATCACCGCGCTCACCCGCGACGCCTCCCAATGCTCGAGCGCCTCGGCGAAGCAGCCGTAGGCGGCCAGAGTGTTGAACACGCCGAAGACCAGCAGGCCCAGCTCAAAACCCCCGAGGCCGGCGACCTGACGGGGCGAGGCGAGGGGCAGTAGGACAACCGTGGCACCGATGTAGATGAGAAGCAGGATGTTCACCGACGACAGGGCCACCAGCAGCTGCTTTTGCGCGAGGGCGTATGCCGACCAGACCATCGCCGCCACCACCACGATGGCTACGCCCACGGCCTCGGTTCCCGAAAGGCGGACCAGAGCCGAAAGCCGATCGTTGAAAAACAGGAGCAACCCGGCCACCAGCACACCGAGGCCGGCCCATTGCGGCCGGCTGAAACTCTCGCGAAAGATCGCCAGCGCTCCGAGCAAGAACAGGATCGGCGCGAGCTGAATCACGAGCTGCGCCGTCGCCGGCGGCACGTAGTCGAGAGCGACCGCGAAAAGAACATAATTGCCCACCAGGCCGAGCAGCGCCGCTGCCAAGAGTGCCCAGCTCTTGACACCGAGCTGGCGAACGGAGGGTAATCGCCTCCGTCGAGCCTGGAAGACCCCGAGCACAAGAGCCGACGTCGCCAGCCTGTACCAAGTGATCGTATAGGCGTCCATTCCGCCGACCAAAAGCAGCTTCAGCGCGAGTGATAGAAACCCCCACAGCAGTACTGTCGCCATCGCCAGAGTGAAGCCGAGGCGCGGGTTGTCGCCCGCGCGATGGAGGGCCTGAGCCATCGGCGTAGTAGAGCGCAAACCCGAGTGCGAGGCCAGCCGTCGTGGCCGGCGAAGCCACGGAAGTGTGAGGTGGCTTCCGAAAAAGGCAGATCCGGGCGCGGACGGGCGGGCGCTCGAATTCGTCGCGCCGCACCCGGAGGCGCTCGGTGTCGGTGGGAGGAAGTTGCCTACCCGTGTCGTCCGGCCCCTCAAATCTGACAAGATCAGGCCTGGGTGAAGGGAAATCCTCCCATGTTGGTCCCGGCTTGCTTGCGTATTCGCAATCCTGAGGGTAATCTTCGTCTTTCTTCAGACCCGCAAAACCAAGGGAGAGTCAATGCGGCTGAGTAGGTTGATCGATCTGCCCGGTGCAACGCCGTTGGGAAGAGCCGCCTTCGTGTGGCTAGCCCTGGCGGCGACCGGTCTGGTCTGCTCCGGCCTGGCGGCACAGGGAGTCGGCCGAGTGGAGGGCCGGGTGCTCGCAGCGCAGGGCAAGGGCGTCGAAGGCGTCGTCGTCCAGATCGACAAAACGGGAAGCTCGGCGGTCGTGACCGACCGGCGGGGCGCCTTCGCCCTGGAAGCCGTCCCTGAAGGAGCTCAGACGGTGGTCCTGTCCCTCGGCGAGGACAGTCTGGCGGTGCCGATCGAAGTGACCGCGGGCGGCACGGTCGAGGTCGAGCAGACCGTGGACTGGTCGCTGAGCGTCGCCGATACCCTGACTGTGTACGCCGCGTCGCGCCGACGGGAGAAAATCGTCGATGCTCCGGCTGCGATCAGCACCCTCACCGAGCGCGAGATCAGCCGCGAGGCGCCGACCGGACAGATCCCAGCCCTTTTCGGGTCGCTGCCAGGAGCCGAGCTCAGCCAAAGCGGCCTCTACGACTACAAGTTCAACGCGCGGGGCGCGAACATCTCGGTCAACCGACGCGTGGCCGTTCTGATCGACGGCCGCGACCCCTCCTTCCCGCTGCTCGGATCGCAGGAGTGGGCCTCGAACTCCTTCCCCATGGACGATCTCGAGGGCGCCGAGCTGGTTCGAGGCCCCAGCAGCGCGCTCTACGGAGCGAACGCCTTCAACGGCATCGTGAACCTGACGACCAAGGCACCTCGAAACAGCCAGGGAGGGCTCTTCCGGCTCACCGGAGGCGAGCTCTCGACCGTGCGAGCCGATTTCCGGCTCGCTGGGGGAATCAGCGAGAGGACCTTCTACAAAGTGCTCGGAAGCGTCGTCGAGAGTGACGACTTCTACCGATCTCGCAATACCAGCGTCGAGTACTCCACCCCGTGTCTCCCCCAGGTACGGGATTGCCTCTTCCTCGAAGCCGTGCCGCTGCCCCAAGATGGGGACAAGATCGTTTACGCGGGCGGGCGCATCGACCACCACCTCTCCGACGGCCAGATTGTGACCGCCGAGGTCGGTACGGCCGAGGTAGAGGGATACGTGCTCTCCGCTCCCGGCAGCCGGTTCCAGATCACCGATTTGAGCCGGCCGTGGGGACGGTTGAACTACAACTCGCCCCGGTGGAACGCCCTGCTCTCCTACACCGGCCGCGAGGCCGAGGCGACGACCTTGTCCGCGGGCACCCTGGCGTTCACCGATTCGTTCCGGGCCAGTTTCGAGGTCCAGGGCAACTGGAACGTCGGCCAGGGTCGCGGCCGCGTGGTGGCGGGTCTTTGGGTAGCACGCGAAGATATCGACAGCGCCGACCCCAATGGGGTGCAAACGCTGCTGCCCGAGCCCAAGACCGATGATCTGCGGGCGGTGTTCGGACAGTTCGACTGGGATCTGAGCCCCGAGCTCAAGCTGGTCGTGGCGGCGCGGGTGGACGACAGCCAGTTCTACGACCCGGAGATCTCACCCAAAGTGGCGCTGGTTTGGGAGGTCAAGCCGGGCCAGAACCTGCGCTTCGGTTACAACTCCGGGTTCCTGCGCCCGAACTACCCCGAGTACTTCGTGCGGGTGCCGGTCGCGCCGCCGCTCGATCTGAGCCTGTTCGAGGAGCTTCTGTGCACTCCGGTGGGCGTGAACTGCGGCTTCGACCGACCAGTCCCGCTGCTAGCCGTCGGCAACAAGGATCTGACCGTCGAGTCCATCCAGAGCGTCGAGGTCGGCTACAAGGCCATCCTCAACGGCAGGGGCTTTCTGACCATTGACGGCTACTGGACCAAGATCGAGGACTTCGTTCAGCAGTTCATCCCGCAGCTCGGCACCCGGCTCGGGCGGACCAATCCCAACTTCGGGCCCTACGCCCCGCCGGCGGACCTCCCCGAACCCTTCGCTTCGCTTCTGGTCGCCTCTCTCGACTCGGCTCTGACGCCCTTCGGTCTATTCCCGTTCTTGAGCACCGACAACGGCCGCCCGGTCTTCGCCCTCAACACGGCGATCAATTTCGGCGAAGTCGAGACCCAGGGCGCCGAGATTGCGATCGACTACCCTCTCGCCGACGGCTGGTCGCTCAGCGCCAACTACTCGTGGCTGAGCTTCGACGTCAAGGACGAGCTGCCCGAGGCCCCACTAGAGGCCAACGGACCGGAAAACAAGGTCAACATGACGTTCAGCTATGCCGGAGACCGCCTCGGGGGAGCCGTCAGCGCCCGGTGGTTCGACGGGTTCCCCTGGGCTGAGGGCTTCCTGATCGGCGACGTCCCGTCCTACACCGTGGTCAATCTGTCGGCCGGCTTCGACCTGACCGAGTCGTGGACCGTGGGCCTGAACGTGAACAACGTCCTGAATGAACGGCACTTCGAGATTTTCGGTGGCGACATCCTCGAGCGCCGAGCGCTCGGATACGTGAGCCACACCTGGTAGTAACTCGAAGGGTTACACGGAGAGAACCCCAAATGGCAAACCCCAAGCCCAACTTCACCCTCGACCCCAGGTCGGACAACGGACCCTGCCGTGACGTATTCAAGGCCTTCTCCCAGCAGAACGGCAGCAAGGGAGAGAGCGTTCTGGAGCAGGGGCGCACCGCGGCCGGCGCCGCCACCGAAGCCTGGACCGGGGTCGTCACCGGCACCGTCGAACTCGCCAATCGGCTGATCAACGAGCAGATCGAGCTCGGCAAGAAGGTCGCCGGTCAGCTCAACAACCAGGGCTACGGCTTCGGCGACGCCCTCGGCGCCCCGCAGGATCTGGCCGAGACCATGATCAAGTCGTTCGCCGAGCTCTCGACCGGCTGGCTCAAGATGATGACCGACATGACCTCGAGCTTCGTCGGCGCGACCGGCAGGTACACCAACGGAGCTTCCGCGGAGCCGAACGTAGGGGACGCGGCTCTCGACACGACCCGAAACGCCGAGGTCACCGCCAGCATCGTGGGCGTCACTTCGAGCTCGCAGCTCGTGGTCGCTCCGTTAACCGCGGAGCAGCTTGACAACGAGCACAGCCTGACCGAGTTTCGCACCGCTACCGTCAGACCGTTCGTGACCATTCGCATCCCGCCCGATCAACCTCCCGGCGCCTACTTTGGGGCCGTCTTCGACCGGTCTCAGGGAAAGGTAGCGGGTTGGGTGTGCGTTGCGATCCGGGACGCCGCGACCTCCGCGCCAAGCAGCGGAGCCAAGAAGACGTCGGCCCGCAAGTAGGACAGTGGTCTTCTCTTCGGACCGTCAATACATCGGCACGGGGCCGGGGGTCGCGTCCTCCTTCGGCAGCCTGGACTTCGACGGGGTGACGATCAGAATCTTCCCGCTGAGGGCGAACCTCAGCCGGCTGGAGACCTTCTGCAACAACTACCTGAATGTCGCGCCGGCGGAAATGGCCTGCTTTCACCCGGTCACGCCGTACGTCTTTTTGATGGTCATCAACTACGGTCGCATGGCCGGACAGGCGTCCAATATGGGCTGGGTGGCACAAAACGAGATCCTCTTCAGCGTGCCCGTGCAGGGGCGCTGGCACCAGGCAGACGACGTCGTCGAGGACTTCGCCACGGTCAGCCCCTACATCTGGGTGGACAACGCATGGTCGATCACCACCGGCCGGGAGGTCTTCGGCTGGCCCAAGATGATGGCGTGGCACAGCGCCGGCCCCAACCAGTGGATGCGCGATCCCAGCAGGCGCCGAGGCCTGCTGGAGATGAAGACCCTGCTCTTCGCGGATGACTATTCCGGTCAGGAGATCCGACCGCGAACGCTCCTGCGAATCGAGCAGGACACGCCGCGCTTCCTGACGCAGTTCCCGCCCGATCCGGCGCATCTCGCCGAGCCCCTCGTGCAGGCCTCAAAGCTGCTTTTTCATGCGATCAACACGGCGCCTGACACAATTCGGGGCCTCACACGGCTGGCTCGCACGGGCGGCGCGGCAACCCTCGGGCGTCAGATCAGAGATCTGCTGAGGAATCTGCAGGGAGAAACCGGCAACCTCTACGGCAACACCATCAACCTGAAACAGTTCCGCTCCTCCACTCCGCGGGCGGCCTGTTACCAGTCCTTGACCAACAGCAAGATGGTGTTCCGCCGGTATCTCAAAGGAGGCCTGCTGGGCGCTTTCGACCAGCTCCTCGGCGATCCCACCGCCGGCACGTCGATTTTCGTTCATAGGTATCCGACCTATCCGATCATCGAATCGCTGGGCCTCGAGGTCGAAGACGAGGTCCAGGTCGGCGCAGCCAGCGTCGCCGAGCTCAAACCGCTCTTTCCGTTCTGGATCAGCGTCGACATGCGTTACGAGCTCGGCCAGCGGCTCTGCTGGCGGACCCAGGAGACCGACTGGTGCGTCGGCACCCAGCGCGACGCGCTGCCCATGCTCCGGATGAGCTCGCCGCAGGTCACGACTGCGACTCCCTTCAACACCACCCTTGGGCCGATGATCGGTGCGATGGAGGGACCGTTCGACTTCTATGACGCAACCATGCGCGTGCTGCCCCTGAAGGCGAAATCGTCGGCACTCAGACGGCTGCTTCCTCCCATCGACGAACAGATCAAGGCCCTGTGGAACGATGATCGGTGGCGCGACTCGTCCTGGGAACCGTACCCGATCACCGACGAGGTCCCCGGCAGGCTCCCCAAGCTCGCGGACGATTACGATTCCTGGGTTTTCTTGACGGTTTCGAATTTCGGCTCGATGGCGGCCGACGTCAACGATATCGGCTGGTGGGCGAAGTCCGACGTCTCGATCGCGATACTGACCCGCGTCGAGCTTGCTCCCCCCACCAGGGGTCGGCGGCGCCACGCCGGCAAGGAGCTCTTCTTCCTGTATTGGCCCTTCGTTTTCGCCGATTCGCCGCTCGCGGTGACCGAAGGCCGGGAGGTCACCGGTCTTCCCACCGCGTACGCCCAGATCGACGCCGGTAACGACGCCTGGCTGGAGGCGGTGAACCTCGACGCCCCGAGGACGGTCCTCGATCTCATCACCCGGGACTACCCGGCGCTCGGAGTCGGACAGGAAGGAGAGCACCGCCGCCTTTTCGAGATCGTGCGAACTTCGAGGGTTTCGACCAGTTCCAACCTCGTCGAGCGACTGATCGAGAACAAGGAGCTCTACTCGAGGGTCAGGGACGGCCTCCGGTACTACAATCTCAGCTTGAAGCAGTTTCGCGACGAAGAGGATCCCAACCTGATCTGCTACCGAGCTCTGCAGGCATGGGATCGGATGCTGGGGCGCTGGGTCACGAAGAGCGACTCGCGCGACGGACTCGAGATCGAGCCTCTGCGCGGCGAGTACCGGGTCGAGGTGCACGCGTCGCCGAGCTTCCGACTGGTCGAGGCCCTGGGGCTGGAGGTCAAGGAGTGGAAGCAGCGCGCGGGCAGCCAACTCGTGGCCAGCTGTGAGGTTCACAACCCCTTCTGGTTGACCATGGACATGCGTGCCGCTCTACCGGTGCCACTCGCCGAGCAATCGGTGGACAGCCACTGGCGCTCGACGCCGGAAGGGGTGGCATTCCTTTCGGAGATCCTGAGGCGGAGGTTCCAAGAGGCCATCCCCGTTGGTGTCGAGGAAGAACCGCACATCAGCCTGGGCGAGCTCATCGAAGAGTTCAGACCGGCGCTCGGGCCGCGGCCATGAGCGCGCCACTTCGGGGAGAGGCCTCGACCACTTTGGTCAACTCGGTGCTCGACGAGTACGGACGCATCACTCGCGCGGCTCTCGAAGACTATCTGCCGCGCTCCGAGCCGCGAAGACATCTCTACGACCTGGTGGCCGACTACCCCCGCCGCGGCGGCAAAATGCTTCGGCCGTCGCTGTGCATCGCGACGGCGCGCGCGTTCGGAGCGCAGCTCGACGACGCGATCGAAACCGCGGCCTCGATCGAGCTCTTCCACAACGCGCTCTTGATCCATGACGACATCGAGGACGAGAGCGATGAGCGCCGAGGGCAGCCGACGCTGCACAAGCTCCACGGCGTCGCCATGGCGCTCAACGCCGGAGACACCTTGTCGCTGATGGCGCTTCGGCCCCTGCTCGCCAACCACCGACGGTTGGGAACGAAGCTCACCATGCGCCTGCTTCAGGAGACCGAACGGATGGCCCGCGAATCAGCCGAGGGCCAGGCGCTAGAGCTGGGCTGGCGCGGTGACAACCGGGTCGACTTGACCGACGCTGACTACCTGATGATGGTGCTCAAGAAGACCTGCTGGCTGGCGGCGATCTACCCGACCCGCGTCGGTGCAATGATCGCGACGCGCGATCGCCTTGATCTCGATCCGTTTCAGAGGTTCGGTTTCTTCATGGGTGCGGCCTTCCAGATCCAGGACGACCTGCTCAATCTCGTCGGCAGCTACGAGGACTACGGCAAGGAAATCTCCGGCGATCTCCGAGAGGGCAAGCGAACCCTCATGCTCATCCGCCTCTTCGAGCTCGCCAGCCCGCCCGAGCTCGAGCGCTTGGCCGCCATCCTGGCTCGCCCGCGTGACAAGCGAACTACACCAGAAATTTCCTGGATGCTCGAACGCATGGCCGCCTACGACACGATCGAGTACGCGGCTCAAGTCGCTCGCGCCCTGGCGGGAGCGGCGCTTCATGAGTTCGAGCTGATCTTCTCCGGGCTGCCCGACTCTCGCGACAAGCGGTTCATTGAGAGCCTGGTGCTGTGGATGCTCGAGCGAAAGCACTAGGGAACCCGTGGAAAACAGGATCAAGATAGCCATAGTCGGCGGCGGCTGCGCGGCCATGGCGACCGCTTTCGAGCTGTCGAGACCCGAGCACGAGAATCGATACGACATCACCGTGTACCAGCTGGGCTGGAGGCTGGGCGGCAAGGGCGCCTCGGGCCGGGGCCCCTCGGGGCGCATCGAGGAACATGGGCTCCACCTCTGGATGGGCTACTACGAGAACGCGTTTCGCCTGATGCGTGAGTGCTTCGCCGAGCTCGAGCGCGACCCTCGGACTTGCCCTATCTGCGACTGGACGGACGCCTTCAAGCCCGACCGCTACGTGGCTCTGGCCGACCGCGATCGGGACGGCAAGTGGTCCAACTGGCTGGCGCACTTCCCGCCCGGGATTGGCCTGCCTGGAGACCCGCTCGCTTCGAGCGACCCCTTCACGGTGCGCAACTACATGGTGCGCACGGCAGGTCTGATCGTCAGCTTGCTCGTCTCGGTCCAGCAGACAACCACGAACCGCGCCGAGCCGGGCGGCATTTTCGATCCGGTTCGGCCCGAGCGGCTACTCGAGCTCGCGGGCCGAGTCCTGCGCTACGGTCAACTTGCCACCTTTGCCGCGGTCATCGAGGCCGCCAACCTGGTCGCCGGGGCGATCGGACTCGTGCCGGGCCTGCCTGACGAGATGCTGCTGCGCCTGATCGACCTGGTCGGTGAGGGCGCCCGGAACCAGCTCGAAAGAGTCCTTCGCTCGAACGACGACGCTCGCCGTCTGTGGGAGGTTCTCGATCTCGTACTGGCCAGCCTGCGCGGCTCGATTCGCTTTTCGCTGGCGACCGACCCGCGCGGGTTCGACGCGATCAATGAGTACGAGACCCGGGAATGGCTGCGTATAAACGGCTGCTCCGAGAGCACCCTCGAGGGCGCGTTCGTTCGCGGCCTCTACGATCTGGGCTTCGCATTCGAGGAGGGCGACCCCAAGCGACCGGCGATCGCCGCCGGGGTCGGCATGCGCGGCGCGGTTCGCATGTTCTACACCTATCGAGGAGCTCTATTCTGGAAGATGCAGGCGGGTATGGGTGACGTCGTTTTCGCGCCTTTCTACGAAGCGCTCAAGGCCCGCGGCGTCCGGTTCGAGTTCTTTCATCGCCTCGAGAAGGTCAAGCTGTCCAAGGCGGTCCCGGGCGAGAGTCCGTATGTCACCGCCCTCGAGTTCGACGTGCAGGCCAAGACCGGGACCGGAGGCGAGTACCGGCCGCTCGTGCCGGTGCGCGGCCTTCCCTGCTGGCCGTCGGAGCCTCTCTACGACCAGCTCGTCGATGACGGCGACCTCACCGAACGCGAGTTCGAATCGCACTGGGACCGCCGCTACGCCGCCAAGAAGACGTTGAAGGTCAACCAGCACTTCGACTGCGTGGTGCTCGGGGTGAGCCTGGGAGCCATTCCGTTCGTGGCGAGCGAGATCATCGAACGAGATCCACGCTGGCAAGCCATGGTCGAGAACTGTAAGACCGTCGCGACGCAGGCGGTTCAGCTCTGGACGACCGAGCCGGTCGAGAGGCTGGGATGGCCGGAGCCGCCGGTTAACCTGTCGTCGTTCGAGCAGCCGTTCGACACCTGGGCGGACATGCGCCAGCTCATTCCGTTTGAAGACTGGAAGCGCGATCCCGAGGCGATCGCCTACTTCTGCAGCGTGCTCGACACGCCGGAGGGTACGCCGGCGCGCGAGCAATCGGACTCGCTCGCCGAGGCGAGACTGCGGGTTCGAGACAACGCCATCCGGTTCCTCGACAAAAACCTGCAGCACCTCTGGCCGTCGGTTGTCGACGGACGGGGCGAGTTCCGTTGGCGAATCCTGGCGGACGCCCGCGACGGCGGAGCCGGCGGCGACGCCGCCTCGGACTCTTCGCGCTTCGATACGCAGTTCCTGTCCGCCAACGTCAACCCGTCCGATCGCTACAACCTCTCGACGCCCGGCAGCCTGCGGTTTCGGATCTCCCCACTCGACACGAGCCTCCAGAACCTCGTCGTCACCGGGGACTGGACGGATTGCGGTCACAACCTCGGCTGTGTGGAGTCGGCCGTGATGTCCGGCCGACTCGCGGCGCACGCCATCTCCAAACGGCCCGCTCTCGAGGAGATCGTTGGCTACAACCATCCTTGACGCTTCGAAGAGGCCCTTCGACTCCTGGGCACTCGACGTTTTCTACCGTGGGTTCTTCAAGGACCCGATCCTGAAAGCGTTCTACGGCGACAGCGGCTACGCCAACCTCGGCTACTGGGACGCCTCGACTCGAACGGCGACCGAGGCCTGTGACCGCCTGGTAGACCGTCTTGCTGGACTCCTGGGAGACGCAGAAGGCCGAGTGCTCGACGTCGCCTGCGGCGAAGGCGCGACGACCCGGCGGCTAACCGAGCACTTCACACCTGACGACGTCTCGGCGATCAACATCTCGGTGCCGCAGCTGGCGGCCGCGAGAACCCGGGCACCGGGGGTTTCCTTCTACCGGATGGACGCCTCGGCCATGGAGTTTCCGGACAACTACTTCGATCATGTGATCTGCGTGGAAGCGGCGTTTCACTTCTACACTCGTCGGCGCTTTCTCGAAGAAGCGCTACGCGTGCTCCGACCGGGTGGAACCCTGGCGGTCTCGGATCTGCTCATGATGCGTGGCGCCCCCACGGTGCCCTGGGCCAACTACGTGGCGAACCGGACCGCCTACGCCCGCCAGCTCGCGGAGGTCGGCTTTGAGGAAGTGCAGGTCGAGCCCGCTCTCGACCAGACCTGGGGTGGTTTCCGGCGGCACTTCACCGATTTCATCACCGCTCACGCCTCCGAGAACGGCTGGGTCGTGTCGTCGCGCGATCTCTTCTTCACCAACGTGACCCTAGCGGCGATGGTCCGCGACGGCCTGTTGGCGGTCGCCAGAAAACCCGGCTAGGCGCCGGCTCCCGGCAAGGTCTCGCCCCGGGCCTCGGCGAGAAGGTCGCGGGCGTGCTCGAGATAGGCCAGCTCTTCGTCGCCGAAGAGTCCGACGACGTGCTCGAGGTATTCCACGGACTCGCCGAGCCGGCCCTGCTCTTGATGCAGGCGCGCAAGTCCCACCGCGGCCCTGAGCTGCAGCAGGCACGCCGCGTGGGTCTCGGCCACGGTCAGGGCTTCCCGGAAGGAAGCCTCCGCGAGCTCCGGGCTCTCCTCCTGCTCGATCAGCGCCCGCAACCGGAGGGCTTCGGCGTCAAAGCAGCGATCGAGGTGCCGCGACGACATCTCGAGCGACTTCGAGATCGCGTCGAGGGCGTCGGCGGTCCTCCGATGAGCCAGGCACGCCTCCGCCAGCTTGAGGTAGTAGCCGGGGCGGCCGAGCTTGGCGCCCACCGCCTCGTGCAGGGTCAGCCCCTGGAGTAGCTGATCGATCCCGTTCTTGTCGCCCAACTGGGCATTGCACCAGCCGAACAAGATCGTTGTCGTCGCCGACCAGAAGGCGAAGCCGTGCTCCTTGACGAGCTTGTCGGCCCTCTCGGAGAACTCCTGAATGACGCTCACGGGAAGCCCGATGTCCTGCCCAATGGCCGCTGAGAAGGACAGCGCCAGAACCAGCGTGAACGGCTCGTCCAGCGCTTCGGCATCGGCCAGCACCTGCTCCTGCCGAGCCCAGCCTCGGCCGATCTCCCCGGAAAGCACGAGGTTCCAAGCGCGGTAGGTGCGCGCGGTGAAGAGAGGATCTCCCAACCCGTAGAGAAACGACCTCTCCAGCTGCTTCTCGACATCGTACTCGGCGACCGCGGCCTCGAGCAGTTCGGCGGCGGCGGGCTGGGCGCCAGCCCAGAAGAACGAGACCCCTTGGGCAAAGTCGGCCACCGCCTGGGTCACCCGATCGTCGGCCTTGCCGGCCATGACGTGAAGCTGCCGTGCCAGATCGGGAGCCGCGTCGGCATCGCCACGCACGAAGTGCACCGACCACAGCCGAAAGAGAAGAACGAAATTCTCCTGTTGCGTCGTCGATGCCTCGGCCACCTTTCGCGCCCGGTTGCAAACCTCTTCGACCTCGCGCCCCGAGTAACCGGCGGTGGCCATCAACGCGGAAGCCAAGGCCAACAGAATTTGCAGCTCGTCCCGGCTCCGGTCTTCCGATTCGGGCAACCGGTCGAGCATTTCGAGGCTCTTCTGGAACTGCGGGATCGACTCGGCGTAGGCGGAAAGCCGTAGCGCGCGCTCGCCCGCGAGCCTACTGTAGGAGAACGCCTTCTCCTCGAGTCCGGCCAGGGCGAAATGTCGCGCCAGCTGGACCGCCAGGTCATCGCGATCCGCTTGGTAGACCTCTTCCATGGCGTTGCCGACGTCTTCGTGGCGGTAGGCGACCTCGACTTCGTCGAGCTCGCCGTAGAGGAACTTCTGAAAGAGGACATGACGAAAGCGATAGAGGGAGAGCCGCTTCCCGCCCGAGCGGCGTACCGACTGTGCCCGCACCAGCCGATGGCGCTTGTCGAGCTCGCCGCTCAAGGTGCGAACGACGGAGCGCACCTCTTGATTCAAGACCTTGGCCAGAACCTCGGCCGTGAACTCCTCACCTTCCACGGCGGCCCAGAGCAGCAGCTCCCTCAGCTCCTCTGGAAGCCGGCCCAATCGCTCCGCGATCACTCCCTCGGTGCGCGCCGGCAGCGCGCTCCAATCGACCTCGCCGGCCACCTGCCACACGCCCTGCGTGGCACCGTCATCCCCCAGCTCGAGGACCTCGCCCGAGGCCGCCGAGAAGACCTGCACCAGGACCCCTCGCTCCTGAAGATCCCTAAGGAGCTCCACGGTAAACAGGGCGTGCCCTTTGGTGTGCTCGAGAAGCGCCTTGCGAAATTCCTCGTCCAGCCGGTTGACATGGGTGTCCAGGTAGGCGTCGAGGAACGCCCGGTCCGAGCCCGCATCCAGCTGGATGGCCAGATCTCCGAACCGCGACGCCAGCTCGTTGACCACCGGCTCGAGCGGGTGCCTCTCTCCGGTGGCCGTCGACCGAATCTCCTCCGGCCGGTAGGTGCCGACCACCAGCACCCGATGTCCGCCGAGCTGTCCGCCAAGGTGCGACAGCAGCCGAACCGAACCCTGATCGACCCAATGCAGATCGTCCAGAATCACAATCAACGGCGCGCTCTCGGCAAGTCGGAAGAGCACCCTTGTGTACTGGTCTTGAATCTCTTGCTCGACAGCCTGGACGTCCACGGTCGACTCCGCGACCCGCCGCTCGACGGACTGCATGACCGCACCGGTCATGCCGGCCTTTTTCGCCCGGCGCAACAGCCGTTCCGGGTTGAGCAGAGTCCCGGCAAGGGCCGGCCCTTCTTCGATCAGTATCGACACGCCGCTCGGCGCCGCCTGCCAGAGGCGTACCGCCTGCTCCGCTCCTATCCGGCCCAAGGCCCAACGGGTCTCGATGTCGCCTGTGAGCAGCTCGAGAGTCTGCCGGAAGGGAAGATACGGCGACTCGGTTCCGGTCTGCGCGTTGCACTTGCCGCCGATGACCAGCAAGTCGGGAATCCGTCTTTGGGCGAGCTCGACGAAACGCGCGGTGAGCTCGGTCTTGCCGCTTCCGGGACTGCCGGTCACGAACATCACCTGGCCCTCGCCCGCCAGTACTTGCTCCAATCGCTCGTCCAGATGAGCCAGTTGCTGCTCTCGATTCGCGAAGAGCGACTCCTCGATCTGAGTACCGTCCTGGGCCAGCAGCTCGGCCACGATCGAGGGCGGCTCGATCTTGGCGACGCTCGGAGCCGCGGGAGAGGCCGCGGCCGGGTCGGCGAAGACTTCGATAGCCCGCCGGAGCTCATTCGCCGACTCGAACCGGTCCTCGGGCCGCTTCTCCAGACAACGGAGGATGATTGCTGAAAGCGCCCGAGGCACACCCGTGTTGACTTCGCTCGGAATCGGGGGCGGATCCGATCGATGCTTGACCGCGATGCCGATCGGCGAGTCCCCTTCGAAGGGTCGGCTACCGACGACCATCTCGAAAAAGATCACTCCCAGCGAGTAGATGTCGGCCCGGTGATCGGCCTCGACGCCCTCGACCTGCTCCGGAGACATGTAGTGAGGCGTGCCCAGCATGGTCCCGGCGATCGTCCTGCCATCGACCTCCGAAGACCGAGCGAGACCGAAGTCCATAATGTGCGGCACGCCGGCCGGGTCGATCTGGACGTTGCGGGGTTTCAGATCCCGATGAACCACCCCGAGCCGATGCGCTTCGGCCAGGCCCCTGCAGATGCCGGTGACGATCTCGAGAGCGCGATCGGTAGCAAGCGGCGAGTACTTCTTGAGCACGCCGTCGAGATCCTCGCCCGCCACGAACTCCATGGTGATGAATGGCGTGCCTTCGTACTCTCCGAAATCGAAGACCCGACAGACGTTTGGATGCGCCACCTTGCGCGCGAGCTTGAGCTCATTGCGAAAGCGATCCTTCACTCCCGGCCTGGAGGAGACCTCGGGATGGATCAGCTTGAGCGCGATCTCCTCATGGATCTTGCTGTCCAGGACTCGAAGAACGCGGCCCATTCCGCCGCGACCGAGCTCTTCGAGGAGGCGATAGCGGCCGAACAACAACTCATCAGAGGCCGAATCCGCCGGCGCCTCCAAGGTGTCGTCTTCTCGGGAATCGGATCCCGACAGCTCACTCCCGCATCCTACGCAGAGCTTGGTTTCGGCGGGATTCTCCGCACCGCAGCCAGAGCAACGCATAGAAGGCTCACTTTACCAACGCCGGGTCAAAATGTAATCTCCGGCGGGACGCCCGCCTAGCCTCGAACCCGACTGCCGGCCCCGACGTCGGACAAGTCCAACACATGACTGACTCCCCCACGCTCTGGCGCGACCTGCGCGACTCGATCCGCGGCGTCGAGTTCGACTACACCCAGGAGCGGCTCGGGCGCGCGATCCTGCTGCTCTCGGTGCCGATGATGCTGGAAATGTCGATGGAGTCGGTGTTCGCCGTGGCCGACGTCTTTTTCGTCATGAAACTGGGGGCCACGGCGGCGGCCACTGTCGGCATGACCGAGGCCATGCTGACCATCCTCTACGCGATCGCGGTGGGCCTGAGCATGGGAACCACCGCCATGGTGGCTCGCAGAATCGGTGAGAAGAAGCCCGAGGCCGCCGGCGTGGCGGCGGTGCAGGCCATCATTCTGGGCGTCGCTCTCGCTCTTTTCGTAGGCCTGATTGGGGGACTCGGTGCTCCCAGACTGCTCGGCCTCATGGGTGGCAGCGCGGAGTTGATCGAGGGCGGCGCCATCTACACCCGAGTGATCTTCGCCGGCAACGTCACGATCTTCCTGCTCTTTCTGATCAACGCCGTATTTCGGGGAGCCGGTGACGCGTCGATGGCGATGCGCTCGCTGTGGCTGGCCAACATCATCAATATCGTGCTCGATCCGTGCCTGATCTTCGGCCTCGGCCCGTTTCCAGAGCTCGGTCTTGCGGGAGCGGCGGTCGCGACCACCATCGGTCGCGGCACCGGAGTCGCCTTTCAACTGTGGACGCTCTTTCGCGGCCGCACTCGAGTGGTCATCACAAAGGAGCAATTGCGGCTGGCACCGGATGTCGCGTATCGGCTCATCCGCGTGTCGCTGTTCGGCATCTTCCAGTTCCTGGTTTCGACTGCCAGCTGGGTCGCGCTGGTGCGGATCGTCTCGACCTTCGGCGAGGCGGCGCTAGCGGGCTACACGCTCGCCATCCGCATCCTGATCTTCGCCTTCCTACCCGCCTGGGGAATGTCCAACGCCGCGGCGACGCTCGTCGGCCAGAGCCTCGGAGCCGGGCAACCCGATCGCGCGCAGGCGGCGGTGTGGCGATCGAGCTTCTACAACATGGCGTTCCTCGGAGTGATCGGGCTGATTTTTATCGTCTGGGCCGAGGGGCTGGTCGGACTGTTCACACACGACGCGTCCGTCGCCGCCAATGCCGCCGCCTGCCTGCGAATCGTGAGCTACGGCTACGTCGTCTACGCGCTCGGCATGGTCCTCGTGCAGGCGTTCAACGGAGCCGGGGACACGGTGACGCCGACGATCATCAACCTGTTCGCCTTCTGGCTGTTCGAGATCCCGCTCGCCTACGCTCTGGCCAAACCCCTCGGCTACGGCCCCAACGGCGTCTACGCCTCGATCGTGGCCGCAGAAGCCGTGATGACCCTCATGGCCGTCGTGTTCTTTCGCCGCGGCAAATGGAAGGAGCGCGAGATCTAGCGACTTCCCGCCCCCTCGCCCGCCAGACCCCCACCAGGCTCACCGCCAGCCAGAACCCTTCGACGAGCGCCGCCGACAGGTTGAAGTCGAAGGTAAGGGAAACCAGTATGAGGGCCGCTCCGAGAGCATTGACCAGAGGATAGGCTCGACCGCGACTGCTCAACCTTTCCAAGATGAGCAAGAGATAGGCGCCAACGATAGCGGCGACGCCGAGCGCTCCGACGAGATCGTGCCAGGCCAGGCTCAAGATCGCAGGAGTATACGTTCGGCGCGAGGGACACACCCGAAATCCGAGCCCGCACCCTTGACCTTCTCCGTGGGAGGTGTACACTAATTGCAGGAGGATCCAATTTGACTCCGCCGGACAAAGAAAGGCCCTCGGAAGGGCCCGAGGCGGCACTTCCGGGGGCGAACCAGAGGCTCTGAGGGCTTCTGACCCAATCTCTCGAGGCCGATGCGGCCCGAGACCCGAGCCACAACGGCTTTCGGGAATCCCCCAGGGCAAATGACCCGAACATGCCCGAGCGCGAGTCGGACGGTTCGGGTCGTTTTACGTGGGATCGGCCGGAGCCTGCGGCCCAGTGGTCCGCGATGATCGTCGAGCGACCGGGAAGAATTCCCTTTCAGCTCCCATCAGGGACGCGGCGGCTCCGGATACTCGCCCGACGCGAGAATGCGTGTCATTGCCTGTTCTCCAGGCCGAGTCGGCTCGGCTGGCGGCACGCTCAGCCACCGGTGCGTCGAGAATCGACCGACGAGCTCAGCGTGAAGCTCGGGCCGCTCGAACGACAGGTCCCGTCGCGCTTCGGGGTCGGCCTCGAGATCAAAGAGCTCCGACCTGGAAAGCTCGAGCCCTTCGACCTTGAACGACAGGCAGCGCCGGTCGATGCTCTCGCTCGAGTCGGCCGGTGACGCGCAACCGGGAGCCGACAACCGAACCCGGCGCCGAGGCGAAGCCGCAGGGTCACCCAGCGGGGGCAGTTCGATGTGAACATCGGCCCACTCCGTTCCGGCTTCGATGACGCTCTGTTCAATGCCGTCGACCTCGACCGAGATCGTGCGCGGCTCCAGGTAGCTCACGATCGAGAACGCGAGCACCGAGGCCTCGGTGTCAAAGCCCACCTCTCGGGTCACCCAGGTGCCGTCGTACTCGCCGCGGAGCCGGCTCTCGATCAGCTGAAGCCGTCGGTCATCGCTTTCGACAAGCAGGCTCGACTGAGACCAGCGGCCGCGCCTGTCCGCCGCGCCCCAGGCGCGGGGTCCCGGTGCGCCGGGAAGCCCTGGCAGGAGGCGCCCCGCCGTGGCCGGTGCACCCGGACCGGCCAGCTCAAAAAGAGAAGCCGTCACATCTACGGTTTGCACCAGCTCCCTCGACCGGCCCGCTTCGACACCGGGGGCCGCGAGCACCAACGGCACTCGGAGGTTTTCGGGATAAAGCTGCGTGTGCCCCACTCGGCCGTGCTCGCCCAGCTCGAAACCGCGGTCCGCCGTCACTAGCACGACGGTCGCGCCGCGTAGACCCGACGAATCGAGGCCCGCCAAGAACTCCCCGAGCGCCGCGTCGAGCCTGCGCGCCGCGCCGTCGTACGCCTGTCGGACCTCGCCGAGCCGCTCGGGAGTCAGCTCGTCGAAGCCGGCGGCCAGGCGCGGGAAGCCGAGCGAGCCATCCCCAAGATCCGCACCATGGAGATCGTTCGGATGAAGATAGAGAAAGAAGCGATCGTCGCCCAGCTGTCGCAGATGCTCGAGAGCCGCGCCGAACACCGGATGTGGGCGGCCCCGGATCGGGTCAGGGGTGGTGAATTCGTCGAAGCCCCTATCGACGCCGAAGTCGGCCCCGGCGTATCCGCCGTTCGTGAACGCCGCGGTCCGGTAGCCGAGCTGCGCGAGCCTCTCGGGCAAGGCGACGATCTCGGAGCTGAGGGTCAGATCCGGAGCCATCGCACCGTGCTCCTGCGGGTAGAGCCCGCTCAGGAGGGACACCTCGGCCGCCAGAGGATCCGAAGACACTGCGAAGGAGCGCTCGTACGCCAGCCCCTGCCGCGAGAACGCCGCCAAGTGCGGAACCGGCGAAGGGCCCCGATCGGAGCTCTGGAGCAGGTCGGCCCGCAAACCGCTCAAGTTGATCAAGATGAATCCCCGGGGTGTGTCGGCCGCGCCGCGTCGCGTACAGCCCGCAGCCAACGCGATCACCGCGAGCGCCGCCAGACACTGTCGCCACGACCGGCTCGTCACTCGTCCACCGCTTCGATGTAGAAACCGACGATCTCTCCCGGCGGGAGGCCGTCGAACCGAAGGCGCAACCGGTAGAGACTCAGCGGGTCCCAACTCCACCACATCGAGTGGCGAGCCCGTTGGCGCGGCATGCGCACCCGGTAGCTGACGACGCCGTCGCCGGAGCGCCGATCGACGATGGCGCCGGTAGACATCTCGAGCTCGGCTCCTCCGGTCGGTCCAACGATCTCGACCTCCTCGATCGGCTTCCGGCGTGCCACGAGCAGCTCGGCCCAGTCGCCCGATCGCGTCCAGATCCGCTCCTCGTCGGCCCTGGTGCCGGGGCTCAGGACGCGCACCCAGACGGCGTGATGGACGACGTCTTCCTGCCCGCCGGGCTTGAGGTGGCTCTGTGTCGTCTCGAACGGGAACAGAGCGCGCGCCACGGGAGTCACGAACTCGTAGCTCTGCTCGCGGGTCAGCGGATAGGAGCCCAGGCCGGTCCACAGCGGCCAGAGCAGCGGCACCACCGCGGCCAGCACCGCAAGCGGCGCCCAGCGCCGCACCGCAACAGACGGCCGCTTGGCCACCAGAAACCACACCACCGGATAGAGAGGCAGGAAATAGCGGTTCCCGATCGCCGCCCCGCCTCCGTAGAAATTAAACGGGCGGTAAAAGAAAAACGCCGCGAGCGCGCCCGCGAGAGCAAGCAACAACGCCAAACGAAATGCATCGAGGCGCAGGCACAGCAAGGCCAGGAGGATCGGCAGAAAGTACGGCACGAGCCCCACGTGCTCTCCGAACAGAAGATAGACCGCATTCCAGGTCCACAGCCCGCCACGGGTTTCCTGCTCCAGAGGCTCGCGCGCCTGATACCAGGCGAAGTTACCGGTCCGATGAATCGCTTCGTCCCAGGACTCCCCGGGGAAGTCGACCTCCGGCAGCCCCGACTGGGCGTAGAACCCTCCCCGCTCCCCCGTGTAGCTGGTCACGGCGCCGGCGAGCTTCCAGTGAACCGCCGCCGCGCCGAGCACGATGACGAGCGCCCCGAGTGCGAACACCGTACCAACCCGCGCACGCTTGCCTCGGGGCATGAGCGTCACCATCGGCAGCAGGAGAGTCGAGTAGAACGGCCGGCTGAACGCGATCACAGCGATAAGAGCGCCCAACCCGAACCACAGGGCGAGTTGCCTGCCGCTCGCCGCCATCCCGAAGCGATAGGTATCCGAACGGTTGTTCAAGAGCGCCAGACTGAGCGCGATCGCACTCAGGGACATCAGAAACGAGTCGGCGTGGGCCCAGACCGCGTAGGCGAAGGCCACCGACGCGAACAGAAACACCGCGACCCACAACGGCGCCTCCGCGCCCAGATGTGGAGCCAGGGCTCGGGCCGCGAGCCCGGCAGCCAGAGCGAGCAGGAGTACATTGGTCAACAGCGCCCCGTGAGTCGGCCAGATCCGAGTCAGCGGCGCCACCACCAGCGGGAAAAAGAACGGCTTGCCATAAGCCAGCGTCCGGCCGTTATCGCTGCTTTGCAGAAACAGCAGCATCTCGGGCCGCCGGCCCCAGTGCTCCACGAACCGGTCGTAGTCTCGACGCTGGTAAAGGAAGTCTCCGTCCCAAGCCAGGCTTTCCGCCGCCATCAGATAGGTGGCTTCGTCACCGATGAAGCCGGGCCAGTCGGCGCGGTCGAGAAACGCCGTCCGGACCGCGAGCAGGCCGAGCAGCGCGACCAGAAGCAGCCACCAGCGTCGCCCGCCGCGGTGGGAGTCGATCGGATTCGCCTTCACCATGCCACTCGGTTTGAACGCACGCGACAGGGCGCTCTAGCCCTCCGAGAGCTCGACCCGGCGCACCGCGACCTCGGCGCCGACGTAGTACTGCGGTTCGATCACCTGTCCGTCCGGCCGGCGCGGGTTGCGTCCGGTAGCGGTCTCGATCGTGACCCGGTAGGCGTAGAGCCGCCGCCCCCACTGCGAGCGCACCTTACTGGGCCTTCGAGGGGAAAGAGTCACCACCGCCGGCGCCCGCGTCGAGGCCTCGAAGGTCACTTGCTCCAGTTGCCCCCCGAGTCGGAACGACACCTGATTGTCGGGCGACAGCGAGGACACCTCGAGCTCGAGCTCGGCGATCGGCTCGGCCGACGAGATCCAGACCTCGATCTCATCCGCGCCGCGCACCCAGAAGGCCGCCGCGCCGCGGTTCGCGATCCGGAACTGGTCCTTCCGCGCTCGGATGTTGAGCCCTCGGGTGTTCAGGTTCAGATAGCCGGGGATCTCTGCCGAGATCGAAAGTTCCTGCGGCAGAAACCGGAAGGCCGCGCCGCGCGCGTGCCACTGGAGCGTCGGATCCGGGATCGAGACTCCGAACGGCGCGAACAGAAGCGGTGTCAGGAACAGTCCCCCGGCGAGGTAACCGAGCGCCGTCACCGCGCCCGGCCGGATCGCCGGCACCAGGAAAAGAAACGCCGGGTAGAGGTTGACGAAGTAGCGATTGCCGACAAAGCCCGCGCCGCCGTGCCAGTTGTAGTGAATCCAGATCAGGAAAAACAGCGCCACCGCGGCGAGCGAGGCGACCACCAGCCACCGGGCGGGGTCCGAGCGACCGTACAGCAGAAACAAGAGCAAGCTAACCAGGGCGAACGGCATGTAGACGAACAGTCCGGTATGCCGGCCGATGAAAAAGTAGCCGGCGTTCTCGATCAGCATGCGTGGAAAGAGCTCCGGCACCCGAGCCAGCCAACTGTAGGAGCTGTGGTTTTCCCCCGCCGCCACCGGCTGTTGAAACGGCCGGAGCATCTCATCGAGTCTCTCCGGGTCTTCGATCTTGAAGCCAGCGCGCGACGTGCCGAGGTACGGCGTCGGCGTGTCGGTCAGCGCCTGCGAAAGTCCCGCCTGGGCTCCGAGAGCCAGCGCCGCGGCGACCAGCCAGATCGCCACTGCTCTGGTGCCACGACGCCGGAACAACAGATAGAGAGCCGGGAGCCCGATCGCCGCCAACATCGGCTTGTTGTAGACCGCCAGCGACAGCGCCGCACCGGACCATGCCGCTCTCCAGGGATCGGCGAACCAACGCGCGATCGGGCCCACCGGCCCAAGCTCGTCCCGCGCCCCCCAGGCGAAGTACAGGCACGCCATCACCGAGAACATGCTCAAGACCTCGGGATGGATCCAAAAGACGTACACGAAGGCCAGCGAGACGAAGAAGAAGGAAATCGAATAGAAGGCGGCCAGAGCCCGCGGTACGGATCGACGCAGGTGGAAGTAACCCATCCAGATCATGCCCACGAACAGGATCATGTTGAACAGAACCATGCCGCGAGCCTCGAAGGCGGCGGCGAGCGGCGCCGCCAGTACCGAGTAGATGACCGGCTTGCCGAAATAGACCGTTGCCCAACCGTCGGTCGACATCAGAATCAGGTTCTCGACCGGAAGGTGGGGAAACGCGTCGAACAGGCGGCGGGTGTCCTCGGTGCGGCACAGCAGATCGCCGTCACGGGCGACGCTGAGCGCAGCCAGATAGTAGGCCGGCTCGTCGGCCTTGAGCGTGACCGGCAGACCCCGCGACGGCGCCGCCAGCGGGTACAGGAGCAGTAGCAGGCTCAGGCAACCCAAGACCAGACCCGTGATGTTCTTCATGTACGACTCGAGATCCGGGCGATACCGACGGAGGCGTCCGAACGAACTGGCATTGATTCGTGCCGGCCTGACACGGCCGCCGGCAGTATATCGATCCGGCCGGCGCCAGGGTCTTTCCGCGCCGGATTCGGCGGGACATCAGATAATGGGTCCATGCCCGCCGAAGTGAGCGTCGTCGTACCGAACCTCGACTGCCCTTTGGCGGGCGAGGCGGTGGCCGCAATCGAGGCCGGCGACGAAGCTCTCCCGTTCGAGATCGTGGTGGTGGGGCGCGACCGCCGCGGCGCGGTTTCGCCGTCGAACCGCGCTCGCCTGATCGAAACCGACACTCGGCTGTCACCAGGCGCCGCGCGAAACCTGGGCGTCGCCGAGACCTCCGGCGAGCTGATTCTCTTCACCGACGCCGACTGCCTTCCCCGACCGGACTGGGCCGCGACTCTGGTCGCCGCCCTCCAGCGCTCGGAGATCGCCGGCGGCAGCGTCGCCTTTGACCTCAACGCGAATCGTTGGGCGGTTGCCGACAACATCGCGTCGTTTCACGATCTGCTGGCCGACCGCCCGGCCGAATCGGATACCGCCCGGCCGCTCGGCAGCCTCAACCTGGCCGTGCGACGCGAGACCTGGAACCGAATCGGAGGCTTCGACGAAACACTAGTGACCAGCGAAGATCACGACTGGTTCTTCCGCGCTCGGGCGGCCGGCGCGACCTGCGCGTTCGTTCCGACGGCGTGCGTCCGTCATGGAGCGGTTCGCGCGAGCCGAACGGATCTGATCACCCACGCCGCGTGGTACGGTCGGCACTTCAATCAATTCAGGCGCAAGCACCCAGGCGTCTTCGATCGAGGCTACACCTGGAAGAGCGCCACGCGCCTGCGCGCGTTCGCGCCCATCAAGGCGTGGCTTTCGGCGATGTCGATTTTCTGGGATCACCCCGAACTGCGGCCCGCCGTAGGCGTACTGCCAAAGGTCGCCCTGTTTCGAAGGATCTGGTACCGCACCGTCGCCGAGAATTGGACCACGGCCTCTTGACCGAGACCACCGAACGGCGATTCCTCTACTCGACGGTAGCCTCCTACGGCAGCCAACTGGGGCGCATGGCGCTTCGACTGATCACCGATCTGGCTCTGGCTCGGCTGATCATTCCGGAACAGCACGGCCTTTTCGCGCTCGCCTGGTCGACCGTCGTGCTCGCGGGCTTCTTCCGGGACCTGGGCCTGCAGTACGAGTTGGTGCGCCACGAGCGCCAGCCCTACGGCAGCGTGCTGCTGTGGGAGATTTTCTGGGGAGGCGCCGTCACCGTCACGCTGGTGCTCGGCGCCGGCTGGTTCTCGGGTCTCGACCCGGAGCTGCCGGGCGTGCTGCGGGTGCTCTCGCTTTTCGTTCTGATCGAGGCCTTCGCGATCGTTCCCAAGGTCTTCTTCGAGCGCGAACTGCGGGTGACCAGACTGGTCGCCCCGGAGATCATGCGCGGCGCGGTCATGGCCACGGTGTCGATCGCGCTGGCTGTCTCCGGAGCCGGAGTCTGGAGCTTCGTGGCCGGAGAATTGGCGGCCATGGTGTGCTTCGTCGTCGTCCTGTGGATTCGGGCGTGGAACTCGATCCACCTCGAGTTCGAGTGGCGAACCATCCCCCACCTTCTCCGGCGCAGCTTCCTGCTCTTTCTCATCGCTGTGGTCTCGAACGCGATGCCGTTCGTCGGTCGATACATCGTCGAGATCCGCGATTCGACCGCGATGGTCGGCCAGTACGAGAAGGCGCTGCTCTGGGCCATGCGCGCCCAGATCCTCTTCGTCCCCGCTCTGATCCGCGCCCTCTACCCGGCCCTGGTCGCCTACCGAGATGACCCCAAGCGCTTCGTGGCCGCCTACCGTCTCGGTACGGTCGCGATCCTGGCGATCGAAGTTATGGCGGTGTACTTCCTCTTCTTCAACACCGAGGTCGTGATCCTGCAGATCCTGCTCGGCCCGAACTGGCTGGAAGCGGTCGCGCTCATCAAGATCGTCTGCTTCGCTACGCTGCTCGACCCCTTTACCCGCCTGGGTGGAGAGCTTCTGAAAGTACGGCGCCAGGATCGCGTCTGGCTGGTAGTGGCGATCGTCAATATTCTCTGCCTGATCGGTTTCGGCTGGATCTTGAGTGGCCTCTATGGCACCGAGGGCATGGCCTGGGCCCACTACCTGCTACTCGGTAACCTGCTGATGGCCTGGCGGATCTGGCAGATCTGCGGAGACGAGTTCCCCAAGCTCCTACGAGACCTCATGTTCGTGTACCTGCTTCCGTTGCCGTTTTTTCTGGCGGCTGCGGCAATCTTCCCTGCCGCGACTTGGTCGCGTTTCGTCGCCTCTCTGGTGATCTTGGCGATTGTCGGGCTAACCTTTCTGCTTCGCTTCGCCGAGCCTTTCAAGCGATTCTTCGGCCGGGTTCCGGCCTCTCCAGCGGAGCCCATCCATTTCGACGACCCGATCTGACCTCGAGCCTTCGCAGATCATGACTATCCAAGCAGCCTTCGTCATGCCCGGCGCCGGCGTCGTCCGGCGCGGCGCAGAGTCCTTCGTTCTCGATCTCTGCCGGGCGCTGCCCGCACGCGGTGTCGAACCGACACTGTTTTGCCGCGGAGCCGTGGATGTTCCCCATCGCAGGGTCGGTGCGATCGCGCGCGACCGCAAGTGGCTCGAAGGCAGCTATTCTGCTACGCGCTTCGGGCGAAAGGTCCTCGACACCGTCTTCCTCGACCCGATCAACGTCGAATGGGCCACCGCCGCTCTCTCGGCGGCGCCCAAGCTCTACCGAGGGCACTTCGATGTCGTGGTTATGGAGGGCGGGCTGGTCGGTGGATGGGCCGCCCGGATGTTACGGCGCTTTCGAGGGTCAGCGTTCGTTGACGTCGCCCATGGCATCAGTCCCAAATGGGAAGGCGCTTTCGCGCGCAACCGGCCGGATCGGACGGTGGTCTTCACGCGAAGCTTCGCGAGCGAGCTCGAGTCGCTCGCGCCGGGAGCTCGGATCGAGGTCATCCCCCACGGCGTGGATCTCGACTTTTTCCGGCCCGACGCACCGGCGCCGCCGGCTTTGGATGACGAGCTCGAGCGGCCGCTGTTTCTCTGTGTCGGCCACATCGACGAGCACAAGCAAGTCGAGCGGACCCTCGAGGCGGTCGCCGGCCTCTCCAAAGGAAGCCTGGTCGTGCTCGGGGACGGCGCCGAAGCCGGCCGGCTGGACCGGCTGGGCGCGGCGCGGCTGGGACCGGGCCGCTATCTGAGGACCCACGTGACTCGATCCGCACTTCCCGGCTGGTTCGCGACCGCGGATTGCTTTACGCTGGCTTCCCGCACCGAGGCATTCGGCCTCGTGTATCTCGAAGCCATGGCCTGTAACACCCCATGCGTGGCGCCAGATGACGCGGTCCGACGCGAGGTCATCGGCGAGGGTGGCGTCTTCTTTCGTCACGGCGACATGAGCGGGTACGTCGAGGCCCTGAAGTCCGCCGCCGCCGAGAGCTGGGCGCTGCTACCTCGCCGCAGGGCCGAGGCGTTCCCGTTCGCGCGCACCGCAGACGCCTACGCGGCTCTGTTCGCGCGGCTGGTCGAGGAGCGAGCGCGATGAGGCGGCTGCGCGAACCGATCCTCATGTATCACCACGTCGAACCGAAACCGTTCGACCCCAAGCCCCGCTTCACCAGAAGCTACGTGTCCCGAGCCGAGTTCTCGGATCACCTCGACTGGCTGGCCGGCAAGGGATTCTCGGCGGTTTCCCTGGCCGAGGCGGTCGATCGAAGCGGCGGCGGCGACCGGCCACCCGGCCGCTGCTTGGTGCTGACCTTCGACGACGGCTGCCAGTGTTTTCTCGAGCACATCGTGCCGGAGCTCGAGCGGCGAAAAATGAGTGCGACGGTCTTCGCGGTCTCGAGCCAGATCGGCGGCGAGAATGCCTGGGACCGCGCCCGCGGCGAGAGAGTCGAGTCGCTGCTGACTGTGGACGAGCTGCGAGACCTGGCGTCGCGTGGCTTCGAGATCGGGTGTCACAGTCAGAGCCACGCCGACCTCACCACGATCGCCCCCGCCGAGCTCGCGCGCGAGGTCGCCGGGGCCAAGCAGGACCTCGAAGCCGCGCTCGGGAGCCCTGTGGCGACGTTCTGCTACCCGTATGCCCACTTCAACGACGCCGTCATGACGGCGGTTCGCGAAGCCGGCTACCGAGCGGCGGTCAGCGTGCACGGCATTTCCGGCGTATCGGCGCGCAACCGGTTCGCTCTGCCGCGCGCGGTCGTCACCCCGGGGGCCAGCCGGCTCGAGTTTCAACTGCAAGCCACGGGCTGGTACGGTCTTTGGCGGCGAATGCCTCGCCTGGGCTTTTTGAACATCCTGCGAAGAGTGAGGGACCGCTCGTGAACCTGTGGCCGCGCCTCGGGCGCGATTTCCGAAGACTGACTGAGATCAAGAGCTGGAGCACCGGCCGGGCACTGGTCGATGCGGTGTTTCTCGACGCCGGCTTTCAAGCGCTGGTTTTCTACCGCAGCGCCCACACCCTCAAGAGCTGGGGCGTGCCGTTTCTGCCCGCCCTGCTTCGCCGGATCTCGATCGCCTTGTGCGCTATCGACATCGTCCCGCAGGCCGAGATCGGCGGCGGCTGCTACATCCCCCACGGTGTCGGCATCGTCATCGGCGGAACCTCGGTCGTGGGCGAGGACTGCACGATCCTTCAAGGCGTCACCCTGGGAGAGGCCCGCTTCGACACCAGCGACTGCCCCCGGATCGGCGACCGGGTCACCTTGGGCGCAGGCGCCAAGATCCTCGGCGGCATCGAGGTCGGCGCGGATTCGTTCATCGGCGCCAACTCGGTGGTCCTCGCCGACGTGCCTCCGGGTTCGGTGGCGGTCGGAGCGCCGGCCGTGGCGCGCACTCGCGAGCCGAGCAACTAGCGCCCGGTAACATCTCGCCGATGGCCCAGCGTCTTCACCGCCTGCTCCTCGCGGGGACCGCCGTCCTCGTCGGCCTGATTCTCCTTCGTAGCCGGCTCGTCTTTCCGTACCCGTTCGAGCTCGCGCCCCGGCTCCTGGTGCTCGCCGCCAAGGTCACTCTGGTGAGCGCGGCATTCGTCGGCTGGGGAGAGCTGGCCATTCGATCGCTCCGGCGGCGCTCGGGCTTGCAGGTCGAGGCGGTATCTCTGGCACAGGCATGGGCGCTGGGCGCCGCGATGACGGCCACAGCAATGGGGTTCATGGCTCCGTTCTGGTATCCGAACATCTTCTTCGCCGCGCCGTGGCTGGCCGCGGGTGCCCTTCTCCTGCTGCGGCGCTGGCGGATCCTCGACCTCGAGCTCGGCCTTCGCAGCCCGCTCTCGTGGATTCTGGCGCCGTTCGCCGCCTGCTCCGCTTTCCTGGCACTCGCGCCGCCCCTGTCCCTGGACTCGCTCGTCTATCACCTGGCCTTGCCGAAACAGTTCGCGCTCCAGGGACAGGCCTTCGAAATGCCCTGGAACCTGCACTCCTACTTCCCGCAGCATGCCGAGCTGCTCTTCGGCTTGACGCTCGAGCTCGACGCCACCGGGATTCTGGCGCAAGTCCTGCACCTGGTTGCGGCCTTCTGGACGGTGGTCGTGGTGATCCGGGTCGGCACGCGAGAGTTCGACCGCCGCGCCGGAATCTTCGCCGCGATCATCCTGTGCTCGATCCCGGCCTATTGCGTGATCGCGGGCTGGGCCTGGAACGACTGGTTCGTCCTGCTGTATACCGCATTGGGCCTCGACCGGATTCTGTCGTTCCGAGACTCGAAGGCCCGCCACGACTACCTCCTCGCGGCGCTCTTCCTGGGAGCCGCGGCCGCGGTCAAATACAACGCCTTACCGCTCCTGGCGCTTCTCGCGGTGGGGTTTTCGGGCAAAGCGCGGCGCCTGGTTCCGGCCGCGGCGATCGCAGTGGCCGTGCTCTGTGCTCCCTGGTACGGAACTAACCTGATCGAGCACGCCAATCCCGTCTATCCCTTGCTATCCGAGACCCACGGCGCCGGCTCCCTCACCGACTACCGCGGTGAGACCGGCGCCGCGGAGCGCTGGCTCGGCTATCTGGGCCGCCGAGACATCATCGACGAAAGCATCGGCCTGCTCTGGATCGCGTGCCTGCCTCTCGGACTCGGCGTCTTGTTCGGAGCCGCTCGGAGACTCTGGCCCCTGGGCGTCGTGCTCGGGCTGTATGCCCTGGCTGCCGTTCTCTTCCACCCCACCGTGCGCGCCTTCGGACCGCTTTTTCTGGCGGCATCCTGGCTGAGCGGCGAAGGGCTGGCCCGGCTCACTCAGCGTGTCCAGGGTTTTGGGGAAGGATGGGGGCGGCGAGCGGTGATCCTGGGTTGCGTCGTCCTGCTGGGGATCAATCTCAGCCAGGCAGTCTGGGTTCTGCGGCACTACGATCCGGTGGGTGTCGCGCTCGGTTTCGACGATCGCGAGACCTATCTGGCGACCGGCCACGACTACTACGACGCGTACCGGTGGCTCGACGCCAACAGCGAGGCCACCGATGTCGTGATGGTCGTGGGGGAAAGCCGCATCTTCTACCTCGACCGGCCGGCCATCGCCGGCAGCTACCTCGATCAACCGGTGCTGAGCGGCTTTCTGCCGGATCCGAGCAGCGCCACGGCTCTGGAGAGGCTGCGTCAGATTGGAGTGGCCTACGTATTCGTCAACCGGGCGCAGTACCGGGTCGCGCCGAGCCGACCGACGACGACCAATGAGATTCTGTTTTTCTCCGACCCGGTCACCGACGCGGTGCTGAAGGAGCTCCTGGCGCGCCACGGCAGGGTGGTCTACGAGCAGGGACCGATCCAGGTCTACCGGCTCGGGGGCTAGATCGACTCCCGTGCAACCGCTCTGGCTACAGCCGCGGCGGGTCACTCAGCGGGTCGAACAGGCCACGCCACATGCCCCTCGCCTTGGCGAAGACCGCTCGAACGTTGCCCTTCGGCAACTCGCGCAGAAACGCGACCGGCAGGGCAACGGCGTTGGCGAGGAGATATCCGACAAGCCCCGGGAGCCCGTGGTGGCGCCGAACGAAGAGGGCATTGGAGCGCGCCGTATGAAACGTGCGCAACGGCGTATAGCCGCCGCCGGTGGAAACCGCGACCCGGTGCCAGATGCTGCTCTCCGGAACGTAGCGTAGCCGGTATCCGGCTTCGGTCGCGCGCCGGCACCAGTCGGCATCCTCGACGCAGATGAAGTACACCGGATCCAGTAAACCCACTCGCTCGAAGACATCCACGGGAATCAGGATGCAACAGGTGGTCAGATAGGTGACGTCGGCCGCGCGGTCGAACGGCGGCCCGTCCCGCCGCCCGCGGCCGAGCTCGCGCGTGACCGTCTCGCGCACTCGCAGGGTGCCACCCGCTGCCCAGATCCGATCGGCAGGCTCGGCGTAAAAGATCTTCGGCCCCGCGGCGGCCACTCGTGCATCCAAGCAGGCGTTCAGCAGGGGCGGCAGGAATCCCGGATCGATGCGAATGTCGTTGTTGAGAAAAAGCACGAAGCCGACGTCGAGATTTCGGACCGCGTGGCGGACGCCGGCGACCGTGCCGCCCGCGAATCCGGGATTCCCGCCGGACTCGATCAGCTCGATATCGGATCGCGCAGCCCGCATCCGGGCCACCGAATCATCGGTCGAAGAGTTGTCGACAACGACGTACTTGAGCTCGGGCCCGGCTACCCCGTCGAGCTGTGAAAGGACGTCGAGGGTGTCTTCCGCGGCGTTCCAATTGACGATGATGACCGCAATCTTGGCGCTCGGATCGCGCTGAGGCCTCTCGGCTCGCGGTTCGGTCAACTCTCGAGCGCCAGAATCTCCTCGGCTGCCCGCCGCCCGCTCCTCATCGAGTGATCCATGTTGAAGTACTGCCATTCTCCGAATCGGCCCACGTTCCAGATGTCGTTGTCGCGTAACCAGCCCCGAATGATCTCCACGTTCCTGGCGTGGTTCAAGTCGTAAATCACGTAGGCCGGGAAGATCTCTTCGGTGTGAACCAGCTCGATTCTGTCATCTTCACGGATCAGCCGAGCCGCCTTGAGGGCCTCGATGGTCTTTTCGACCGCGGTGTCCCTGTCCAGCGGCCGGTACTTCGAAAACGCGACCTCGGTCGCGATCGAGCTCTTGCCCGGTGGCACGGTATCGGGACTGAAATTCGCGGGCAAAGACAGGCGGTGAAAGGGAAAGATGTCCTCGTAGTAGTAGATCCAGTGCTTGTCAGAGATCTTCTCGCGATCGACTCCCAGATTGACGCAGTAGATGCCTTGATACTCGAGTCCGGCGCAGGCGCGCTCGACCTCGCCTGGAAGGTTGTCGACAAAGCGCGGAAGAAACGGTAGCGGCAACGAATACACCAGCCGCCGGAACGGCACGACGGCACCATCGGAAAACACGACTCGTTTTTCGGGTAGCTCGATCTTGACCGCCGTGCGCTCGAGGTGGAGATTGTCGACTCTCGCCGCTAGCGCTCTTGGCAACGGTTCGATCCCGCCGCGTTTGGTGTACCAGAACTGCGCCGTGGCGCCGACCTGATCGACCTCGTCGCTGAGCGCGCCGCTGATGATCCGCTGGTAGTTGGGCGTGGGTACGCGACGGCCGATCCAGCTGAAGTCCATCAGCTCCGGCTCGATGGTCCAGATCTTCTTGGCATACGGGATCATCAAATGATCGGCGATCCCTTCGCCGAAAAATCCGCGCATCCACTCGAGGTAGTTCGCCGGCTCGAACTCGCCCCTGGCCTGGCTTTCGACCGCGGCGACGAGGCCGTTCAAGCAGTCAGCTACGATCGAAGTCGGCAGCCCGTGAAGATGCGCCTGAAACGGAAAACGGGTATAGAGATCGTGGGCGTGATGGTAGATGAAGGCTTCTCGATCTTGAGCGTGGAAGTTCTCGCCCAGAAGGTCCTGAATCAACTCCCTGATCTCGGCGTCGATCGTGAACAGGATATGGGGGCCGTAGTCGAAGCGGTAGCCTTCCACGACCATCGTTCGAGCCAGGCCGCCGGGTGTATCGTTGCGCTCGAAAACCTGCCACTGATCCTGCCCTGCACTCTGCAGAGAGTACGCCGCCGACAGACCGGCCAAGCCTCCACCGAGGATGACGTCATGTCTTTCCGGCATCGAATCGGGCTTTCGGGAAGGGAGGAGACAGCGAGCCAGGAGTCTTTTCCGTTGGCTCGTGAGTATTCCCCAGGCCTCTGGTGGTGTCAAGAAAAGCGCCGTGCTCGGGCGCGCCGGGTTGACAATCAACCGGCGCCTTGCGCTGCGCAACGGGCTCGCTACGCCGCCGGGCTCCCCGACCGTCAGTGAGCCCCGCCGAAAGTCTTCTCTCCCGCCTCGATGCGGATCGGAAGCTTGTTCTCGGCCGGCGGCAACGGGCACGTCGCATGCGGAGTGAAGACGCAGGGCGGCGAATAGGCCTTGTTGAAGTCGACGATCACCGAACCGTCAGCCTCGACCGGCCCGGTGTAGAGAAACCTGCCGCCGCCGTAGGTCTCGGAGCCGTTCGTTCCGTCTCCGAAGACCAGAAAGAATCCCTCGGAGTCTCCAGAAGGCAGCAGCCGGTATGACTCGCCGCCGACCTCGAACACCACCTCGCCGGCGATCTCCTCCTCGCTCACCGTGCCGAGCACGTTGGGCGTTCGCAAGATTCTCGGCTGGTCAAAGAGCTCATAGCGCGCGGTGAGCCGCCAGCTCGCGTCTATCGGAAAATACTCCATGCCGGTGAATCCTGTGAGCACCGGGCTCTCGCGGTCCTTGAGCCGAATCCCGATCATGTCGCCACGCTCGATGGCGTAGAACACCAGGCTCCCCGCCTCGACGATGGTGGGGCCCTCGCCGGAGGTGTCGAGCGACAGCTCGGTCGCGCCAGAAACCGGCGAACCTCCCGCCGCTAGCGCGACTCCGGCTCCAGGCAGAACGGTGACCTTGCGGCCTTCGCGTACCAGGATGCCGGCATAGGCGTCGATCGTGTCCGCCGGGAACACAACCGCGTTGCCCTCGGCGGATCCGAAGGAGTTGTCACCCTCCTCGAGCCAGAAAAGGCCCACCAGGGAGAGCCAACCGTCGATCTTTCTGAGGCTCGCGTCCCGCTCAGCGCGCCAGAGGTTGATCTCGGACACGAGATCGGAAGCGGTTGCAGAGGCCGGGAAAGCCGGGCCGACCGGAGGTTCACCCGCCGGTGAACAGGCCATGGCGAGCACCACGATCGATAGCGAAGCGGTAGCGATCTTCGAGCACTTCATCGCTCGAGTGTAATTCAACCTCGGCTCCGGGCACAGCCGCGACCGCGCGCGAGAGCCTAACCGCAGGTGCGCGCCTAGTACGAGCTCGACACCGCGGAAAGCGACGTATCCGGCCGGCAGATCTGCTCCATCGAGTGGCTCTTCTGCGGATTCCTGCCCTTACGCTCGAAGTACTCCTCGATCGTTCGCTTCGACAAGTTCGGACGATCGATCATGCGATAGCGGCGCAGCCGCGCTTGGACCACCGGCGAGAAGTACCGATCGCAGTACTCGGCTTCGAGGATCGGACGCACCTTCTTCCACCGCGGGCCGGGATAGTGATTGTTGTTGAACGACTCGTCGAAGGACGGCGTGACGTACTCGCGCAGATCGACGTCGCGCCTTCGTCGCCAGGCGTCCACGGCCCGCTCGACGAGCGGATTTTCGCCTTCGCAGAAGTCTCGAGCCAACTCCATGCCCTGATAGTTCGCTTCCAGGTCGCCATAGGAGAAAACTCCGTCGGCCCATCCGCCGACGAAAAATCGCTCCTGACGGAGGCCTCTGCGCACCACCACTCGAATCGCCGCCTCTTGGGAGTCGCCCCTGGCAAGCCGTCGCAGGTAGTGCTTGTAGTAGCGGCGCCCGAAGCCGAACAGATGGCCGAACTTGTCGAGCCCGAAGCGAACTTCGCCTATCCGGATCGTCGGAGACAGCGGAAGCACGTACGGAAAGGACGGTCTCCGGTAGACGCTCAGGCGCAAGTGCTCGCGGTAGCCGACCCCGTCGGGAAACAGGTCGACTGCGGGATCGCTTTTGAGGAAGTTCTGAAGCCGTGACGCCAGCAGGCCCTGAAAGAGATGACGGTAGTAGCGCGGCGGGAGCTCGCTGCAGCCGAGGCGACCGGCTTCGGCGCTCACCAGGAAACGATCCAGCTCTTGATTCAGAAACGCGTTGACCGCCTCGGCGGAGTCGGAGATCTCGGCGTCGAGCGCGAGGTACTGGTCGGTCTCGAAGGCCTGCGAGTCCGGCGCCGCAAGGGCGGAGAGCGCCGCCAGCGCGACTCCGGCACGGAGTCGCCGCCAAACCGCTGGCCTTTGGCGCCGTTGACCGTTCATCGTAAACCCTTGCCTCACTCTATCGAAGAGCCTTGATCCGCACGTCGGGATCCCATTGAAACCGCCGGAGGTCGATTCGACCGGCTCCACTGAACTCTACGCCCTCGGCGTGCAGGAGGATTCGTTGCATGTGCTCGCTGTCGCCCAGCCCACGCCGGCTGATTGTGCCGCCGGCGTTGACCACTCGATACCACGGGACCTCGGTATCCCCATCGAGGGAGCCTAGCGCGTGACCGACGAGTCGCGCTCGGCCGGGCTTGCCGGCCAGCATGGCGATCTGGCCGTAGGTCGCCACCCGACCCTCCGGGATGCTCTCTACGACGTCATAGAACGCGCGATAGCGGGGATCGGTCACACGAATCTCAGTCGTTGCCGGCGCTCGACGAGCCGGCCAAGCGTTCCCGCCACCACGCGAGGGTTCGTGCAAGGCCCTCGTCGCGCCCGATCCGCGGCCGCCAGCCAAGCTCGTCCCGAAGGCGCCCGACATCGGCGACTACGAAGGGGTCCGGGTCCGGGTCGCCCCAGACGAGGCGCTCGCCTCCGCCGGTGAGCGCGACCAGCTCGCCGACGAGATCGCGAATCCGGATACCCTCGCCCGAAGCCACATTGACCGGACCGGTCAGCTCTGAATCCAGCAGCCGCACCAGAGCGTCGGCCGCGTCCTCCACGTAGAGGTAGTCGCGAACCTGGCTCCCCTCCGAGCACTTGGTCGGCTCGCCCGAGAGAAGCGCGCGGGCGACCGAGGCCACCAGCCGCTCCTCCGGCTCATGCGGGCCGAAGAGAAAGAAAACCCGAGCCCAGGCGCCACTCACCTCAGAGGCTCCGACTCTTTCCGGGAGCTCGCACAACCCTCCGAACACCTCGGCCAGCGCCCTTTTGGCCGCGCCGTAGAGACCGCCGCCCGCGAGGGGCGTCGAGCACTCGCGGCAGATTCCGGCACTCCAGTCGTATTCCGCGCTCGAGCCCGCCGCGACCACGCGTTTGCCTCCATTCTCGAAGAACCTGGCAAACAGTTGCGCACCCGCGCCGAGCCAGCGAAGATTCTCGGGCGAGCTGTAGATACCGCGGTTTGGAGCCCAGGCGAGATGCACCAGTCTGGACAGTTCGAGGCCACCCAGCAATCGCTCGACCGCGATAGAATCGAGAAGGTCCGTGTGGTGCCAGGTCACGCCGTCGGCGTTATCGTCGACCGCGCGGGCGGTCGACGACACCGCGTCGATTTGCCAGCCCTCTTCGACCAAGCGGCGCACCACGGTGCGACCCACAAAACCCGACGCGCCGGTCACTAGAACTCGTCGCGGCTTCGAGCCGCCTGCTAAACTCTCGGCTTCGCCGCGCGCGAGCGCGGTGTCTCTCGAATCCACAGACATCAGTTTTCCCGGAAGGTCCCGCGGCCTTTCAAAGCCTAGCAGAGCGCCCAGCACCATGCCGAACCCTGTCCACGGAACCCTGAAGTCCGTCTATCGCAAGCTGCACTACCTGATGCGCCGAACGGTGTCGGCGGTCGGCTGGGAAGTCTACCCATCCAGGGATTTCTACTCCCCGATTCCGATCTTGAAGGAACTCGAGGCGACTCGCGAGCAGTGGGACGTGGCCAGCGAGATGATCGGCGTCGAGTACGAGATCGAGCCGATGAAGGATCTCTTGAAGGAGATGGTCGACCGCTTCGGCACTGAGTTCCAGGCACTCGCTCCGTATCGGGAGAACAAGAAACTCGGGCTGGGACCGGGCTTTACCGAAGTCGACGCCATGACGCTCTACTTCATGCTCCGGCACATCAAGCCCAAGCGCTACATCGAGATCGGGTCGGGCTTCTCGACCTATTACGCCTGGATGGCGGTCAACAAAAACCGTCAAGAGGGAGACGAGGCGAGCTTTCGGGTCGTGGATCCCTACCCGCGCGAGGCGCTGAAGAAGCTCGAGGGTATCGATCTCACCATCAGCCCCGTGCAAGACGTCGACCTTTCCTACTTCGACGAGCTCGAGGCCGGCGACGTGTTTTTCATCGACACCAGCCACGTTCTCAAGCTGGGCGGCGAGGTGGCCTATCTGTATCTGGAAGTCGTGCCGCGGCTCAGACCGGGCGTCACCATCCACGCCCACGACATCCACTTTCCGTACAACGTGCCTCATCCCGCCGAGCAGTACGTTTTCCGCACCAAGTGGCCGCAGGTCTGGACGGAATCGATGATTTTGCAGGCCTTCCTGGCGTTCAATCGGAACTTCAAGATCAAGTTCTCGGCGCCCCTGCTACGCCACTTCGACCACGAGTTCCTGAAAGCGACCGTCCCCGACTACCGGGCCACCGAGGTCGAGGACTACGACACCCACTTCGGGTCGTTGTGGTTCGAGCGCGTCGCTCGCTAGCGTCGGGCCTCAGAGCCCGACGGCGTGCGGGGACCACGAGCATGGAGCCCGGGTGATACGTCCGGCCGGTCGCGGTCCCACCGCGCTCCACCGTTCGGCTTGTGCGATCCAGCGGGCTCGACGCGAGCGCTCGCGCCGGCGACCGGAGGCCATACGCGGTTTGCGCGAAGCGACGCGCAGGCGAGGGCCGAACCCTTGCAGTCCAAGAAGCCCGAGCCGGCCCCTGGGCGATGGCCCGCCCTGCCGGCGGCCCTAGATCGTCACGCCCATGGGCGTCCGCAGGGCGAAGGCGAACAAGATCATCAGGACGAAGTACGCCAGCCACCACGGCACCTGCCAGCCGAGAAAATCCAATGCGCGCTCCCGATAGGAGACCTCGAGCGCCTCGACCGAGGGGGCCCCGGAGACCGGGTCCTCGGCGGGGTACAGGAGCTGACCCATCAAGTGCGGCGCCACCTTGTTGGGCGACAGGCGGGCCACCCGATCGGTCGAGCGAATGGACTTGGGGATCTCGACACCGCCATAACCGACGACCGCCTCGTAGTCGCCGGACTCGACCACTCCGATGCGCCAACTCAGCTCTCGAAGCGCCGGTGCCCAGACCGGACCGGCCTGCACCTCGACGCCCGCCGGCACGTCGAGGGTGACCGCGGGCTTGGTCCCCGCGGCAAGCTCCTCGGCGCCCTCCTCGAGCCGCAGGGTCAGCAGCGCGGTCTCGGCCGGCCGGAGTCCCTCGTAGCCATAGTGGAACTGAAGCTGAGCAAAAACGAAAAACAGCGGCACGATGATCCAGATCATCGGCGGCAGTGAAAGCCACAAGTACTTCGCGTTCGCCTTCAAGATCGAGGTCTGCGCCCGGAAGATCGCGGGCAGATCGTCGTTGAAGAGCCGGATCTCGAAAAGTCCTGCATGGATCCGGCTCTTGACCGCTGCCAGGGCATCCTGATTCGACGTCCGCTTGAAGATCCACAGCACCCCGACCGCGCTCACCAAGGACACCAAGGCCAGACCGACCCACGGCGACCAAGCCGCAAACGGTGACAGCACGGCGTCGAAAACCGCACGCAAAACTCTGTTGATCCAGATCATCGGGGTGGGCGGCAGCGAGTAGCTACGAGATGTAGCCGAGGCCTTGCAGGCGCTTCTTGATCTCTTCCTCCGAACCGGCATCGGCCAGCTTGGCGAGCTCTTTCTCGAGAGCGTGGGTGATGAACTCTTCGACCGACGAGTAGCCGGCGATATCCGCGTATCGCTTGATCTTCGACACCAGATCGGTGTCCAGCTTGACTTTCGTGCTTCCAAACATGTCCTTCTCCTATCCGCCTGTACTAGTCCCGGACCAGGTGATGCCGAATTCGGCTAGCACCGCGCCACCGAGCTCCTTGAGCGAGCTCGCCGGCTTCGCGAGCTCGCCGCTGGTCAGCAAGATCCCGGGGACCTTGGTGTGATCCATGCAGTGGTCACCGCTCCACTCCGCCATATTGTCTTCGAGGACCTCTCCGGTGAGGTCTCCGATCGCGGACTCGAACGAGCAGCGGGTGCCTTTGTTGTATCCAACCTGGAGGTCCGGTCCGAGACCGAGGTATTCGCCGTGGTAGGTCTCTTCGAGCTCATAGAGCCTGGTGACGGCGGGTTCGCCGGTCGCGGGATCGATCTCCGCCAGAAGCTCCTCCGAGATCTCGGCGATCAGGGCGGCGCGCTCGGCCTTCGGTACCACGCCCTTCGACTCGCGATCCTCGACGTTGATGAAGAGCCCGTTGAGCCCCAGGCCGTACGCCCGAGTCTTGCTCCAGTCCACATTCGAGTAGATGTTGGTGCCGGCGACCTTGCTGGGGTTCTTCACCGTGAGATAGCCCTTCTCGATCAGCCAGTCGTTCAGGTGAAACGCCCGGCGCCAGCTCGAAAAACCGTGATCCGACATCACGATCAGCTTGGCGTCGTCCGGCATGTGCTCGAGGGTGTAGCCGACGATCCGGTCGAAAGCCGTGTAGGTCGCTTCGACCACCTTCAGATATTCGGGATCGCGCTCCGCATCGTAGGCCGGATGCCCGGGGTCCGTCGAGCGAAACATCATGTGGCAGATGAGATCCAGATTGCCGAAATAGTAAAACAACAGCCCCCCGTCGAAGTCATCGAGGACGACCTCATACTGGCCGAGAATCTCGTCGCCGGTGATCTTGGCCTGAGCCAAGAACTCCTCGCGGCTGAAAACATCTCCCGAGAGCGCTTTGGTGTCCTCCGGCATGCCCTGGGTGTAAAAGCGGCCGGTGCGCCGCGCCAGCTCGGCGGCGAAGCTCTCCGGAGTCGAGATCGGGAGCGCCGGCGAGATCGGGTCGATCTGAAGAGGCGAGACGTAGAGCTCGACCTCGGGTCGAAGGCTCCTCAGATAGAAACGGCCCATCGCAGGCAGCACCTGCGTCGGGATCATCTCGAACGCAACCGGCACCCAGTCACTCCACTCGCCGACCGCGAGGACGCGCTGCTCGTCGCCGACAACGAGCTTGGCGACCGGCGATTCCGGATCGACGTGTAGGGCGAAGTCGGCCGAAAGTGTCTGGCGGCGCTGCAGGAACGGATTCTCGGGTCCGTGGAGCCTGCCCTCAGCGCGGTTCTCCCAGTAATCCAGTGCATAGATGGCGCCACCCGAAATCTCGCGCTCATTGACGAAGATGTCCGAGGTGTAGAAGGAGAACGTTCCCGGCGTCCCGAGAATGTCCGGCGTTCCCATGCCGGAAAGCTCGAATGATGCCGAGCCCGACGGAGGAAAGTTGGCCGGCATTCGGTAGATGTGCGACTCGATGCCGTTGGCCTCGAGGAGCTCCCAGAACGGCGTGCCGTGACGCAGCAGCTTGACCTCACCGCCGGCCAGCGGGAACTTGTACTTGCCGACCTTGACCGCCTTCTCGGAGCCTTCGGTCTTCGAGGTCGACATGTAGGGCTGCATGGTGTCGGGGTTGCGGTGCACGAAGTCGAAGATGCCGTGCCCACCCGAGTCCATTCCGGTGATGAAGTTGGACCAGGCCACCGGGCTCTGCGGTGGAACCGCGGTCGCGAGGGGCCCGAAAGTGCCGGTCTCGGCGAGTTTCGAGAAGTTGGGCATGCGGCCCTCGGCCATGAGCCGCCGGGTGTACTGGTAGTCCATCCCGTCGAAACCGAGAACGATCACCTGCTTCTCGAGCTTCGCTTTCGCGCACGAAAAAAGCGAGAGGGACGCGAGCACCGCGGCCAGCGCCACCGCCATCGTCCTTGGGGGTATTCTTCGTCGCTTGCTAGTCATCGTCTTGGGATCTCCTGGCCGATTCGCCGGCCTTACGAGCCTTCCTCCGCGAACAGGAGCTTGCCGTCCATGTGCGCGGGCACCTTCTGCCCGAAGAGGCGCAGGACGCTCGGCGCGATGTCGATGATCGCCGGATCCGACGCCTCGATCTCGCGGTTGCAGAAAAAGACTCCGGGAACGAGGCGCGGATCGACGCCGTGGTCGCCGCTCCAGGCCTTGACGTTGTCCTCCCACAGAGGACCCGCCACGACACCGGTGGCGCCGTCCCACGAGATCCGGTAGCCGTGGTTGTAGCCGACGATGAAGTCCGGCGCATTGGTCAGGTAGGGCCCCTGGTAGAGCGCGCGGGTGTCAAAGAGCTCGTTGATTCCGACCTCTCCGGTCTCCGGATCGACCAGCCCGCTCATCTTCTCGATCAGCTCTTTCTTGAGGCCGGCGATCTTCTCCTGCTCCACGATTCCCTCGGCTTCGCGGCCCTTGACGTTGAGATACATGCCGCAGAGCCCAAGAGCGTAGGCCCGGGTCTTCGACCAATCCACCTCGCGCAGCCACTCGGCGCCGCCGTCGGCTCCTTCTTTCAGAGTCAAATAGCCGTTCTCATGTAGCCAGGTGTTGAGGTTGATGCCGCGGCGAAACGACGTGAAGCCGTGGTCGGAGATCACCATCAGGAGGTCTCCCTTCTTGAGCTTGCCGAGGACCTTGCCGACCAGCTTGTCGTTGTGCCGGTAAAGCTCCTCGATCGCGTTCTTGTGCTCGGCGTTCTCCTTGCCGCGCGCGGCCGGGTGCCCTTCCTCCATGTACCGCCAGAACATGTGCTGAATGCGGTCGGTGCCGTCGAAGACGCACACCAGCGAACCCTTCTTCAGACGATCGAGGGAGTTGAAGAACATCTCCTGGCGCTCGCGATCGATGTCGTAGGCCTGGGTCAAGAACGTCTCGTCGCCAACGACATCCTCGTTCAGCGCCCAGGTGTCCTCAGCCAGGCCGAGGGTCGAGAACGGCCCCTGCTGCTTAGCCAGATAGGTCGAGTAGTAGGTCGGATGGGACACCGGCATGGCGGGCTTTTCGGGATCGAGCGCGATCGGCGTGACATAGAGCGAGAAATGCTCGCCGATCTCGGTCACCTGCATCCGGCAGATGCCCATCACCTTCACTCCGGGGACTGCCTTGAAAGTGAGCTTGATCCAGTCCGAAAGCTCGCCGGCCACGAGCTCGTGCGAGTCGCCGTTGACGGCAAGGCGGGCCGTCCCGGCCGCGCGATCGAGCTCGATCGCGACCGGGATGGCCATCGGCGGCGAGCCGTCGTAGAAGATGTTCTCGGGGCCCTCGATCACGGTCTCGAAACGATCCGGGTTGCCGTTCGACTCGAGCGGGATCCGCATGCCGCCTTCCTGGAACTTCTCGCCGGATTTGCGGGTCGAGTACAGCAGGAAGGTGCCCTGGGTTCCCAGAAGGTCGGGAGCCGCCATTGCCGAGAGCTCGGCGCCGTAGAACCGGTCGGGCGGAAATGTGATCGGCACGCGCAGCACGGTGCTCCAGATGCCGGCTTCACCCAGAAGCGTCCAGAAGGGCTTGGATTTCCTCAGCAGCCGAAGCTCCGGTTTGTGCATCGGAAGCCGAAGCTTGCCGAGCTTGAGGAACTTGTGGACCGTGCCGATCTCGGTCGAGGACATTTGCGGCAAATAGGTCTTGGGATCGCGGGAGAGAAAATCGAAGATGTTGTGCTTGGCGGGATGGGTGCCGGTGCCGAAAGACGACCAGGCCACCGGCGAGACCGACGGATAGGTCGTTTCGAGCCGCTCGTAGCATCCCGCGGCCGCGAGCTTCTCGAAGTTGGGAAGCTTCCCCTCCTTCATGAACTTGTCGGTCAACCTGGGATCCTGCCCATCGAGCCCGACCATGATGAACCGCTTGATCCTCGGCTTCTCGCTGCCGCGGCGGCGGATCTTGCGGTAGAGCCAGCGAAAGGGCCAGATCAGCACTGTCACCAGCGCGATGATCGCGGTGACGAAGACCACCAGACACGAGGACACCAGGGCGAATCCGGCCCCCGGTCCGACGTAGGCCTCGGCGGACACGGCCCCTGCGAGCAGGAGCACGCCGCAGAGGGCGATCGAAAGCAGCGCCGGCCTGGCGCGAAAGTCATGCACTGGGAGGGGTAGTCTCGAGCCCGCGGATCGGGTTATCGTACGGATGCGGCTTCTGGAACCGGCTTCGGGAGAAGCCCGCTGATCACCCCCAAATACTAGCGCTTTTTCCTTTCCCGACACAATGAGCCTGCGATCCACCTTCAGACGGCTGCGCTATGGGGCGCCCATCGTCGTGGTCTCCGGGCTCCCGCGCTCCGGAACCTCGATGGCCATGAAAATGCTGGAGGCCGGCGGGGTGCCCCTCGTTCAGGACGGGATTCGCACGGCCGACGAGGACAATCCCAAGGGCTACTACGAGGACGAGCGCGTCAAGAGCCTCCACGACATGGCCGACAAGGCATGGTTGAGAGCCTGCAGGGGCAAAGGCATCAAGATCATCTCGAACCTTCTGCGGGCCCTTCCGCCCGACAACAACTATCGGGTGCTCTTCGTGCGTCGCGATCTCGAGGAGGTTCTAGCCTCCCAAGCCAAGATGCTCGATCGACGTGGCGAGAACTCGGCGACCGACGACGAGCGCATGAAGGAGCTCTTCGAAGGAGACGTCTGGCGAGCGCAGTATCTGCTCAAACGCCAGCAGCACTTCGAATGGATGGAAGTTCACTACCGTGAAGTCCTGAGCGATCCCGAGATTCACGCCCGGAAGATGAGCGCCTTCCTGAAGATGAATCTCGAGATCGAAAAGATGGCCGCCGTGGTCGATCCGGATCTCTATCGCAATCGAGCCGAGAAGCTCGCGCAACCAAACGCCTGATTCGCCTACCGGGCGCCCCATGAGAGCCCGGCGGGCGCCGAAAGGAACTCAGATGACCCCGCTTTCAACTCGCATCACTCGGCTTGCCTGCCCGGCGACCGTGCTGACCCTTCTTTCGCTCGGGCCCACGGCAGTCCACGGCCAGGAACCTGAAGTTCCGAGTGGCCTCCGGCTCGAACAGATCCTCGAAGGGGACGAAATCGGCCGGGTCACCGGACTGGTGGACCCGAAGGACGGAACCAACCGGCTCTTCATCGTTCAGCAATCGGGTGAGATCAGGGTTCTCGAGAACGGCGTGCTGCGGCCGAAGCTCTTTCTTGACGTCTCCAACAAGGTCGAGTGCTGCGACAACGAGCGCGGCCTCGTCGGGCTCGAGTTTCACCCAGCCTACGAAAACAACGGCTTCTTTTACACCGTGTACGTGGACCTCGACGATCGAACCGTGGTGTCGCGCTGGCGGGTGTCCGCAGACCCCAATGTCGCCGATACCACCTCCCGACAGACCATCATTCGCTGGAATCAGCCCGATCTTCCCCATAACGGCGGCGCGCTCGCCTTCGGGCTCGACGGCTATCTCTACGTCGCCGCGGGAGACGGCGGAACCCGCCAGACGGCGCAGGACCTCGAAAGCCTCTTGGGCTCGATTCTGCGGCTCGATGTGGACAGCGCGTTTCCCTACGCGATCCCCGAGGACAATCCCTTTGTCGGGAACCCCGACGCACTCGACGAGATCTGGGTCTACGGTCTCCGCAATCCTTGGCGCTTCACCATCGACCGCAGGACCGGCGACATGTTCATCGGTGACGTCGGCGCGGCGACCTTCGAGGAGATCAACTTCCAGCCGGCCGGCTCCGGCGGCGGCGAGAACTACGGCTGGTCCGTGCTCGAGGGCTCGCGCTGCATCGCGGGAGAAGGTGCCCCGGAATGCGAGGACGAGAGCCTGACGGCCCCGATCATCCTCTACGGACACAAGGAAGGCACCTGCAACTCGGTTACCGGCGGCTACCGATACCGCGGGCCGCAGGTTCCCACCCTGCCCGGCTTTTACATTTACGGCGACTTCTGCCGCGGAGATATCTGGGGCGCCCGTCGAAACCAGGCCGGCAACTGGGTGGTCAACGAGCTCTTGCCGAGCGGGCTCCTGATCACGACCTTCGCCGAAGACTCGAAGGGCAACCTCTACCTGGCGCATTTCCGTGGCGATATCTACCGCCTCGTCGGACAGCAGCTGTTCGCTTCCGATTTCGAGTCGGGCAATGCGCTGGACTGGACCCAGAGGCGCGGCGACATCTCGGTCGTCGACGGCGGCCTCAAACGCTCGGAGCACGCGCTCGAGATCTCGATCGGAGGCGGCAAGAGCTTCGTTCGCTCGAAGCACCCCTCCTCCGAGACCACATTCCATCTCGGTTTCGACCTCAACGCCAACAACGTCAATCTCGCCAACGGCGCGGTCGAGATCATGCGTCTGGCCGGCGGCGGCAAGCGCGGTCATCTCCGGTTGACTTTGGAAGAGATCGCGGGCGACTATTTTCTGGGGCTGCAGGTGCGTGCCGACAGCGGCGGCTTCTCGAGCCTGGGGCGAACCGTCGTGCCGGCAAGGCGAACCATCCGCATCGAGCTCGACTGGCTGGCCGCGAGCGGCCCGGGCGCCGACGACGGTGAGGTGACCCTCTCGAAGAACGGCAAGGTCCGCATCGCGGCCGCCGATCTCGACACCGACCGCAAGAAGATCAGCGCGGTTACCGTCGGGCCCTCAGGCTCGACCGGTGGCTCCGGCTCGATTCTGATCGACAACTACGTTTCGACCCCGTAGGAGGGCCCAGCGCCTCACCGCTCTAGCTCGGGCGGCCACGAGTAGCTCTTCGCGAGCTCCTGGAGCGCGGGCGTCAGAGCCCGGGCTTCGAAGAGGTCGAGAACACAAGCGACGCTCACCGGAGGGATAACGTCGCAGCAGGGCTCCTCGCGCACCAACTGCGTGGCATCGAGCCCTTCGAAGGTCCGGCAGAAGTCGGGATCCGACGACGTGTAGAAGAGGTCTTCTTCACCGCCTCCGTCGAGCCAACGCGCGACTGTCTCCGGTCCCTCGATGACCCTCGAGCGAATCACCCGCCCGCGAACCACGACTCCGGGATTGCTCGAGGCAACCGATTCGAGAAACGGTCGTAACCACCACAGGCGAACGCCGGCGATCTGTTCTTCGATCGCCAAGGCTCCCGGGCGGCACGACAACACCTCGAACTCGACGATGGCCGGCGGTTCCGAAGTACAGGCCTCGGGCTGCTCCGGAGTCTGCCCCGCCGCCGGCCCGAGGGCGACGGCGGCGACCGCCGCCAGCGCCCAAGCGACCACTCTCATCGACGACTCCTCTCCTGGCTCGGGTGGCTTCCGGGCGCTTGGATCAACCCTTCCCGCTCTCCTCTCGCTCGATCCGTTCCATCTCCCGACGCAGGCTCAGAGGGCGCATGTCGGTCCAGACCTCCTCGATGTGCCGCAGGCACTCCTGCTTGGTGCCTTCGAAGCCCTCGGCCTTCCAGCCTCGGGGAATCTCCCGGTCCGCGAACCAGATCGAATACTGCTCCTCGTGGTTGATGACCACTTTGTAACGCCGATCATCGTCCTCATCGCGCCAGTTGCCCTGTCCCATCGTTACCTCCTTTGGATCGAAGCGGTCTCTTCCACGGCAGCTTACCTTCCGACCAGCCGAGGGCGCAGTGCTTCGGCCAGCTTCTCGGCGGCCAGGCGGTGTCCGCCAGCGGTCCAGTGCCGGTCGAGACGATAGTAGAGATTTTCGCCGCCTCGGATCCGCGCGGCCAGCTCCTGGGCCGGCTCCACGACGGGGATCGCGTGCCTTGCGAGCATCTCCCGAAAGATCCGCGTCGGGAGCCTTGGATCGTAGTCGGCAGGATCCAGCTCGAGCGTCTTGACTGCCGCCGCCCATCGCTCGGGATCGACCTGCACCTCGCTGGGGATCATCAGGACGACCGGCTCGAAGTCGTGCTCGGCTGCGAGCACGGCGAGCTCCGAGAGGGCCCCTTCGGTCGCGGCCACCGCCTCGGCGAAGCGCTCGCGAGCGCCCCGGCGATAAACATCGAGCTCCTCGCGCAACACCCGCTGGGTCCACGGCTCGCCCAGCCCGAGTTTCGACCTCAAGGGCCGCATCGCCGACAGCTCCATGAGTCCCTTGACCGCGACGTAGAGCTGAGAGTTGCGAAACAGCCATGCCTTGACGCCCCTGGGCGACTCGCCCGGCACCAGCAGCCCGTCCACTACGAGGATCTCCTCGCGATCCGGAGAGGCGTCGATCAGGTCGTTGCCGAGAAATACCGCCAGAACGACGACGTCGGGATCGAGCTCCAATCCATGCCGGCGGAGCCAGAGCATCGCGTCGGGCACGCCGAAGGCCGGAGTGCCCGCATTGAGACCCTCAGCGACGATGCTCGCGCCGTTGAGTTCCTCGGCCAGGACGGCGACGAAGGTCTCCGAATCCTCGACCCCGACGCCGAATGTGAACGAGTCTCCGATCGCGAGAACCCGCAACCGATCCTCCGAGCGCGCCGCGAGCTCGGGGCCCCGCAGGCCGGCCTCGTTGATCCGAATCTCGTTGTCGTACTCGGCCCGGTTGGTGATCCGGCCGCGATAGCCCGGCGCCAACCGGTAGCGCCCCGGCGGGTCGGCGATGTAAAAGCCCCCCGGCTCGATCACCAGCCGCACCTGCGGCAGCAGAACACGCACCGCGATCTCCCCAACCGCCAAAGCGAACACCGCTGCCATGAGCAGCGCGGCGACCGGTTGCACGATCCTACGGGTACTCATTCAAGACCCTCTCCCCCAATCGACCGGGAACGTCGAAGGTGGTGGAAGATGCAAGGCGCGCGAACGAGGGCCCCGGAGGCGTACTCGAATACGCTGAGGACGGCCGAGGGAAGCGCAACGCAGGAAATCCGGATGCATACGGCGTTTCCCCTAGAGGCCGTCGCGGATGGCATGCCGGTACAGATCCGCCAGATGCAAGCAGGTCTCGCCCGAGTAGTCGTCCATCAAGGGCTCGAGTGGCAGCTCGTCCTGCCACCACACGGCCAGCTCCTGGTCGTGCCCCACCAGCTTCCGGTCGATCCAGGTGGGTCGGCCGCCGCCGGGGAAGATTCCCAGCCGGCGCTCGATCTTGGCGCCGATGATCCACCGGCCGAAGAGGTGAATCAGCTTGAGGACTGGCCGGAAACGGTTGTTGAAGTAGCCGACCACAGGCATCTTGCCAACGCCGATCATGCGGCGCGAGTCACCGTCACCGCGCACGGTGAAGATCCAACGATGATGACAGTAGCCGAGATAGAACCGTGACTCGACGTTGGACAGCTCGCTGTGCTTGGTCGGCACCGAAACGAACCCGGCTTTCGAGATCTTGGCCAGCTGCCGCGCCACGAAGAAGGGATCTCGGATGTCCTCGAGAACGTGGGTGCAGATCGAAAAGTCGAACGGCCCTTCCGCGGCGATCTTCTCCCAGATCTCTTCCGTGCAAATATTGCCGACGAAGACGCGCTTGTCGTCGGTCTCGGTCGGGAACAGATCGACGTAGGCGTCGGTGTGCCGGTTGGCCCACGGATTGTAGCGGCCACCGACATCGATGACCTTGAACTCGCCCTCGTGCCGACGCTCAGCCAGGTAGTCCAGGACTCGCCCGCGCAGCACCTCCACGGCTCCGGTGTCGGCAGCGGTAATCGGCATCGAACGCTGAGCTACGACCCGTTCTTGTAGGCGGCGTCCACCGCATCCCAGGTGTACTCACCGAGCCACTTGTTGAGGATCGGCCGCGGCAGAAACGAGCTGCCCGCGTGGGCAAGCTGCGCATCGAACGGTCGGTTGCAGGCGAGCCAGCAATCGTTGCACTCGCGATACTTGCGATGAATCGCGCGAACTTCGTCCGACTCCCAGATCTCGCCGAGTGTCTTGTCGTGGAGGTTGCCCAGCACCAGGCTCTTTTGCTGGCACAAATGCACGTCGCCGCTGCCCATGATGTAGCACTTGGTGTTGATGTTCCAGCACGGGATCTTGACCTGCTGCTCCATCCAGGGGTTGTGGAGGCGCATGAACTCGCTCAGGTAGGGCTCGTGCTCATGCGAGATCTTCCCGCCGGGCTTGGTGGTGTCGAAGAACTCGGGGTTCTGATACGCACCGATGAAGAACTCTACGCCCTTCTCTTCACACAGGCGCTTCACCGCCTCGAGATCTTCGACGCCGTTCCAGGGACAGATCGTGTAGCCCAGAAAGATCGGAACCTCGTCCTTGAGCTCGTCGATGATCCGAACCACATTGTCGGCGCAGTCGACGCCGCGCACCTTCTTGTAGGTCTCGCCCAGGCCATCCAGCGACATGTAGAGGTTGGGCACCTTGTACTTCCGGACGGCCTCGATCGCCTGATCCGGGTACATCCCGTTGGTCAGCATCATGTAGTCGTAGCCACCCTCCGAGAACAGCGCCAGGATCTCCTCGTACTGCGGATGATCGAGAAACTCGCCGCCGGTGAGCTCGAAGTAGGTGTCCTTGGAGATCACGTCCGAATCGAGGATCTGACGCTCGATGACCTCGGGAGAAAGATCGTTGTTGTCCTTCTTGTTCCAGATGAAGCAATGCTTGCAGCGCGACATGCAACGATCGGTGACCAGGATCGCGACCGTGCGCAGCTTTCTGCGCTTGACGTCGTACGCGTCGCGCACACCGTCCTTGAGCGTCTTGGCCTGTTTGAGGAGGTTCATAACCAGCGGCAGGATAGCAAAGTAACGGATCTGGATAGAATCGTCGGTGCAATGAGGATGGGTCTGCGGCCGAGCCACTTTACGCTCGCCGTCGCGCTCGCCCTGGGAGCGAATCCGGGCCCGGGTTTAGCCGCCTCCTGGGGCGGCGAAGACTGCGCGAGCACCGAAGAGCTGAGGAAACTCGTCGATGACGCCTTGGCTGCTAGCCCCGCCGTCTCGGCGTTTCCAGGCCGCGGCTCGGGCGCGCCCGGCTACTCGGCCGCCGTAATGCACGATCAGTGCGGACTCTTCACCTATGCGGTCGGCCGTCGCCGGATCGAGGGCAACCAGCCGATGCTGGCCTCGACGCGGCACCACATCGGCAGCCTCACCAAGCCAGTCACCACGGCGTTGACGCTGGGCCTCGCCGACCAGGGCCTGTTCGGCCCCGACGGGATCGACACCTCGATCGACAGATTCTTGACGTCGAGGGAGCGCAAGACTCTGAAAAAAGGTATCGAGCCCGGACGGTCACTATGCCCGGCTCGGATCAACGGTCTCGACCGGCTCAAGCTGCTGTTTCTCCCGGTGCGCGCCAAGTGCCCCAGCTTCTCGAAGATCACGCTCCGGCACCTTCTCAACGGCAACCATGGTCTCTGGGATTTTCTCAACGAAGTCGATCGGGACGCCAACGGGTTCGTTGAAATCGCCGACTACCTTCTCGGCGATCTTCTCGACGCGCTCGCCATCGAGCGACCTCGACTCGATCTACAGCCGCGGAACGCGTTCGATCTGCTCGCCACGACCGGTGTTCTCACCAACAAAGCTGCGCGAATCGGAGGCACGAGACCGCAGGACTTCGAGCTCAGCTTCGGCAACACCGGTTACCAGCTCCTCGGCATTATCCTGGAGAGAGTCTCCGGAAGGTCCTACGACGCCCTGGTCAAGCAGCTCATCACCAAACCCCTGGACTTGACCCGCATATCGCTGATCTCCAAGGCACCTCGGAACCGGAGCGGCAAGATCGCCACGCCCTACAGCATCACGAGCGGTGCCGACGTAGGCGGCTTTCCGACAGACGCCCCGGTCGACGAAAACCTCCTGGGCGTGTATTCACTTGCCGATCTGAATGGGCATCCGGCCATCGACACGTTTGATCTCGAACCCTTCTTGCTCACCAACGGCGGCGGCGGAGCCGGGGGCTTGACCGCAGCGCCCAAGGCCTACGCGGGCTTTTTTCACGCGCTCATTCGCGGCGGGCTTCTGAGCACGGGAGCTCAAGAGCTCCTCGACGACGGCTTCCTGACGGTCGAAGGGTCAGGCTTCGAGCACGGGTTCGCGCTCTTCAGTGTGCCGTCCAGCGGCTTCGGACGGCTGCTCAGCAAGGGCGGTGCGACGATCGGCAGTAACTGCATCGCCCTGCACGCCCTGGAACGAAGCGGCGGCAGCGGCGCAACTGCGGTCGTCTGCCGGAACTCGGCTGACCTCTTTCTCCCGAATCCGATCGCGAGCCTTCCGAACACCTGGGTAGCGGTCGACGCGCTCGGGGTCGACCTGCTGGCTGCGGCGGTCCCCTAATCGAAGATCGCCGCCGGCGGCCGCGACTTGTCTGAAATCCGGCCTTAATCGAGAAATATCGTCGCGAGGTCGCCGCGGCTCATCGCGGCACTGCCCTCGAGATCGTTCTCGCCAACCGTCGCCACGCTTCCGTCCTGGTCGAGACGAACCGTGACCAGACCCTCGGCCGGCAGCTCCGCGTCGCCCGCCGCCATCATCATGTCCTCCGGACCGACGGTGATCATCATCGGGAAGGCCGGCTGGTCGATCCGCCGCACCGCCAGCGGCGGTCCACTCGCTCCGGTGCGCAGCGCCACGAACAGCACTCCGGTCTGGGGAAAGCCCTCGATGGTGTCCGCCTCCAGGCGAACCGTATAGGCATCCCGCCGTAGCGCGCCGCCACTGCCCGCCGGAGACTCGGCGGGGGGATGCCCGGGCGGCAAGTCTCCCTCGCCTTGGGACTCCAGCATCGCGAGCAGGTTCTCGATCTCAGGTTGCGGGCCGCCGATTTCGAGCGCCAGGTTCCAGGTCTCGGCGGCCGCTTCCCGGTTACCCGCGCGCGCGAAGATCAACCCCTTGACGGTCATCGCGCGCACATGGTCCGGAAAGAGCTCGAGCACGCGGTCCAGACGTGCGAGCGCTTGATCGTCCTGCCCCATTGTCATTCGCACGACGCCTTGCACGTAGTGCGAATCGATGTCGTCGGGCAGAACCGCGAGCACCATTTCCGCCTGCTCGAAGGCCGGAACGTACTGATCGCCGTTGAGGTACAAGAGGGCCAGCCGCTTGCGCGCCGCGAGGTCGTCGGGCGAGCCTTCGAGATGCGCCTCCAGCTTCCCGACTTCGGCGGCGATCTCGGGGGGCATGGCGGCTTCAGGGTGGGGCCGGTCCGCGGTCGGCGCGGGTCCGCCGCCGGTCATTTCCTCTTTGGGTTTGGCGTCTTTCTCAGCCCAGAAGATGAGCAGAGCGATCAGGGCGGCGGTGGCGCCGCCGAAGACGAAGCCCGTGACCAGAGTGCGACTTCGGCTGTGGGGTGCGGCAACGGGTGCGGGAGGCTCTGCCCCAGCCTTGCGCTTGGCTGGGCGCGCCGCAGCCCCTTCGAGCTCGTCCAACTCGCGAAGCACCCGAGCCGCGCGGATCTCGAGCTCCGCCCGCTCTTCCGCCGCCAGTTCAGGATCGCGCAACCGCGTGTAGAGCTCGTCGCGGAGCCCGCGCAGGTCTGCAGCCTCCAGGCTATCGCCCGCCTCAGGGGCCTTGGCTTTGGAACGCGTGGATTCGGCTCCGGAGGCCGCCCGACGGTGCATGAACCACCAGCCGACCGCCGCGCCGGCAACCAGAATGACGAGCCCCGGAACCCAGAGATCCGGGGTCACTCCGACACCTCCTTGCGAACGCGCTCGGCGTAGGCGGCGAGGTCCTCCGGAATCGCTTCGGCCGCGTCTTCCAGGTCGTCGGACGCATCGCGCACGCGACGGCGAATCCTCAGACCGACAATCAGAGCACCCACGACGAGAGCCGCGACCGGCAGGACCCAAACCACCAGATTGAATCCTTCGGGCTTGGGCGAAAGGCGAATGAACTCGCCGTACGAGCGCTCGAAATAGGCCAGCACCTGCTCCCCGGAGAACCCGGCCGCCAAAAGCTCGCGGGCCTCCTCCCGCATCGCGATGGCGGATGTCGTGGGTGAGTCGGCCACCGACAGACCCTGGCACACCGGGCAGCGCATGAGCGCCGCCACGTCGTGCGTTTCGAGGTCGAGCGCGGCGCCCGAGAGAGGCTCTCCCGCCGGCTCCCCAACAAGCTCCCGGGCCAGTCCGATCGACGGGCTTTCCGCGGGCTGAGCGACCGCAGCGGATGCCGCGATCAACGCCAGGGCAAGCAGGACAACGACATGAAAAGAGCTTCTCACGTTCACAGCAAGGGCCCCAGCAAGGCGTCCAGGTGCCTACGGCTGGTCGGCCCGGTGACCTTCTCGACAATGACTCCGTCCTTGTCCACGATGAAAGTCTCGGGAGCGCCGTAGACGCCGTAGGAGAGCGCTACCTTGACGCCCGGATCCACCAGTGTCCTGCCCCATCCGCCGCGGGCCGCAATGAAGCGCTGGATCATCTCCGGCTCGTCCTGATAGATGATCCCCAGGAAATGAGCGCGGCCTGAGTAGCGGCGCGCTCCGTCGACCAGCACCGGATGCTCCGCGATGCACGGCTGACACCAGGTCGCCCAGAAGTTGATCAACACCGGCTGACCGCGAAGCGCCGACAATCGAACCGGCTCGCCATCCAACGATCGCAGCTCGAAGTCGGGTGCAGGAGCGCCCACGAGCGGCGACGGAATCTCCCGGGGGTCGAACCGCAACGACACCGCAAGGAACAAGAGTAGCGGCAGCGTGATCACCGCTCCCACCAGGATGACTCTCCGGTTGAGTGTCATGCCGGCTCCGCGGACGGGACGTTTCGGCTACCGGACGCGAGGCTCATGACCGTCCCGATGACGATCACCAGGACGCCGAGCCAGATCCAGACGACCGCCGGCGTGACGATCGCCCGCAGACCGACGGCGCCATCCGGGCCGGTGCTTTGCAGTGTCAGATAGAGATCGTGAAACATCGTCGTCCGGACATCGGGTGTGCCGATCGGTTCCCGCATGGTGTCGTATTGATTGAGAGCCGGCGACATCGTGGCAACGACCTTGCCCGCCTTCTCCACCTGCACTTGGGCGATCTGCGAAGCTCGGTGCGGCTGCTGCTCCAGGCCGACGCCCTCGACGGTCAGAACGTAGTCGCCGACCGAGAAGGGCTCTCCGGGACGGACCGTAGCCTCGGTCGACTCCTGATAGGTCGCCGAGATCGCGATCGCCAGAAACGTCACGAGGAGACCGAAGTGCGCGAGATAGCCGCCGAAAATCCGCAGCGCGCGCTTGTCGGTTCGGCTCTTGGCGCGGAGCACCGGCTCCGCACCGCGCCTCGCGGTGACCCACAAGGCATAGCCGGTGAAGGCCACGGTCAAGAGCAGAGGCCAGGCGCGCACCCCGAAAGCGAACGCAATCACCAGGGCTATCAGCCCGGCCGGCAGGGGTTGGAGCAGAGCCTTCCCGACGCCGCCCTTGCGAGTCTTTCCCCAGGGTAGCGCCGGCCCCATGCCGATCAGGAGCAACAGCGCCAGAAACACCGGAATCGCCATCCGGTTGAAGTACGGCTCGCCGACGCTCAGCTTCACGCCCCTCACCGCCTCGGCCATGATCGGAAACACCGTGCCGATGAGAACCGTGAAGGTCAAGCTCACGAGCAGCAGGTTGTTGATCAAGACCGCTCCCTCGCGGGTCCAGACCGATTCCTCGCGGGGCTCGGCCGCCAAGGTGTCGATGCGCATCGCGAGCAGGACCACCACGCCGAGTGTGCAGAACGCCAGGAAGCCCAGAAAGAAGGGCCCGATCGGGCTCTGGGTGAACGAGTGAACCGAGTTGACGACCCCCGAGCGGGTCAGGAAGGTCCCCAGAATGGTGAGCAGAAAAGACACCATCACCAGGATGACGGTCCACGCCTTGAGCGAGCCCCGGCGTTGCAAGACCAGGGCGGAATGTACCGCCGCCACCGCCGTCAGCCAGGGCAGGAAGGATGCGTTCTCGACCGGATCCCAGGCCCAGTAGCCGCCCCATCCCAGCACTTCGTACGACCACCAGCCGCCCAGCATGATGCCCAGCGAAAGAAACGCGGTCGGGACCAGCAGCCAGTTGCGAAGCGGCAAGAGCCAGGTCGGCCCCAGCTGCCCGCGCAAAAGCGCCGCGACACCCATCGCGAACGGTACCGACATGCCGACGTACCCCAGGTAGAGCATCGGCGGATGGATGATCATCAAGAGGTGGTTCTGAAGCAGGGGATTCGGCCCGGGTCCGTCCATCGGGATCGGCAGCGGCGTCCCCTTGAACGGGTTCGCCACTCCTGAGATCAGGAAGCTGAAGAAAGCGCCGACGACAAACAGCGTCGCCAGCGTGTAGGCGAGGTAGTCCTCGTGACCGCGCTTCTGAAAGACCGCCACCGCCAGGGTAAAGCAGCCCATCACGAACGCCCAGAACAGGATCGAGCCCTCGAGCGAGGACCACAGCGAGACGATCGTGATGTGAAGCGGGGTCGCGCGCGACCCCACCTGGGCGACGTAGGACACCGAGAAGTCGTGGGTGACGAGCGCATACTCCATCAACAGGGTCGCCAGCGCGATCGAGCCGCAATAGAGCCACGCCATCCGGCGCACCAGCACCAGACCGGCCGTCGATCGACGAGCGCCGGCAATGTACCCGGCCGGTATGCCGACGGCGCACGCCAGCAGCGAAATCAGGACCAGGGCCTGCCCCAGTGTCGAGATCAAGTGTCGTCGGCCTCGAACTGCATGGTCTCGACCAGGTCCTTCATCGTGCGCTGGTCCATCGCCTCCGGCGGCTGGTACTGGTTGTCGTGCTTGACCATCAGCCGCTTGGTCTCGAAGACGCCGTCCGGCGCGAGCCGCCCTTCGACCAGAACGCCGATGCCCTCTCGAAACATCGCCGGAGGCACTGCATGCGCCCGCACCGAGACTCTCTCGGTGCCGTCGGTTACCGAGAAGGCGAGATCGAGTCCATCGTCCCCGCGGACCACGCTTCCCGCCTCGACCAGTCCGCCCAGGCGGACCGTCGCTCCGTAGGCTTCGTCACCGGCCGCGACCAGTTCGGTAGGGCTCCAGTAGTAGACCAGGTTCTCGCCGATACCACCGACGGCGAGAAAAACCAGTACACCCGCGACGGCAGCGATCGCCACCGCGAAGATCGCCTTGCGGCGTGAGGGGTTATTTGCCATGAGATTCGAGCTCCTTTTTGTGATCCGCATTTGTCTCCCGGATCCTCAGCCGGACCATCGCCAGGGCCAGTGCCGCGGCGGTGATCGAATAGGCCGCAATCACGAACGGCCAGCCTCCTACGATGACGCCCTCGGGTCCCTCAGACATTACCTTCTCCTTCCACCTGGCGGCGTGTCGGCGGCCGCTCTTCGCCACGACTCTTGCTCTCCACTCGTGCCCGCCACGCGATCAGCCAGATCGCGATGAAGAGCATCGCGAAAGAGTTCACCCGCAACGGCACCACCATGGACGAATGCACGGTCTCCGGAGACGACTGCACCTGATGCAGGCTCCTGAACCACTTGACGCAAAAATAGACCAGCGGCACGTCGACGTAGGCGACGATGGTCGCGACCGACGACCATGTCGCCCGCCGCAACGGCTCTTCCACGAACGCCCGCAGCGCGAGAATCCCCGCGAACAGGAGGAACATGATGAGCGAAGTCGTCAGCCGCACGTCCCAGGTCCACCAGATCCCCCAGGTCACTCTTCCCCAGAGCATTCCCTGCACCAGCAGCAGGCCGCCGAGCAGGAAGCTCACTTCGAGCGCACCGACCAGGCGGTCGTCCCACTTGCTGTTCGAGGTCCACAGGTACGCGACCGCGAAGACCATGGCGAGAGTCGCGCACAAAAGGCCGACCCACGCTGTCGGTACGTGCACGTACATGATCCGCTGCACCTCTCCCATGTGGCGTTCGGGCGGAGCCACGAAAAGACCCATGTAGCTGCCGACGAGCAGCAGCAGAATCCCCAACAATCCGATACCTGAAATTAGTTTTTTCACTCTTCAAGTGTACGCGAAAACAGCGCCCCACACAGAATCCAGTAGACCAGATCGAAAGCCGTGAGGAGCAGGATCCAGCCCTTCAGCTGGCTCATCGCGTCGCCGCGGAGGATCAGATCGAAGCTGCGCACTCCGGTCATCAGGATCGGAAGCGTCAGCGGGAAGAGAAGCAGCGGCAGAATCACGTCACGCCCGGTCAGCCGAGAGGTCATCGAGGCGTAGAGCGTTCCGGGAGCCGCGATTCCGGCGGCTGCCAGGAACCACAGAACCGCAAGGCCCGCGAGATTCGCGCCATCGAGCTGCAGGGAAAAGAAGATCGCGGTCAAGAACAGCAGAATCGGTCCAAGCAGAACCAGCAGCAACGTGTTGGCGACCGCCTTGCCGTAGTAGATCGCGACCGGGTCAACCGGCAGGAGCAATAAGCCTTCGATGGCTCGATCCTCGGCCTCCAGGCGAAAGCTCTCCTCGAGCGCCAGAATGGAGCTCAGAAGCAGCGCCACGATCAGAAAACCGGCGGCCGCGGATACCCCGACTTCGCCGTCCGCGGCGACCGCGAAGGAAAAGAGAACCAGGGTGACCATGCCGAAGAGCGCGACCGCCAGCGTTCGGGTCCGCCCACGCCACCCGAGCAACAGGTCCTTGCGCGCCACCGCCAGCGCCTGGCCAAGGACGCTCATCGAGCGGCCCATCCCTGTCCGAAGGCCGCACCCTGCCAGATGACCTGCCCCTGGTCCATCCGAATCGCACGATCGCACAGCGGCGCCGCGCGCTCGGGGTCGTGCGAAGCGACGATCAAAGTGGCACCACCCCGCCGGAGGTCGGCAAGCGTTCCCAGCAGCCAGCCCCGACCGGCCTCGTCGAGCGCCGAGAACGGCTCGTCTAGCAGAACCACATCGGGCTTCTCGAGGTGAAGCCGCAGAATACTCAATCGCTTGCGCATCCCCGCCGAAAACCCGCCCACCCGACGATTCCGATCCGCCGCCAAACCGGCCTGATCGAGCAGGGCCTCGAGGTCGGCCGGCGAACGCGCACCGCCGGCCAGGCGATTCCAGAATTCCAGGGTCTCCAGGGGACTGAGGGCGTCGTAGAGATAGCCCTGGTGGCCGACCAGGCCGAGCCGGGCTCGAGCGCCGCTTCCCGGCTCCTGCGGAGGGGCGCCGAAGATCTCCACTTTGCCGAGGGTGGGAAGAAGCAGCCCGGCCAGCAGTCGAAGCAGGGTCGTCTTGCCCGAGCCGTTGTCGCCCACGACCAACAGGCCCTGGCCTGCCTCGACCTCGAGATCGACGTGAGCCAACGCCCACTTGTGCCCGAAGCGCTTGGCCAGGTTGGAGGTGACGACGCTCGGGTTCATTTCGCTCTTTCTCGGACCGATCTCGGCGCCGCCACTATCGGCTGGCGTGGCGACGCTACCCTGTCGAATACCCGATGTCACCCTCCACCGAGGTGGCACACCAGCCTATTCGCTGCGTCAGGTGCGGGCCTATCCCCAAGAGGAAACCGGATAGCTCGAGACCCGCCCACCGACCAAGACGCCAAAACACGGGAAACCAAGCCGGGAGGGGACCTCGGAAACGCTGTCCCCTCCCAACCGGTTCTGCTTTGAGCCCCTAGCGCCGGAACCGGTAGGTCAAGATGGCATTCCTTCCCGGCTGCGGCCTGAAGAAGGTGGCGTTGGAGAACTCCGCATAGAGCTCGTCGGTCAGGTTGGCCAGAATCAAGCCCAGCTCGTGCGACCCGGCCGATCCGCTCTTGAACGTCCATCCGCCGCTCAGGTTGTGAACCGAGAACGACGGCAGGATCTCTCCAACCGGAGGAATCGGCTCGCCCGGATCCAGGTTCGCCCGCTCGTCGCCAGTATGACGAAGCCGGTATTCCAACCAATAGTCGCGCCCGAGGGGCATCCAGCGGGCGTAGAGGTTGAGCTTGTCGGTCACCGTGTCACCGGTCGGCGGGTTGGTGCTGTCGAGCCGCTCGCCGTCGAGGTGGGTGAAGTTGCCGCCCAGATGCCAGGCGTCGGCGGTCCGGACATCCACCCGCAGCTCGACCCCCTCGTAGCGCAACCGGTCGATGTTGCGCTGCTGCACCACGAAGCGCACGCCGCTGTCCCGGATCTCGGCCTGGGTGGCCGCCGGAAGCGTCTCGATCTCCGCCGGGCTCAGAAAGTACTGAATCACGCCGTCGTCGATGTCGTTGCGAAACGCGAACAGCTCGACGAGCGCCCGGTTGTTGCGATACTTGATGCCGAAGTCGATGTTGTCGCTCTGCTCCGAGGTCAGATCGGGGTTGAGGATCTGAAAACCGGCGCCCTCGGGCGTGAGCCCGTTGAACAGCCGCTCGACGATGTTGGGCGCCCGGAAGGCCGAGCCATACGATGCCGTCACTCGCCACTGGTCGTTCAACCGGTAGATGAGGCTGAGGGCGCCGACCAGGCTGTTGTCCTTGAAATCGAGCCCGGTGACATCCCAATCGGGAGTGGAATCGGCACGAGTCTCGACGGACTGGTAGCGGGCGCCGACGGTCAGCGTCGCGCGCTCGGCGAGCTCGACCTCGCCCTGGGCAAAGAGACCCAGGCTCTCGTTCTGGGCGTTGGGGGCGTTCGCGACCGTATCCGTCATCACGTCCGTCGCCTCGAAGGGCGGAAACGGAAAGCGAATCCGGGTGGTGGTCACCGAGCGGTCGGTGTTGATCGAATCGTCGGTCCACCATTCGAGACCGTAGGTGATCAAGTGAGTGTCGTTGACCGCCTTGATGGTCTCGGCGCGCAGCCCGTAGCTGTCGAGATCGGTGAAGTTCTCGGTGTCGGCTTCGACCGCCGAGTCGGGAAAACCGGGCGCGACCGGGCCGATGTTGATATCGATGTCGTTGTTGAGCCCACGCTCGTTGGATTGAAAGTAGCTCTGCACCTCGACCGAGTCCGCAAGCACGCTGTCGAAGCCCGACCCCTCGTAGCCAAGGGTGAATCGGTCGAAATCCTGGAATGGATACTGGATCCGGATCCGGAAATCTTCGGCGTTACCCAGCAGATCGGGCTCCACGAAGCCGAAGCCCATGTCCTTGGCGCGATACCGATTCCAGCGCACGAACAGCTCCTGGCTGTCGGTCAGAGCGCGGGAAACGACCGCGAAGACGCTGTTGTCCTCGACGCCCGAATCCACCACGTCGACGTCGCGGTCGAGGTCGATCGCACCGTATCTGCCGCTCGGCGCCTGGTAGTCACTCGCGTCTCGAATCGAGCCGCCCAGCCGAAACGAAGTCCGGTCCGCCTGGCGAACCAGCGAGGCCTCGAGCCGAGCCGAGTCCCCGGCGGAGCCGTAGCGCGCCACCGCCGAGCCAGACACGCCAGCCCCGCCGCCGAGCAGGGGACGCCGAGTCAGCAGATTCAAGACTCCGCCGATCGCGTCGCTGCCGTAGAGGACCGATGCCGGCCCGCGCACGACCTCGACCGTCTCGACGCTTTCGAGATCCACGAGAGCCGGAATCTCGCCGAAGTCGGTCTGCCGCCGGGCGTTGTTCATCCGCAGCCCGTTCTCGAGGAACAGGACACGCAGGCCGCGCTGCCCTCGAATGATCGGCCGTGACTGATTGGGCCCAACCCCGTTGATGTCTACTCCCGGCTCGAAGCGCAGCAGCTCGGAAGCATTCGAGGGCGCCTCGCGTTCGATGCGCTCACGGTCGAGAACCGTCACCGGAGTCGCGATCTCGAAGGACTCGGACGCGGTGCCGGTCGCGGTCACTGTGGTTTCGCCGAAGAAGTAGTCCGAGGGCTGATCCTCGGATTCGGTCGATGCCTCGGCCGCGGAAGCCGCGGTCGTTTGGGCCACCGCCAACGCAGCCGGAACGCCGGCGATCAGCAGGAGCCCGGCCAGTACGGCGCTCATTCGGCGCCGGGAGACAGGAAAAAGTTTCTGTTGCATAGTGAGAATCACCTTTCTGTCACGCCGCGAGGACCGGCTCGAGAACGACTCTTTTCGAGACGTTCAGCCGGTATCCGGCATAAATGAGAAGCAGGCCAGCCAACTCGGTCACGTACAAGACCTCGACATAGCCGGCGCGCGTCATGGCGCCGCCAATACCCGGAAGGATCGCGCCGACCGCGATCAAAATGTTCCCAACGTACCGGTGGCGGAGATTCGGGCTGGTTCGGAATCGGACGGCGGACAGGATCGCACCGCCCACGAGAAACGCAACTGCGTAGAGATTGAAGAAGGGACTGATACCCCGGATCCAGGTCCACTCGATTACCCGGCCCGAAAGCCGGTGTGTTTCGGCCAGGCCGACGTCGAGCGGGGTCAAAAGCACGAAGACGGAGGCGATCGCGATCAGGCTGCACACGATCCAGGCAGAGGCGTTCGCGAAGCGCCGCTTCATCAGCAGGTAGATCGATCCTTGAGCGAGGGGATAGCCGCCCAGAAACGCCCCTGCGACATACCAGAGGCGAAACACCATCGGCTGCCAGCCGAAGAACGAGGTCACGGCTTCGGTGAAGGTACCGAGGCCGTAGGTCGCCATGCCGATGCCCCACCAGAGCAGGTGCGGGCCTCCGCCCTTGCTCCGGTAACGGGCAAACAGTTCGTAGCAGAACCAGATAGCGCAGACGGTGGTCAGCGCCGGCAGGCGCAGCACCAGCCCATGCAGGGTGGAATCGATCTCACTTCCAGCCATCGTCCTCTCGGGCTCCTTTCAGGAGCAGGGTTTGGCTGATGCGCCCGCCGCCGTCCAGCGGCTCGACGCATCGGTCTCCGCCGCGGCAACCGCGGGGATCTTCACCTCGAGAAATCCGGTGAGGATCAGGCCGGGGGGGCGCGCGGGGAGATCGCCGGCGGAAGCCCGGCGGGAAAGGCCAGGCTGAGCGGAGCGTGACGCGGACCGAAGTGAAGCAGGCTCGGCCTCGGCCGTGCACTGAGGACGACCAGGAGGACCAGGGCGCCTGTCACCAGACAAAGGCTCAAGGGCAGGGCAACCGTCGCCGGCGCGGTGTTGAGGACGCCCACGAAGCCGGGGCCGCCCGGAAGCGCGACCATGCCGTGCATCAGGGCCACGACAATCCAGAACGCGATGGCCGACCGGCCTCGAAGCAGGCTCACCCCGCGGCGCCGCAGCACCACGGCGGTCACCACTAGCAGGCCGGCGACGCCCCACTGCGCCACGACCTGCGGCGAGAGGAAGGTGCCGTCCACGACCCGGCGCCAGAGAATGCCGAGGTGAAGGACCACCAGGGCGGCCCCTCCGCCTAGCAGAATCGCTCGCCGGAAACGCTTGGCCAGTTCCATCATGCGTGACCTACCATATGGGCCGTACTACCATTTGACAAGCACGGCCGGCTAGGTCCCGATCTCACTCGGGGCTAGGCGACGAAACTACCCCGGGGGGTAGGCCGTGGCTCCTCCGGGATTCCGAGACGGGGAGTAAGCAATGGAGTGGATTTTCGAGCCGGAGGCCTGGATCGCCTTGGTAACGCTGACGGCCCTCGAGATCGTCCTGGGTATCGACAACATCATCTTCATCTCGATCCTGACCAGCAAGCTCTCCGTCGAGCAGCGCGGCAAAGGGCGAACGATCGGCCTCGCTCTGGCGATGATCATGCGCATCGCGCTGCTGTTCTCGATCGCCTGGATCATCAAGCTCACTGCCCCGCTCTTTTCCCTGTTCGGACAAGAGGTCTCGGGGCGCGATCTCGTCCTGCTGATCGGCGGGCTGTTCCTGCTCGCCAAGGCCACCCACGAGATTCACAACAAGCTCGAGGGCGAGGAGGGATCCAGTTCGGCGGCGGTCGCGGCCTCGTTCGGCTCGGTCCTGGTGCAGATCATGCTCCTCGACATCGTCTTCTCGCTCGATTCGGTGATCACCGCAGTCGGCATGGCTCGCCACATCTCGGTGATGGTCATCGCGGTCGTCATCGCGGTCGGCTTCATGATGGTCTTCGCCAAATCACTCTCCCAGTTCGTCGAGGCGCATCCCACCGTCAAGATGCTCGCGCTCAGCTTTCTTCTGCTGGTCGGTACGGCCTTGATCGCCGACGGCCTTCACTTCCATATCCCCAAGGGCTACATCTACTTCGCCATGGGATTTTCGGTCTTCGTCGAGATGCTGAACCTCAGACTGAGAAGGGCTCGGAGAGGGCCGGTGAACCTCAGAAGGCGGTACGTCGAGGAGAAGGCCGGCTAGCCGCGCGGCGCGCCGGCTCGCGTTTGCGGGCGGCGAATCGAGTCTCGGTGTGCGCGGCTCGTGTCTTGGCGGCAAGGTCGCTGCGGGCTCGGCACCCGAGCGTATCCAGAGCGGGAGACACCGGCATCAGTTCGAAAGGGACTTGCTATCAGCTGGCGATTCGCTTATCGTCCGACATTATCCATAGCTACAATACGGATTATCTATGGAAACAATTGAGTTTTGCCGTCTTCTCCATCATAAAGTTAATCGTAAAGCCGGGAGGAGCCCTCGCATGAACCACAGACCCTCGACCAACGTCGCCAGCGCCGCACTGCTTCTCCTGTCGATGACGCTCGTCGGAGACCGAGGCGCCGAGGCGACCCCGGGCACAACGGACGCGACTCACCTGGAACAAGTGGAAGCGGACGCCAACGTAGCCTTCGGGGCGGGCGACTGGAAGACGGCCCTCCCCCTCTACGAGGCTCTGACCGAGGGCCGGCCCGAGGACGCCACGGCCTGGTTCAGGTTCGCCCTCGCGACCCTCGAGACCGGCAACGCGAGCTCCCGGGCGGTTGCCGCCTATCGAAAAGCGATCGACCTCGGCTACGCCGCGGGGCCGGCTCTTTACGGCATCGCCCGGGCGCAGGCGAGGGCCAAGGAGCCGGCGACCTTCGAGACTCTCTCCGAGCTGGTGGCTCTCGGCTCGTCAAGAGGCCTCGCGCAGCGGCTGCAAGCCAATTCGGAGTTCGATTGGCTGCGAACGGACTCGAGATTCCAGGAGGCCATCCAGCAGCTGCTCCCGTGCACCGCGGACGAGTTTCGCCAGTTCGACTTCTGGATCGGCGACTGGGACGTGGAGAACCCTCAGGGTCAGGTCGTCGGACACAACCTGATCAGCAACTCTCTGGACGGGTGCCTGGTTCTAGAGGAGTGGGAGTCCCAGAGCGGCCACAAGGGACTGTCGCTCAACTACTTTGACGATGTCGACGAGACATGGACCCAGATCTTCAGAGACAACACCGGCAGGATCGCCAACTGGCCGAATCTCGAGGGCACCTTCCGGAACGGATCCATGATCCTGGAAAGCGATCCGGATCTGCCGAGCCGAAGTCGATGGACCTGGACCCGAATCACCACCGGCAAGGTCCGCCAGATGGCCGAGGCCTCGACCGACGGCGGCAAGACCTGGACCGTGACCTGGGACTCGTACTATGTGAGGCGTTCGCAGTAGGTTCTGCGAAGGCCAAGAGCTCAGGGCGATCATGGACCTGACCGACCTCAAGATTCTCGCGCTCCTCGAGAAGGACGGCCGAATCTCCAAGGCGAAAATGAGCCGATTCGTCGGGCTGACGGCCGCGGCCGTCGGCGAGCGCCTCAGGAAGCTCGAGGCCTCCGGCGTCGTGGTCGGGTACCGTGCGGACTTCGACCCGGCCGTCCTCGGATTTGAGGTGCTCGCCTACGTCTTCGTCAAGGACAACGATCCCGGACGGCGAGACCAGACCTTCCGTCAGCTCGCCGAGCTCGAGCACGTGGAGGAAGTAGGCAAGATAACGGGCGACGACGCGTTTCTGGTCAAGGTGCGCGCCCAGGACACCGCGGCGCTGGCCGGCGTCCTCGAAAACGGCTTCGGATCCATCGAGACCGTCGCCTCCACGCGCACCTGCATCGTTCTCGGACCGCTCGTCCGAGGCCGTTGGCTCGAGCTCGAGTTCGAGCGCCGAATGGACTCCGAGACGGGCTCCGAGGACAGCTAGGGCCGCTCGCCGGCTCGATTCCTACACAGGCAGCGGATTCGCGGCGGTCTCGACGCTTCGCCAAACCCGCATCAGGTTGCCGCCGCAGATCTTCTCGATGTCCTCCTCGGAGCGGCCTCGCTCGAGGAGTGCCTGGATCAGATTCGGAAACCGAGAGACGTCCTCGAGCCCTTCGGGAAGGGTCGGGCCGACGCCATCAAAGTCCGAGCCCAGGCCGACATAGTCGATACCCACCAGGGCGATCACATGCTCGATGTGATCAACGACATCCTCGATAGTGGCCAGCCGAAGCGGAAATTCGCGGCGGTACTCGGCGACCCACTCCTCCACCTCTGGGCTGTCCGAGTCGAGCCCGTTCTCCTCGGCGTAGGCCGCGGCCGCCTCCCAGGTGGCCGCACTGTGGGTGTTGGCTTCTTCGGTCAGGAACGACGACCCGAAGTTGATCTGAATCACGCCGCCGCGCTCGGCCAGCTTGACGATCAATTCGTCGCTCATGTTGCGCTCGAAGCCCGGAGTGAACGCGCGCACCGAGGAATGCGAAGCGATCACCGGGGTCGAGCTCAGCGCCAGCACCTGCTCGGCCGCGGCATCCGAAAGATGAGAGATGTCGATCATGATGCCCAGGCGGTTCATCTCGCCGACGACCTCGCGCCCGAACGGGCTCAGCCCGTTCCAGGTTGCTTCTTTTGCATACGAGGAATCGCAGATGTGGTTGTTCTTTGAATGGGTGAGCGTGATGTAGCGAATGCCGCGATCGTAGAAGTGTCGCAGGTTTTCGAGATCACCTTCGATCGGCTCGCCGTTTTCCATACCGAGTGCGAGACCGATGATTCCGGCTGAGATCGCGCCAACTTCCTCCGTGTCGTGAACCACTCGGAACTTGCCCGGCCAGCGCCCTTCGAAGCCCTGGACCATGTCGATCAGGCTGTCCGCGTAGTCTCTCGCGCCGCCGGTCTCCTGGTAAGAGGCCGGTACGTAAATCGACATGAACGCCACGTCCAGACCACCTGCGATCGCGCGCGGGTAGTCAAAGTCCCCCCCGTCGGTGCGCTGGGAAAGGTCTTCGTCACCGCCATCGGCGAGCCTGTAGGGCACGTCGATGTGGGTGTCGACCAGGAGGAACTCGTGGGCCAGCCTCTCCGCGCGAGCTTTCACGTCCTCTGACGTCGCCCGAGGCGGACCGGAATCGCAAGCCAGAGCCAAGAGAACCATCGACGACAGCCAGGCAGGCGGCGACTTTTTCAGCATGCGCGGGACCCTATCACCGGAACGAAGCCCGCCCCGCCGCCTGGCGCCATCCGACGGAAATTACAAATAGATAGGGAACTATAGAGAACGAGTAATCTTTTTGCGTTTCGACGCTCGTGTCAGGTAGAGTGAACCAGCCGGGGGAGTTGCCGGCTTAACCTATGGTGCACACGGGAGGTTCCGCCCACCAAAACCATTTCCCATCCCTCTCGTCAGAGAGAGAAGCTCAACCACGCATTGATTCATCTAACCTTACTTCCCTTCTCACAAGGGTAGACCAGATGCATCAGCCAACCGGGAACGGGACCTCCCCGCACCACCATTCACCTCGACACTTCGGTCACGCTCTATATACATTTCCGCTGGCATCGTTTTCCTGACAGATAATCGGCGCGGACCCGCAAAAGGCGGCTTCAGGCGGCGCCTCGGCCATCGGGTGCCTCCAAGCGGCCGCCGCCCACTGTTCCCGCGGCGGCTCGCCGTATACTCCCTATCCAGGAGGAAGCATGGCTCACGAACGCACCACGATCGCACGCGAGGTTCCGGCGATCCAGATTCCGGACGGTATCGACGTCACCATTCCTCAAGGCGAAGAAGTCTGGATCACGCAGGAGCTGGGAGGAAGCTTCACGATCATGACCGATCGCGGCGCGATGTTTCGCATCGACGAAAAGAACGCCGACGCCATCGGCAAGGAGCCACCGAAGGATCGGGTAACGGAACTGGCGGAAGGCTCTCTGGAGGACCGGGTCTGGGCGCAGCTCAAGAAATGCTACGACCCGGAGATTCCGGTCAACATCGTGGACCTGGGCCTCGTCTATGACTGCCAGCTCCACGAGAAGGGTCCGGAGCACTCCGACGTCACGATCAAGATGACCCTCACCGCTCCAGGTTGTGGGATGGGACCGGTTCTCGCAACCGACGTGAAGAACCGAATCGAGGACCTCCCGGACGTCGACACAGCCGACGTCGAGGTGGTGCTCGATCCGCCCTGGAATCAGAACATGATGACCGAGGCGGCGAAGCTCCAGCTCGGCTTCATGTAGCCATCGTGGACACCATTCCCTGGTGTCCCCTCCCGACTGGTTTTGCTGAGGGACCTTGTGGCGGTCGACCTCCGTGTCGACCGTCTCCTGTCCGTTTGTAGCGGTCGACGTCCCTGTCGACCGAATCTGATGTTCAGGTTCGTAGCGGTCGACCTCCGTGTCGACCGAATCTGATGTTCTTCTCGCTCGGCGGACCTCGCTCGCAAGACGCACGCGGCCGGCCCTTCAGGCACAGCGCCGGACGAACGGTTCTTCTTGCCCTTCCCGACGCCTCCCTGCGCTGCGGTCGACGCCCGGGCTTCCCCTGGCCCCCTGCTACGATCCCGCCGTGTTCTCCTCGGAAATCTACACAGCTCGCCGCGAGGCACTCATCTCCCAACTCGATTCGGGGCTTCTGCTCTTTCTCGGCAACGAGGACAGCCCGATGAACTACGCCGACAACATCTACCCATTCCGACAGGACAGCTCATTTCTGTACTATTTCGGCCTGGATCAGCCGGACCTCGCCGCGACGATCGACCTCGACGACGGCACGACCACGCTCTTCGGCGACGACCTGACCATTGACCAGATCGTCTGGATGGGCAACCGGCCGACGATCGCGGAGCGAGCTGCGCGGGCTGGCGTCGAGAGCACGCGCACGGCCGCAGGCCTCACTGAGGTTCTTGGCGGAGCCCGACGCTCGAGCCGCACAGCCCACTTTCTACCCCCGTACCGCGCGGCCAATGTCTTTCGGCTGATCGAGCTCCTCGATATCGACCCGTCGGCCGCACGCTCGGGCAGCTCCGAGCCCTTCATCCGCGCGGTCATCGCGCAGCGCTCGATCAAGGCCCCAGAGGAGATCAAAGAGATCGAGAAAGCCGTGACCGTCACGTGCGCCATGCACGTCAAAGCCATGGAGATGGTCCGGCCCGGCATGGTCGAGCAGGAGATCGCCGCCGCCGTCCAGGAAGTCGCGGAGCGATCCGGCGGCGGGCTCTCCTTTCCCTCCATCGTCACCGTCCGCGGCGAGACGCTTCACAACCACTTCCACGGCAACACTCTCGAAAGCGGCCAGATGCTCCTGAACGACTCGGGCGCGGAGTCGGCTCTTCACTACGCCGGCGACATGTCACGCACCTTTCCGGTCGATTCCACCTTCACCGGGAAACAGAAAGAGATCTACCAGATCGCCCTCGACGCCCACGAGGCCGCAGTCACCGCGCTCGCACCCGGCGTGCCCTATCGCGACGTCCACCTCCTCGCCTGCCGCACCATCGCCTCCGGCTTGAAGGGTCTCGGCCTCATGAAAGGCGACGTCGGCGAAGCCGTCGCCGCCGGCGCCCACGCTCTGTTCTTCCAGTGCGGCACCGGCCACATGATGGGCCTCGACGTTCACGACATGGAAGACCTGGGCGAAGACCGGGTTGGCTACGGAGACGGCTTCGAGCGAAGCACTCAATTCGGCCTGAAATCCCTCCGCCTCGCCAGAGAGCTCCTGCCCGGCTTCGTTCTCACCGTTGAGCCCGGGATCTACTTCATTCCCGAGCTCATCGAACGCTGGCGCTTCGAAGGAAAGTTCACCGACTTCATCGACTATGACCGGGTCGAGGACTACCGCGACTTCGGAGGCCTGCGCTCCGAGGAGGACTTCGTGATCACGGAAAACGGCGCACGGCTGCTAGGGCCGCCTGTCGCAAAGACGATCGCGGAAGTCGAGGCCGTGCGGGCGGGCTAGCCCCGGGCCGCATCGAAATCCAACGCTGCCCTCCAACCAAGACGGTCGACAGGGACGTCGACCGCTACAAGATTTCTGGGTATCGGGCAGGGTCGCAGCGGTGCATCAGGCCGTAGACCGCCTGGAAGATCTCGTCGCGGTTGGGTTTCGAGAAGTAGTCCCCGTCGGAGCCGTACGGAGGGCGGTGGGCCTTGGCGCTCACGGTGAGCGGCTCCGCGTCGAGCCAGTGGAAGGCCTCCTGTTCCACCAGGACCTTCTGCATCATGTAGGCCGTGGCACCGCCGGGAACGTCTTCGTCGACGAAGACGACCCGGTTGGTCTTCTTGACCGACTCTAGAATCCGCGACTCGTCGTCGAACGGGAGCAGCGTCTGAACGTCGATCACCTCGACCCCGACACCGGTCGTCGCCAGCATCTGGGCGGCCTCCAGCGCAATTTTGCAGCAGGCCCCGTAGGTGACCAGAGTCACATGTTCGCCGGCGCGCAAAACCTCTGGAACGCCTAGGGGCACGGTGAAGTCACCGATGTTCGTGGGCATGGGCTCCTTGGCCCGGTAGGCGTTGAGCACTTCCACCACCACCGCAGGGTCGTCGGCCTGAAGCAGGGTGTTGTACATCCCCGCGGCTCGGGTCATGTCGCGCGGCACGCACAGATACACGCCCCGAATCAGATTCAGAATGCCGGCCATTGGAGAGCCCGAATGCCAGACGCCTTCGAGTCGGTGGCCGCGAGTGCGCACGATCACCGGCGCGCACTGCCCGCCGCGGGTGCGCCAGCGCACGGTCGCCAGATCGTCCGACATGATCTGAAGCGCATACAGAAGGTAGTCGAGGTACTGGACCTCGGCTATCGGCCGGAAGCCGCGCATGGCCAGCCCGATGGCCTGGCCCAGAATCGTCGCCTCACGAATGCCGGTGTCCGACACGCGCAGCGGGCCGTACTTTTCCTGCAGACCGGTCATGCCCTGGTTGACATCGCCGAGCTTCCCCACGTCCTCGCCGAAGGCCACGAGCTGCGGATACCGAGCGAAGGCATGGTCGAAGCACGCGTTCAGGATCTCGAAGCCCCGCAGGCTCTCGGCACCGTGTTCGGAGTCGGCCGGCACCACCGGTACGGCCAGGGCCGAGGCGGCCGTTTCGCTGTAGAGATCGGATCCGTAGCGCTCGCCGTTCGCCTCGAGCTGGTGCCTGCGCCATTTGGCGATCTCCTCTCGCTCGGAGAGGTTCTCGTCACGGGTCACAACCAGGAGCTCGGTCGCCGCGGCCACAAGATCCCGGCGCAGCACGTTGGGCTGGCGATCCAAGCGTTTCTCGACGGACCGGATCTCTTCGCCATGTCCGGAGGCGCTCGCGAGCTGTGACGCCCAGGAGGCAAAAATGCGCCGATCCGAATCGACCGAAGTTCTGAAAGCCTCCCAAGCCGAATGCTGGCTCACACGCACCGCTGCCCTCTCTTGCTCCTCCAGTTCCAGAAGACCGGACTCCGACGCGATCCCTTGCGCGACCATCCACGATCGCATCTGGCGAAGGCAGTCGAACTCCTCTTCCCACGCCAACCGCTCCGCCGACTTGTACCGTTCGTGGCTGCCCGACGTCGAGTGTCCCTGGGGCTGCGTCATCTCACGCACGTGCACGATCGCCGGCACGTGCTCGAGTCGGACGATCTCGGCCGCATTGAGATACGTCTCGCACAGGCCCGGATAGTCCCAGCCCTTGACACTGTAGATGTCGAAGCCGGCCTTATCGCCTGGCGCCCTGCGAAACCCCTGGAGCAACTCACTCAGGTCGCCCTTGGTGATCTGGAGCTCGTTGGGCACCGAAATGCCGTAGTGGTCGTCCCAGATCGAGAGCAGCATGGGTGCTCGAAGAACCCCGGCGGCGTTGATCGATTCCCAGAAGAGTCCCTCCGCGCAGGTGGCGTTGCCGATCGTGCCGAACGCAATTTCGTCACCGTTGCTGGAAAACCCCTCGAACCCCTGGAGCTTGAGCTCCCGGTAGAGCCGGGACGCGTAGGCCAAGCCCACCAGCCGCGGCATCTGTGAGCCGGTGGGCGATACGTCCGCCGAGGAATGGACGCCCTGGGTGAGATCCATGAAGCGACCCTTGTCGTCCAGAAGTCGCGTCGCGAAATGCGCCGTCATCTGTCGACCGGAGGAGTTCGGCTCTCGCTCGGGGTCCGCGTCGGCATAGAGCTGAGCGAAGAAACTCTCGACGCCGAGCAGCCCCAGCGCCATGAGCAGGGTCTGGTCGCGGTAGTAGCCCGAGCGGATATCGCCGGGCCTGCAGGCGCGGGCCAGGGCCAGCTGGGCGACCTCCTTGCCATCGCCGAAAATGCCGAACTTGGCCTTTCCCGAGAAGACCTCGCGGCGGCCGAGAAGACTCGTCTCCCGGCTGCGGAAACCGATCCGGTAGTCCCGCAGGATGCTTTCCTGGGTGAACTGGGCCGCCGAGCCCTCGTGCCTCGTATCGATTCCTTCCACCGCGGACCGCTCTAGGTCGAGTTCTCTTGGAGGATCTTCCGGAGGATCGCGATGTTGTCGCGATGGCCTGTGAGGCTGGCGGTGACCTTGCCACGCACCGGATAGCCGAGTAGATACAGATCTCCGATCACGTCGAGAATCTTGTGGCGCACGAATTCGTCCGGGAAGCGCAGCTCGGTGTTGATGATGTCGTCCTCACCGACCAGGATGCAGTTGTCGAGCCTTCCACCGGTACCCAAGCCCAACTCGTTCATCATGTCGAGATCCTTGACGAAGCCGAAGGTCCGGGCCGGAGCGATCTGCTCCAGATAGGTCTCGGGACGCAAGGGCCCATAGGCGTAGCTCTGGCGGCCGACCGGCGCCGGGTAGTCGAGAACGTAGGACGCTTCGAATTCGTCGGACGGCTCGAGAGTCAGGCTCTTCTCGCCGCCATTCACCTTGTAGGTGCGGTCGATGATGATCTCCTTTCGGGGCTCACCCTGATCGACGACGCCGACCTCGGAAAGAGTCTGGCAGAACTCGATCGCAGAGCCGTCGAGCACCGGCAGCTCCCCGTGGACCTTGACCAGCACGTTGGTGATCCCGAGCGCGTGGCACGCCGACAGGAAATGCTCGACCGTCTTGATGCCGACGCCGTCTCTTTCGAGGGTCGTCGCGTAGGAAGTCTCGGCAACCACTCCGACGAAGCCCGGAATGTGGGTGTTCGTCGGCAAGGTCAAGAAATGGATCCCCGAGTTCGGAGGCAGAGGCTGAATCACCATGCCGGTGCGAAAACCCGAGTGCAGCCCTAGGCCGTAAAGCACCGTGCTCTGAGCCACGGTCCTCTGCGGCACATCCGTGCTGTGAAGCAGCGGGACATCCGGCGGACGGAACTCGAAGTCGGCGGCGAGCCGATCCTCCGACCTGATCGCCGAAGTGAGGAGAGTGCCGCTCGTGGAAGCGTTCCGTCGGTAGGCGATCGCGCCTTGAGCACTCTCCACCGCTTGGCTGTAGGACAGCGGCTTTTCGACGTAGTCGAACGCGCCCATCTTTAGGGCTTTGACCGCCGTCGACGTTGTGCCATGGCCGGACATCATGATCACGGCAGCCGCCGGATCCGTCTCACGCAGCGCCTGGAGAGTCTCCAGGCCGTCCCTGTCCGGCATCCAGATATCCAGAAACACCACGTCCGGCTTGCGGTCTCGATACAGCACGAGCGCCTGTTCACCGCTCTCCGTGCAGAGGGTCTCGAAACCCTCATCCGAAAGGACGTTCGAGAGAGCCGTCAAGATACCCGGCTCGTCGTCTACGATAAGAACCAAGTCCGACATGACCATCGTGAAGACTACCCCATCTTGCGCCGCGGCGACGCTCAGGGCATAGTCTGAATCCGTGAGTACGATCATCCTGCCGACGGCCCTCAAGAGCCGCGCGTCCGGGCGTGACCGCGTCGCCGCGACCGGATCGACCGTCGGAGACTGCCTGCGGTCCCTCGAGCTGGCGCACCCCGACCTCAAGGGATGGATCCTGGACGATCAAGGGCGCATTCGCCAGCACGTCAACGTCTTCGTGGGTGCCACCAAGGCGCCTCTCGATGCCGCTGTCGGACCCGACGACGAGATCTACGTCCTGCAAGCCATTTCGGGAGGACAAGCATGAAAGAAACAAGCGAGATTCTGGTCGGAACCAAGAAGGGCCTGTTCGTCTTGCGCGGACCCCGGGGACAGGCGATGGATGTCGTAACCCGCCAGTTCGAGGGCCAGGCCGTCGAGTACGCGATACGCGACCCGCGCACCGGCCTCTACTACGCCTCGGTCACTCACGGTCAGTTCGGCCCGCACGTCTACATCGCCGAAGATCCGACCGGAGATTGGGAGCAGGCCGACGGTCCGGCCTTTCCGGAAGACACGGAAGCCGCCGTCAGCAGGGTGTGGGTGATCACACCCGGCCTCGAAGACGGGGTGCTCTGGGCGGGTGTTGCCCCCGCCGCACTGTTCAAGAGCCAGGATTCAGGCCGTACATGGGCGCTCAACCGCGCACTGTGGGACCAGCCTTCCCGTCCCGACTGGGAGGGCGGCCTGGGTGGGCTCTGCCTGCACTCGATCTGCCTGTGGCCGGGACAGCCTGATCGGCTGACGCTCGCCATGTCCGCCGTGGGTGTCTGGCAGACCGAGGACGGGGGCGAGAGCTGGTCGCACTATTCCGAGGGCCTGGTGCCCAGGTACCTTCCCGAGGACGCGCGAGCGGACACCATCATGCACTGCGTTCACAAGCTCCAGCAGTCGCCGGTCGAGCCGAACACCTTCTACATGCAGTTTCACGGCGGCGTGTACCGATCGGACGACGCGGGGTACACCTGGAACGACATCGCGGCGGTCGGCGACCCGAACGGCCTGCCCTCCGATTTCGGCTTCCCGATCGTCGCCGATCCCCGGGATCCGAACCGCGCCTGGGTGATACCGCTGGTCGCGGACATCGATCGGGTGACGCCTGAAGGCAAGCTCCGGGTGTTCGAAACCTCGGATCGCGGCTCGAGCTGGCGCGCGCGTGCCCAGGGTCTGCCTCAGGAAAACGCCTTCCTCACGGTTCTGCGGCAGGGATTCTGCCACGACGGTGCCAACCCACTCGGCCTCTATTTCGGCGCCGAGTCCGGAGCCGTGTATGGGTCGGCCGACGGCGGCGCGACCTGGAGCCTGGTGGCCGCCAACCTGCCTCCGATCGCCTCGATACGGGCCGCAGGCTGAGCGGTGGCCAGAACGCTGTGAGCGCGAATCACAATCACCTGCTGCCGGAGCCGCAATCGGTGCGCCGGCATGAGGACTCGCTCCAGGCCAACCGACTTCATTTCGGGGCGCGGCTTCCTCCGCGCTCCGCGGTTGCCGCCGCGATGGACTATCTGGCCGACCGCGGCATCGCGAGCCCACCCGAAGCCAGCACCTCCCGACCCGCCTCGCGACCGATCCGGCTCGAAGTCCACGCGGACTTGCCGCCTGAAGGCTACGAGCTTCTGATCGCGAGCGACGGCGTCGAGATCAACGCCGCCAACCGGCGCGGGTTTCTCTACGGCGCGGTGACCCTGCGTCAGTGGCTCAAGGCACACGGGTGGCGGGACGGCGACCAACCGGTGCCTGGCGTCGCGATTCGCGACCGGCCGGACTTCGCCCGCCGCGGCTTTCTGCTGGACATCAGCCGCAACAAGGTCCCGCAAATGAAGACCTTGCTGTGGCTGGTCGATCTGTTGGCCGATCTCAAATACAACGAGCTGCAGCTCTACATGGAGCACACCTTCGCCTATCCGGGTCACGAAAGGGTCTGGGAGGGAGTGGACCCTCTCACCCCCGGCCAGGTTCGACAGCTCGACGGATACTGCCGTCTCCGGGGCGTCGAGCTGGTTCCGAACCAGAACAGCTTTGGCCACCTGCACCGCTGGCTCATTCACCAGCCGTACCGCCAGCTCGCCGAATGCCCCGACGGAATCGAGCACCCGTTCAGCGCCGAGATCGAGCCGTTCAGCCTCTGCCCGACCGACCCGGACTCCCTGAGCTTTCTCGGGGATCTCTACGGCAAGCTCCTACCGAGCTTCTCGAGCGCACGCTTTCACGTCGGCTTCGATGAAGCGTTCGAGATCGGCCGGGGACGATCCAAGGCGGCCTGCTCCGCCGAGGGGCTCGCCGCGGTCGTACTTCGTTTTCTCAACGCCGTCCGCACGCTCGCCAAGGAACACGGCCGGCGGGTCATGATCTGGGCGGACATGCTTGTGGAGCACCGAGAGCTCCTCGACGAGATCGCCAGAGACGTGATTCTCTGCGAATGGGGCTACGAGGCCGGACACCCGTTCCGCGAAGACAGCGCGGTTCTGGGCGCCACCGGCTGCGATGTCTACCTGTGTCCCGGCACCAGCGCCTGGTCGAGCTTCGCCGGTCGAGGGCGCAACATGGTGGCCAACGTCGGCGAGGCGGCCGAGGCCGGCCTCGCCACCGGAGCCACGGGCTACCTGCTCACCGAGTGGGGAGACCACGGGCATTTGCAGCCATTGTCTGCGAGTTATCCGGCGCTCGCAGCTGGAGCCGCGTTCGCGTGGCACGGCTCCGCCGCCAGGCGCCGAGAGGGCTCCTGCTGGGCCGACGCTATCGATCGTTGGATCCTGGACGCTCCCGAAAGCGGCTTGGGCTCGGCGGCGATCGAGCTGTCCAACGTCTACACCGTCACCGGTGCCTCGCAGAAGAACGGCACCGCCCTCTTTCATCTGCTGATGTCGCCTGACGACGGGCTCGAGCATCGCCGCTACCGCGGGCTTTCCCAAGACGGCCTCGAGCGAGCCGCCGAGGCCGTCAAGAAGGCACTCGCCGCGATGCCCCCGAATCCGTCGCACCCGGTGGAGGCCCATTGCCGCGATGAGTCGATCTGGGTCGCCGACACCCTGCTGCTCGCATGCGAGGTCGGCAAGGCGCGCCTCGACTCTCCGTTCGCCGGCCTGCCAGATCTCCCGGAATCGGCACGCAACCGCATCCTGCAAAGCCTCGAAGAGCTCGCCGAGCGCCGGCGCGGGCTGTGGCTCGAGAGAAACCGAACGGGCGGCCTGGAGGATTCACTGCGTCAGTTCACCAGGCTGGGACGGCGGCTGCGGACCGGCTAGAAACTCGTTGCGGAAACAGCGACGCAGTCGGTCGACACGGAGGCCGACCGCTCCATCGGCCTATTGCCGGCCGGAGGCTCTCGCTAGCCGCAACAGCAGTATCGCCGCGCGCTCGATCTGCATCGGCATTGTCTCGAGATCGGCGGTCTCGCCGAGGGTGTGCCCACCCTTGCCCATCAACCCGATTCCATCCAGGGCCATGTCCACGAGGCCCGCGGCGAACGAGACGTCGGCAGCGCCGGCGTTGCGGGGGTTGACCGGCTCGACCGGGCCGTGGCCCAGATCGCGGCTCGCCTGGTCGTAGAGCGCCAGAAGCCGCCGGTTGCCCTCGGTCGCGGCCATGGGCGGGTATGACGGAGAAAAGGTCAGCTCGGCCTTCGTATGGGGCGGATGCTCCGCGACGATTTCGAGCATCTTCCGAGTCGCCCGCTCGTACTGCTCAGGTGACATCGCCCGCAGATCGCCGGTGACCACGGCATGCTCGGCGATCACGTTGTTCTTGCCAAAGGCCGACCCCCGCGCCTCGACCGGGTCGAATTCGACGTCGGTGCCACCCAGAATGACGCCGGGGTTGAAGGTGAGATCCTCTTCTGAAGCCAGCCCCTCACGAAACTCGGTCAGAATGCGGGCGGCTTCGTAGATCGCTCCGGCGCCCACCTCCGGCTGAAAGATCTGCGACGAATGCGCTGGCTTGCCGACGACCTTCAGTCGCCAGCTGCCCGAGCCTCTGCGAGCGATCACCGCGGTCTCGGGATCGCCGTCACCGTCCTCGAAGCCGATCGCGACGTGCGCCACGCGAGCGGCATCGACCAGCACCTCACGGGCGGCATCGAGCGGCCTGCCCGAGCGCTCCTCGTCACCGGTCAGGATGACTGTGACATCCATCTTGTCGAGCTGCCCCTCGGCCTCGAGCGCTCTCAGGGCGAAGAGCATGACGACGTCGCCGCCCTTCATGTCCGTCGTTCCGGGGCCGCTCGCCTCGCTCGCGCCGAGTCGCTCGAAACGCTGAAACGGGCTGTCGGGCTCGAAGACCGTGTCGAGGTGACCGATCAACAGGACGTGCGTGCGATCGCCGTCAGCGGCTCCTTGCCGCCGTGCCACCAGGTGACCTGCGCGCTCGAAGGGAGCGCCATCCAACCACTCGGTCTCGAAGCCGAGAGCCCCGAACTCTTCTGCGAACAACTCGCCGACTCTCCGAACACCCTCGAAGTTCATCGTGCCACTGTTGATGTTGACGACCTGCTCGAGAAGCACCAGAGCCTGATCGGTGTGTCCCTCGACCCAGGCGACGATCCGCTGCTCGGTCGGCTCGAGCTCGGCGGCGGCCGGCAGGGGCGCCACGAGGCCAACGGCAGCCGCGACCAGGAGGACGGCGCGCGTCCATCGAATTGTAGCGGTCGACCTCCGTGTCGACCGAGGCCGGGACTCGAAAGCCGGTCGACAGCTACAACGGTAAGTCGCGCTGATACCGCGTCTACAACACATCCGCATACATCGCCTTGTAGTGCCGGTACCAGTTGCTCTGGAAGCGCTCATCCGGATCGCGCTCGAGCTTTGCCCTCAAGAACTGCGGCATCTGTGGGTAGCAGTCCTCCACCTGCTCGAGGCTCGCCCAGCGATGGTAGGTCAAGAAGTAGCTTCCTCCTCTCTTGCTGGCGAGATCGATCAACAGGCGAAACTCGCGGTTGGCTCGCTCGATTCCCGCCGGGCTGTGATCCACGTGCAGGTTGAAGACGATCGCCGCCCAGTTCTCACCGGCCCACGGCAGAAACGTCTCGCGATCGGGCTCGATCCAGCGCACGGTGCCGTAGATAACATCGACCCCGGCGCTTCGAAACGCGTCGGCGGCCTCGCCGAGAAACCCGGCCAGCTCGCCGCGGGGCACGTAGACTTCCGAGATCATCTCCGAGCCCGGGATCCGCGCCCCTGCTCGCTGGTCGAGACCGGCATGATAGTCGTCGGCATAGAAGCTGAGCTGATGGGTGTCGCTCCAATAAAGCTGACCGGTGGTGGTCACGTAGTAGGCGGCGTACTCTTCGAACGCGCGCGACTTGTCGGTATGCGCCAAATGGAGCAACCGGATCCAGTCCTCGCCGGCGAGCCGACGCTGCCCGTCGGGGATCGGTTCCATTCCATCGACAGGGCGGTAGCACGAGAACACGCCTCGCTGAAGGAACTCCGGCGAAGCGGCATCGGTCAGGAACTGAAAGTCGCCGTAGAGAAAGCCGTCGGCCACACGCGACTCGACGCGGCCCGCCAGCTCGCCGACCGGCAGCACCTCGACCACGCGCTCGAGCTTGCGACGCGGCGAGAGCCGGAGCATGAGGGAATGCGCCACGCCGAAGAGGCCGTAACCGCCGATCGCCATCCGGAAGAGCTCCGGGTTTTCCGTCCGGCTGCAGTGTCTCGCGTTGCCGCCGCCGTCGACCAAAACAAAGGACTCTATGTCACCCACAAAGGGAGCGAGGGTGAGCCCGCGACCGTGAATATTGGACGCCAGAGCACCGCCCAACGAGAGCCGGTCGGCGCCGGTCTGCTTCTGGCGGATTCCCCACATCGGCCCCGATCCGTCCTGGAGCGCGAGCGAGCTCTGGATGAGCTCCGGCCACGCGATGCCCGCTTCGGCTTCGAGAAGCCCGGTTTCGCGATCGAGGCCGACGACCCGATCGAGCCCACTCATGTCGATGTGCAGAGCCCCCTCCGCGAACTGCTGTCCTCCCATCGAATGACGACCTCCCGCGACCGATACCGCCAGCCCCTCGCGAGCCGCTTCGCCGATGGCGTCCTGGAGCTCGGCGAGACTCCGCGGCCGAGCGATCTTCGCGACCCGGGTCGCGTTGAGCTTGGAGTGAATATCGTTGAGAACGAGATCGGCTGAGTCGGGAGGCGGCGCAGGCATCGACTCGGGCCCTCGGCACGCGCTCGACCCGAGAAGCCCGAGCGCGCCCGCCTTGAGGAGTTGCCTTCGACTCAGCACCGCTCGACAGTATAGAAGACACCCGTGGATACAAGTCGATGTCCGCGAGGTAGACGTCGCACGTCTCCGTGTGGTGTCTTCGAGGGTCCGAACAGCCGGACAAACCCGACCCGCTCAAGCAGCGAGTTAGACTCGCGCCGTGCTTCGCCGCGTCCTGCTCGCGCTGGTCTTGTCGTCGTCTCTTGTCGCGGCCTGGCAGTGGCTGACCTGGCCCGACGTCGCCGCCCTCGCCGAGACCAATCCAACCACCACGGCCTTCATCGACCGCCACCGTCGCGAGTCGGGCAAGCGCCCGGATCAAACCTGGGTCACCTACGCCGGCATCTCGCCGACTCTCAAGCACGCTGTTCTGGTTGCCGAAGACATCGGCTTTTTCAGTCATCGGGGCTTCGAGCTCGAAGAGCTCCGCACCGCCGTTCGTCAGTCGCTCGAGACAAAACGTCCGCTCCGCGGCGCTTCGACAATCACCCAGCAGCTGGCCAAGAACCTGTGGCTCTCGCCCTCGAGAAACCCCTGGCGGAAAGCCAAGGAGATTCAGCTCACCCGCCAGCTCGAGCGGCATCTCTCGAAGCGCAGGATTCTCGAGCTCTATCTCAACGTCGCTCAGTTCGGACCCGACCAGTTCGGGGCGGAGGCCGCGTCCCGGGCGTTTTTCGGTATTTCAGCGACGCGCCTCTCCGAGAGGCAAGCGGCCCAGCTGGCCGCCGGACTCTCGAGGCCGCGCAGCTGGAACCCCTCGAGCGACAGTCGCGGCTACCGACACCGAGTCGAGGTACTGCGTGTGCGCATGCGACGCTCCCGCTGGATTCTGAAGGAGCTCTAAGGCCGAACCGCTAGCCTTCGCGCAGCGCCGCCGCGACCGGCATACGGGCGGCCCGCAGGGCCGGAAAGAGGCCTCCGACCAGGCCGATCAAGGCCGCGTAGAGGATTCCGTTCTTGAGCAGCGTGGCGTTGACGTCGAAGGCGAAGGCGATCTGGCTGAAGCTCTGGAAGTTGATGGTCGCAGCCCGGAAGCCGTCGAACGCGACGTAGGCCAAGCCCCCTCCGATGAGCCCGCCAACGAGCGCCAAAAGGAGCGACTCGAACAGTACCGAGATCACCACCGGACCCGATTTGAAGCCCAGCGCTCGCAGGGTCGCGATCTCACGGGTGCGCGCCGACACCGCGGTGTACATCGTGTTCAGTGCACCAAAGATCGCACCCAGGCCCATCAGCCCGGCGATGATCGATCCCAGCCCGATGATGATGCTCCGAAGCAGCGTCGATTGCTCCGAGTAGAACTCGGTCGCCTGGGCGACCTTGACGTTGAGGCGGGGATCGGTGGTCAGGGCATCTTTGAACTCGCTGTACGCGTCGGTCGAGGTGAGCTTTGTGTACACGGACTGGTACGAGTTGCCACGGCGGTAAGCGGGCTGCACGACCGCGGCGTCGGCCCAGATCTCGCCCTCCGCGATGCCACCGCCGGCCTCGAAGATGCCGACAACCGGCCACTGCTCGCCGCCGACCTCGATCGACGAGCCCAGCTCGAGCCCCGTGAATTCCCGCGACGCTCCGGCGCCGACCACCAGCTCGGCGAGACCCCATTGGAACATCCTCCCCTGGGTGATCTCGAGGTTGCTGCGAACCTCGAATGCCGCGAGCGACACTCCGCGCAGAGGAACGTTGGCGTCGGTTCCAGTCGAGCGCTTGGGCAGATTGATGATCACGAACAGCTCCGGCGACGCCATCGCCCCCTGCTCCCAGCGCGCGATGCCCGGAGCCTCGGAGACGATCTCTGCCTGCTGGCCCGAAAACCCACTCATCATCTCCGAGTCCGAGCCGCTGCGCAGTACGATCGCGTTCTCGGGCTCGCCCGAGTTCTGAACCATCAGCCGGATGCCCTGAGCGATCGACAGGACGCCGACCAGAACCGCGACCACTCCGGCAATACCAAAAATCGCCGACAGAGCAGCGCCCTTTCGCTCCGGCAGCGACTGCAAGCTGAACTTGGTGACGGAGACGATCTGGGTCAACCAGTTGATCACGACGATTCCCTCCTACCTGCGAAGCGCGTCGGCGATGCGCAAGCGCTGCGCCTGAATCGACGGCAGAATTCCGGCGGCGAAACCCACGAAGAGAACCAGGAGGACGCCGATCACGATATCGCGAACCGGAAAGTAAAAGACCGGAAAGGCTCCGTTGGTTGGATCGCCGCCGTACGTTATGGCCACCCAGGCGAGGGCCAGCCCGATCAGGCCGCCGATCGCGGCCAACAGGCACGACTCGCCCAGAACGAGCCCCAGCACCCCCCGATCGGTAAAGCCCACGGCCTTTAGGACGGCGAGCTCGTTGAGGCGCTCTCGCACGGTCTGAGCCATCGTGTTGCCGGCGATCAGCAGGATCGTAAAGAACACGGCGGTCAGAATCGCCATCAGGATCCTCGCGATGTTGCCGACCTGATTGGCGAAGCCCTGAAAGAAGGCGCCTTCGGGTTCGGCCTTGGTCTCGGCGGGCGAATTGGCGAACTCGGCGTCGATGGCCGCGGCAACCTCTGCGGTCCTCTCGGGATCCTTGACTCGCACGTAGTACCACCCGACGTTGCCTTCGCCCCACTGGCGGGCCTCGTCAAAGTAGTCGTGGCGGAAGAAAAACGTGCTGGTGTCGGTGCCCTTCTCGGCGCCCTCGTAGATGCCGACCAGGTCGAACTCCCAGGCGCTGCTGCCGTCTTTCTTCGTCCAGATCGTGGCCTGAATCGGAATACGATCGCCCACCTTCCAGCCGAAGCGGTCGGCGGTGACCCGCCCAACAATCGCCCCGGTGCGGGTCTCGAGCCAGGCCTTTTTCTCCTCCGGCTCGAGGAGGTACTCGGGGTACATATCTAGGAAGGGCTCCGGATCGACCGGCATCTGGGCGAAGAAGTTGGACGGCTTCTGGTAGATCCCGCCGAACCAGGTGGCGTGCACCGCCAGATCGACGCCGTCGATCTTCAGCATCCGGTCCTTGTAGCTCTCGGGGAGGAACTGGATGATCGATACCTTGTGTCGGACGACCAGCCGGTCGATGCCCGCAACATCGACACCCTGGTTGAACGCGACCTTGACCGCCGCCAGATAGCCGAACAGGATGAACGCCACCAGAATCGAAAGAGCGGTCAGGGTCGTGCGCAGCTTCTTGCGCTTGAGATTGCTGAGGATGAGTCTCAAATACTTCATTCGATCGGCTCCTCACCGAGCTGCCCCTTATCGAGATAGAGAGTTCGCGACGCCCGGGCCGCGGCGTGCGGGTCGTGGGTCACCATGACGATCGTTTTGCCCTGGCTCTCGTTCAGCGTCTGCAGCAACTCGAGAACCTCGTCTCCCGCCTTGCGGTCGAGATCGCCGGTGGGCTCGTCGCAAAGCAGCAGGGTCGGATCGGTGACGATCGCGCGGGCGATGCCGACCCGCTGCTGCTCGCCTCCGGAAAGCGTACGTGGGTAGTGCTTCATGCGATGGGAAAGTCCGACGATCGTCATCGCGGTATCGACCTGCTGCTTGCGCTGCTTCGAATTGAGCCGCGTCAGTAGCAAGGGCAGCTCGACGTTGCGAGCGGCGCTCAAGACCGGCAGCAGATTGTAGAACTGAAACACCAGTCCGACATGACGGGCGCGCCACGAAGCCAGCTTCCGGTCAGAGAGCTTGTCGATCCGCTTGCCAGCGACGTGCACCTCGCCCTGGGTCGGCTTGTCGAGCCCGCCGATCAGATTCAGAAGCGTCGACTTACCCGAGCCCGACGGACCCATGAGCGCCAGAAACTCGCCCTCCGGGATCTCGAGGTCGAGCCCACCCAGCACGTGAATCTTCTCGGCGCCGCGCTTGAACACCTTGTCCACGCCTCGAACGTCGACCAGCAACCCGTTGTCTTGGCTCATTCGTTGTTCTCCTTCACCTCGTCGCCGTCAGCGAGGCCGTCCGGGGCTCCCATCACGACCCGCTCACCTGCGCTCAAGCCCGAAAGCACCATGGCTTCCTCTTCGTTGGTGTCGCCCAACCGCACCGCGCGGCGCTCGACCTTTTCGTCAAAGAAAACGAACACCAGATTCGTGTTGCCGTCCTGGCGCACCGCGCTCCTGGGCACGACCACGGCCGAGCTTCCGGTGCCGCCGGCGTCCTCGACGCCCTGGAAGGCGACCTTGACTCCCATGTCGGGCAGGATCCGCGAATCGAGCTTATCGAAGGCGATCCGGACCTTGACCGTCGCGGTGCTCCTGTCCGCGGTCGGGATGATGGCGATCACGCTGCTCGGAATCTTCCACTCCGGGTAGGAATCAAGGGTCGATTCAACCCGCTGCCCTGGTTTCACCCGGTTGATATAGGCCTCGTTGACATCGACCTCGATCTCGAGGGACGTCATGTCGACGATGGTGCCGATGCCGGTTCGCGTGAATCCACCCGAGGACATCGGCGAGATCATCTCTCCGGGCTGAGCGTTCTTGGCCACCACCACGCCCTCGAAGGGCGCTCGGATCACGGTGTCGTCGAGGGCCTGACGAGCCAGGGCAAGGCTGCGCTCGGCTACCCGCACGCTCTCCTTCTGGCTCTCGAGCCGCGCGGCGAGAGAATCCACCTGGGCGCGCGCCCGGTCGAGCTCGGCCTGACTCGAGACCTGGTCGATGACGAGCTTCTCGACCCGGCCGAGATCGAGCTCCGCCTCTGCTATTCGCACCCGGGTCTCTTCGAGATCGGTTCGCGCCGCGCGCAGCTGCGCCGCGGCGAGGTTGACGGCCGCACCGGAATTCGAGTCGTCGAGACGCGCCAGCACCTGCCCTTCGGTGACCGTCATGCCCTCCTCGATCAGGACCTCTCGGACTTTGCCGGTGACCTTGGACGACACCGTAGCCTGGCGGCGAGCGGTGACGTATCCGGAGGCGTTCAAGACCGTCTGGCGGCCACCGACGGTCACCTCCCGCGCGGTGGCGAGCTCGACCACCGCGGCTCCCGACCTTTGGCTCCACCAAAACGCGGCGATCACCAGAATAACGCCCAGAGCGGCCAGGAGGATCCACGGCTTGCGCCGCGCCTCCACCGTCTCCTCGCGGTCGATCTTCAGGCTCTCGAGCCGCTCGCCAATATCACTCATCCTCTTGCGCTCACACTGTCATACGAACGTCGGCCGGATTCGTGACGCCTATCTGCGCACCTCCGCGGTAGAGCAGATAGACGCCGACCATCTGGATCACATGATACAGATCGTTGTGGTTGAAGTGCTTGTGGAGGGAAAAGCCACTGGCCTGCACGCCGGCCGCGGCAAGACTCACGAGGATCCCGACGACGACCCAGGGCCCGCCGGCCCAGCGGCGGCTCCACCACTGCCACGCCGCGACCACGAGCGCGAACAGCATGGCCGGAACGTATTCGAGGATGACGTACCCGAAGCTGTCGTGGCGGAGCATCCACAGGGCGTAGGCCGCGAACTGCAGGCCGAACAAGCCGACCGCGAGACCCACCCACGGTCTGGGAAGCGCGAACCGCGCCGCCGCCACCGCGATCGACAGGCTGGCGACCCCAATGCTCCACACGGTGATCCGCCACAGGATCCAGAGCCCCGAAGCACCGAAACGATCGGCGAAGCCGTGCGCGGTGCCGCCGGCGAACGCCGCGACCGCCATAGCCACCAGCGCCGCGGCCCAGAGCCGCCGATTCGAATCGCCACCCGTGCGGCGCCAGAGCCGGTACCCGAGAACCAGTCCCAGGGTTCCCAAGAGGTAGTCGGTCACAACCGTGGTGGGCTCGAGAATCGGCAGGCGAAACACCCGCGTATTGTGTCCTCATTTGTGGTCGAATAGCCAACGGAGAGCGAGGTTGCAGCAAGCCGAATTTCAGTGGGGACCGCCGGCGCAAGCACTCACCACCGCCGGCCCCAGGCTCTGCGAGGCGCTCCTCCTGCGGCGGCTCGACGAACTCTTCGAGAGCTTCGGAACCGAACTGCTATCGCGCCCGATCCGGCTGGTAGTGCCTTCCAAGAGCCTCAGGCTCCACGTTCTCGAGCGCGTGCTCGCTCACCGCAACCGCGCGGTCTGCGGTCTCGATTGCCGCACCCATCACGGGCTCGCGGTCTCGATCACCGAACGCGCCGGGCAGCCGGCGGCCATCTCGACCGACCTGTTTCCTCTTTTCGCTCGCCGCCTGGCCTTCGAAGAAACCTCTTTGCGACGCACTCTCGACCATCTCAAGGACGGCTACGCGTCGATCCTGGCCTCGGTGAGCGATCTTCTCGACGCCGGTCTCGACCCGGCGCACGTCGAAGCCCTCGAGGAGGTCCTCGAGGCCGAGGGCACCAAGACCGCGACGCCGTTCGAGGTCGAGCGCGCCAAGAGTCTCATTCGAGTCGCCGCGCGCACCTCGACGACCCTCGCCGAGCAGGGCCTCGGCCGTAGCTCGCATCTCCTCCAGGCAGCCACCGGCCTCATCAAGCAGGATCCGGAACTGCTGCCGTCGAGCGCGGTCCTGGTCTACGGCTACAACGACGCCACCGGTTTGACCACCGATTTCCTTCTCGCCCTGGTCCAGACCTTCGGAGGCGCGGTGCTCCTCGACGATCCTCCGGACCCGATCGACCCTACCGTCACCGACAGCGGCGTTCGCTTCGCGCGCACTTACCGGGAGCGGATCGCCGCCGCGCTGGTCTCGGAGTCGGACGATCGGTCGGCGTCGCCTCCGGAGATCGAGATGTTTCACGCGGTCGGCGCCGACGCCGAGGTGCGCGAAGTCGCTCTGCGAATCGGCGGCCTGATCGAATCCGGCGCCCGGCCGGAGCGAATCGGCGTCGTCAGCCGCCGGCTCAGCGGCTATCAAACGGCAATTCGCACCCATTTCGACCGGCTGGGCGTTCCGTTCTCCGGGGTCGCCCGCAACGGGCCGCCACACCCCAGCGCGTTTCGGATCAGCGCGGTCCTCGAGATCCTCAAACAGGGCAAGCAGGTCACCCTCGAACGCTGGCTCGATGCCCGCAGCCTGCCCTCCGGCCTGCGCAATGACCTCGAGCTCGGGTTCCACGCGCTCGGCATCGCGCGCCTCTCCGAGGCGGCTGTCCTCGACGTTCGGCGCTATATCCGCTCCGGAGGGGGCGGTTCGCGCGGCCTTCCCCTGCCGGTTCGCACCGGCTTCGAGGCCGGGGCCGGCGAACCCCGAGCGGGCCACCGCTACCTGGCGACGGCACAGCTCGAGGACGCGGTATCGAACGCGCGGGAGCTTGCCCGGCGGCTTTCGGGATGGAGCCGTCACAAGGTCCTCGGGGATCACCTCGAAGCGCTGCGCTCACTGATCTCGGAGCTTCTGGGTTGGAGCCCCCGGTCCGGGCTCGCTCGAACGCTGATGGCGGAGCTCGAGACTTGGTCGGGGAGCATTCCGGACGCGGTCGAGCTCGATTTTCACGAGTTCGCCAATCTGATCGGCAACCGCTTCGAGAGCTTCGGCTCGACCGAGCTCGGCGGCCACGGCGGCGGCGTGCAAGTGCTCGACGTGGTCGAGGCCCGGTCCAGGACCTTCGATTCTCTCTTCATTCTGGGCCTCAACCGAGGCGTCTTCCCCAGAGTGATTCAAGAGGATCCGCTGCTCCCCGACCGCCTGCGCGAAGTCATCTCACGGCACGGTTTCGGCGTGCTTCCCGATCTGCAACGAAAACTCCCCGGCTTCGACGAGGAGCGATACCTCTTCGCCCAATTGGTGCACTCGAGCCCGCGTCTGGTGTGCTCGTGGCTCGAGGTCGACGACGAGCACGCGCTGCGCACGCCATCCCCTCTCGTCGAGCGCATTCGCTGGTCGAGCAACCGGGCCGGTGACACGCCTCATGCTCCGATCGCGGCACAACCGGTATATAGCCACTCGCCGCAATCGGATCCGGTGAAGATCAACCGACCCGCGTTCGAGAGCGCGATCGTCGCCGGCACCCACGGCAGCCGTGAACAGTTCGCCGAGCTCCTGGGTCTCGCCGAACAGGAAGGCCGGGCTCGTTTCTCGTCCGGCGACGAGCCCGGAGCCGACCTCGCCGAGGTCCGCCTGCACGTCCTCGACGAGATAGACCCAGTGCGAGGAACCGAATCCGGAGAGACCGTCTATTCGAGTCTCGGACCGTACTTCGGCTTCGTCGGGCCACAGCTCGAGGAAGCCGACCCCAGAAACCGCGAGCGTCTCTTCGTCACCACCCTGGAGCAGATCGCTCGCTGTCCGTGGCGTACCTTCGTCGAACGGGTACTGCGTGTCGAGCAGCTCCCCGACCCTCTCGAGGTTCTCCCGGGCGTCAACCCGCTGCTGATCGGCAATCTGGTCCATCGCGTGCTCGAAGAGGTCGTCGACAGGGGGCTCGGGACCCAGGTGGACGATCTCGAGCAGGCCCGAGGGGCCCAGGGCATTCAGGTGCAATGGCCCGAACCGGCCGAGCTCGAGACCCTGTTGCTCGAGAACGCGCGGGTCGTGGCCTTCGGCCAGGGAATCACGCTTCCCGGCTTCGACCGGGTTCTGGCCTCGGTGTGCAGCCGACATCTCGAGCTGGCCAGAGAGCTCGATTGGACCGACGCCGGCAGCCGCTTCACCGTCCTGGCGAGCGAGCTCTACGGCGACATCGAGTTCGGCCGGCCGGCCGCAAGGATCGCGTTCAAAGCCGACCGGGTCGATCGCAACCGCGATCGCCTTCTGTTTACCGACTACAAGACCGGCAAGGGACTCGGCGGCGGCGGGCGATTCCGCAAGCCGGATCGGAAGCTCCTGGTCGAAGCGGTTCAATCCGGCGAGTGGCTCCAGGCGGCGGTCTACGCCCGCGCCGGAGGCGGCCCCGAAGACGCCGGTCGCTATGTCTTCGTCGGCCCGGCACTCGACGAAGGCAGAAACCGCGAGATCGTCGTGCGCGCCAACGACGAGGAGATCCAGCCACTCCTCGACCGCGCTCTCACCGCGACTCTGTCCGTGTGGCGGGAGGGGGCGTTCTTCCCGCGGCTCGCTCACCATGATCAAAACGTCGAGCCTCCACTCTGCCGCTTCTGCGACGTCGCCGAGGCGTGCCTGCGCGGAGATTCGGGAGCGCGCGGACGCTTGCGCGCTTGGACCGGAGCAGGTCGCGGGCCGAAGAAAGACAAACCGGCGCGGCCGCCGGCGCCGGGCTACGACGCGGTGCTTCGCACCTGGTACTTGCGGGATCCGAACGCCGTTCCCGACGGAGCCGATCAATGACGGCTCCGAAGACGCCGGAAGCCAGAGATCGGGCGGCGCGGCGCGCGGCCCAGACCGTCTTCGACCGCCCGGTCATCGTCGAAGCCGGCGCCGGAACCGGCAAGACGACCATTTTGGTCGCGCGGGTGCTCTCGTGGGTGCTGGGCCCGGGATGGGACGGCGCCGCAGCCGAGATCCGTGACCACGAGGCGACGCGAGTCCGGGAGCCCGCGAAATCGAAGACCCGTCAGTCGTCCGTCGCCACCGAGCCCGCCGCGGAGGCGATCGCCGCTAGGGCCCTCGAGAGCGTCGTCGCGATCACCTTCACCGAGGCGGCGGCGGCCGAGATGGCGAGCCGCGTGGCCGAGCGACTCGCACGGGTGGCCACCGGAGCGATCGAAGCGCCGGGCTTCGACCCCGCGTTGATCACCGGCTCCACCGGAGACGCCGTCGGAGCGGAGACTCTCTCGCGGCGCGCCCGCGCGCTTCTTGGACAGCTCGACCGGCTGACCGCGAGCACCATCCACGCCTTTTGCCACGCTCTCCTGCGCCGGCATCCGCTCGAAGCCGGCCTGCACCCGGAGTTCGCAATCGACGCTCGTGGAGACCGGCTCGAAGAAATCGTCCGCGCCGTGGTCGAAACGCGCGTAAAGCAAGCTTATGCGGAGGAAGAGTTGTCCGACTCGCCCCTGCTCGAGCTGGCGACCTACGGCAAGAGCCCGCAGCAGGTCGCCGAGGCGCTGTCCTACTTCGCATTCGAAGGCGTTTCCGCCGCCGGCCTGGAGTCCGATCCGTTTCGCCCCGAACGGGTCGGCGCGATTGCGGCCGACCTGCGCCGGACGGTCACCCGCTTCCTCGAGATCGCCGACGGCGATCTAGCCAACATCAAACGCACTCAGAATCCCGCTCGGGTAGAGCGGGCGCTCGAAGACACGCTCGAGATCCTGAAGGCGGCGGCATCCGACCGAGCCGAGGGGCTCGAACTCGCCCAGCGCCTCTGCAAGAGTCTGAGCTCGATCTGGGATGGCCCTCCCTGGACCCATCTCAAGAAGTGGGCCAAGGAGAAGTTCGGCAAGTCCGAGACCGAGACCTTTGGCGACCGTCTCACGCCCCTGGCCGAGCAGGCCGCCGAGCTCGCCCAGCGAATCTCGTACCTGCGCAACGCTCAGCCCGCGTTTCTGGATGTCGCTCGCCGGGCTCTCTCGCCGCTGCTCCAGGAAGTCGAGCGGGAGGCGCGCGCGACCGGCGTGGTCAACTTTCAGGCGCTGCTTCGCGAGGCCTGGCGACTCCTTCGAGAGCACCGGCGCATCCTCCACCGCGAGCGCCGGGGAATCCGCCAGCTCCTGGTCGACGAGTTCCAGGACACCGACCGCCTGCAGTGCGACATCGTCGAACTGCTGGCGCTGTCAGGCGACCCGACCGACCACTCGATCGGCCTCTTTATCGTCGGAGATCCCAAGCAGTCGATCTATGGTTGGCGCAACGCCGATCTCGAGGCGTACGACCGGCTGGTCGAGCTCGCCCTCGCCGCGGGCGGCGAACGCTACCCGTTGGTCAGAAACTTCCGTTCGCATGCCGAAATTCTCGCGGAGGTCGAGCGCGCGATCGAGCCGATCATGAAGCAGGAGCCGGGCCTTCAGCCGGCGTTCGAGTCGCTGGTGGCGTCGGCGCCGACCGAAGCGATCGCCGGTGCTGCCGGCGGCCGCTGGTCGGCGGTCGAGTACTGGGTCTCGTGGCACCCCCGGTGGCGTGGCAAGACCCGGCACGCGGATGCCGCCGAAATCGAGGCGCGAGCCATCGCCGCCGATATCCGGAATCTTCACGACACCGGAACGCCGTGGAACGACTGCGCGCTCCTGTTGCGCAGCGCGAGCCGCGTCGACACCTACCTCGAAGGATTCAGAGACGCCGGCGTGCCGTTCGTGGTCACCAGCGACAAACAGTACTTCCGGCGCCGTGAGGTCATCGACGCCTCTGCCCTGATCCGCTGCGTGGTCTCCCCCACCGACCACGTCGCTTTGCTCACCTGGATGCGATCGCCGATCGTCGGAGTTCCCGACGCCGCCCTGATCCCTCTCTGGTCGCGCGGCTTTCCGAAGCTTCTGACCGAGCTCGAGGGCGCCGACTCGACGGGGGTTCTCGCCGAGCTAGAAACCGCGATCCGCGAGACCGCCCGGCTTCTGGAGCAAGTGCCGGACGAGCAACTGCCGGGCCTGGCGCGGGTGCGCGGCTGGGAGGAGCTTCTCATCCGGTCGGTGCGCGCGCTCGCCGAACTGCGCTCGGCGTTTCGCGACCAGCCCTCGGACCGCTTCATCGAGCGCCTCCGGTGGATCTTCCTGAGCGAGCCGATCGAGGGTGCTCGCTACCTCGGTCGCTACCGCGTCGCCAACCTCGATCGCCTGTTTCGATCCATCCAAACCGGACTGGAGATACGCGGCGGTGACGTCCAGACCGTGCTCCGACTGCTGCGCCGCAGCGTGGGCTTGGCACTCGAAGCCGAAGAGGCGCTGCCCAAGGACGCCGCGGAGGACGCCGTACAGGTCATGACCATTCACAAGGCCAAGGGGCTCGAGTTCGGTCACGTCTATCTCGCACAGCTCCATGCCGAGGGACGCGGCTCCGAGCGCAGCACCTTCGACGCCGATCGCCGCTGGGATTCGCTCGGCGAGCTCGAGTACGTTCTCTTCGACGCACCCACCCTGGGCTTCGATGCCGTCGAGCGGCACCGCGAGCGGGTCTCCGCGGCCGAGCAGGTCCGCACTCTCTATGTCGCCCTGACCCGCGCGCAGCGGCGGTTGGTGCTGGTCGGGAACTGGCCCGAGAAAGGTCGATCCGGCTGGAGCTCTCAGCCGACCTACGTCGAGCTGCTGGGCCGGCGCCACGAACACCCGGTTTCGATCGACAAGCTCGCCACCGCCGCGGGCCTGCTCGACGAAGGCGTGCTCGACGCCGCGGGAGTGCGCTGGAAGTTCCCGGGACTGCGCGCCAAGTCCGAATCGCCCGAGCCGCGCTCGGCGG
>CALZIK010000051.1 GCA_945787635.1 Thermoanaerobaculia bacterium | reverse complement strand
TGGTTGAGGACGTGCAAGAGGCGGCCGGCTACGCACTTGGAACCGGGTCGAGTGTCTCTCGCTTCGGGAGGTGCGTTCTTGTCGCGCTGATCGGCTCCATCGCTGGCAGAGCGTTGATTCTGCCGCCAATGGGGTGGGACACGGTGACCTACCACGGCGTCAAGGCAGGGCTTTGGGTGCAGTCGGGCGGCCTCCTGGACCTGGCGGTTCCGGGCTACTGGGCGGATTATCGGTACTTCCCGCCGGGAGGCGAGATCCTCAGTGTCTGGGCCATGCTTCCTTTCGGTGACGATCTGGCCTACCTATGGGTGGACATTGCCACCTGGCTTTGCCTCGCCGTGGTTCTGCACGCTCTCGCACGGCAGTTTGCCGTCGCGGCCGGATCTCGGCCTTTGTTGATCGCCTACCTCCTGACCGTGCCCGGTCTCTATTTCTGGATAGGGGGCGGCTACGTCGACGTGACCGTACAACTACTCCTGCTGGGGGGATTGCTGTTCTTGCTTCGGGCGATCGATCAAAAACAGTCGCCGGTGGCTGTCGGACTTTGGCTTCTAGCCTGGGGAACCGCTCAGGCGGTCAAGGTCACCGTGCTGCCTCTTCTCGCCTTGAGTCCAGTTCTCGCACTTGCGGTGGTTCGACGCAATCGAGATAGGCAGCGCCGTGTCTACCTCGGGGCCGTCGCGGGCGGTTTGGCCGTGCTTGCCGTGGTCGGGCCGATTCTGGTTCATTCGACACGAGAGCTGGGTTTTCCGCTCAGCCCTTTTCCAGCGCGAATCGGGGGGCAGACACTCGGCGAGATTGGCGAGGCTTTGGCTTTGATGAGGGACACTCCCGGCTGGTCCTGGGGTGGGGAAGTGAGGGCCTTTTTCCGAATGTTTGGATTCGCTTCAGGCGCCAGTCTCGGTCCGATAGCCATCGTGGCGGTCCTGCTGGGAGTCTTCGCGTCAATTCGCGCGATGCGGCGAGAGCTCTTGTCGGCAAGCGTCGCCCTTCTGTTTTGTGCCCTGTGCGCGGCGCCGTACCTCAGCCCCAGCTATGCGTCGACAAGGATGATTCTGGCGAGCCAAAGCGGGCGATTTCTCTACCCGGTGTTGGTCGTCCTTGCGATGTTCGCGGTCGCCTACATGCCGATGATTCTTCGAGCATCCCATCAAAAACTGCTCGCCTACTTCGTGGTTGCGACGGTCGTCGGCACCGTTTTGACCAACCTGCTGGTCAACGGATCACCGGGCGAATGGCCCATGTCCCTCGCGGTGATGATTCTGGTGGCTGGCCTTTTATACCTTGTTGACGGACTCCGACGGCGTCGACCGGCCGGATGGGTCGGATTGGGGACCTCCACAGTCGCGACCGCGACGAGCCTGACTCTGCTCGCCGGCTTGCTCGCTTTGGCGCCCTTGCGTAGCTATCGGAACAGTCTGCGTTATGAGCTCCTGAGGACCAGCCGCATTTCGAACGACCTCCCGACCTACTGGGTACCGCTTGCCGCCGCCGTCGATGATCCGGAACGACGCGAGCGAATCGCCCTGGCGGGCGGCCCACGGAGGTTTCCGAACGGCTTCTACTACTTCTTCCTCGGGTCCCGCCTGCAGAACCGGCTTGTCTATGTTCCACCGACTGAGAGTGGAGGAGTCCCCGCTCCGTGGCGACCGGGAGCCGAGTGGCCCGGCCAGCTCGACAGCTCCGCCTGGCTTCGTCGCCTGCGAGAACAAGGGATTACCTACGTTGCGTCCCTTCTTCCTCGTGGCCCGGAAATGGACTGGATGGAGGCCAATCCGGCCGAGTTCACGCTGGTTGTCGGCGATTCGGCGGGGTATGGGTTGTGGCGATTCGAGCCGGGCGCCGAGTAGGCGACCGCGAGACACGGCATCGAAAGCGCTAGGATGCGTGCTGAACCTACTCAGTATTGGAGACTGAATGAGCTCTCAATCTACGACGTCGAGCCCGTCCCCGTTGCGTCTCTGGCCCGCCATCGCGCTGTTCGCGATTCTCTGGGTCTTCCGCTTCCTGCCGCGGGTCGTCGAAGACCCGTCGCTCCAGCTTCTGATGACCGCGTTCTTCGTCCCGCTCGCTTGCACCTTCCTGATCCTGGTCTGGTGGGTCGCGGCGAGCCGCGCGACCTGGCGTGAGAGGATCGTCGGCCTGGTCGGTCTTCTGGTCCTCGCGGTGATCGGGTTCTTCGTCGGGCATCCCACGATCCGTGGGTTCGGCACCCTCGGTGCAATCCAATGGGGAGCGAGCGCGTTCGTAGTGGGTCTGGTCGCCTCCAAGTGGATCCGTCCCGAGCGGCGGACGGCGGTCGGACTGGTCGCGGCGGCCCTCGTATTCGGCTACTGGGCCCTGGTTCGGATGGACGGGGTCTGGGGCGGCGATTTCAAGGCCGAGCGTTCCTGGCGCTGGTCGCGAACGGCCGAGGACGAATATCTCGCAGCGCGTGAGGGCCGTGCCGGTGACGCGAGCCTCGACGAACCGCTGGGCGAAGCCGAGTGGCCGGGCTTTCGCGGGCCCGGACGCGATGGTGTCGTGCCGGGCGTGAGGCTCGCCGAGGACTGGCAGGCGAGGCCGCCTCGCGAGCTGTGGCGTATCCCGGTGGGTCCGGGATGGTCGTCGTTCGCGGTCGCGGGCCGGCGGGTCTTCACCCAGGAGCAGCGGGGCGACCTCGAGGCCGTGGTCGCCTATGACGCGACGAACGGCGCGGAGCTTTGGGCTCACGAGTACGCATCGCGCTTCTTCGAAGCGATGGGCGGAGCCGGCCCGCGGGCGACGCCGACCCTGGCCGGAGGCATGCTTTTCGCGCTCGGCGCCGAGGGGCTCTTGCATCGGCTCGAACCGGAAACCGGAAATGTGGTCTGGCAGGCCGACCTGCGCGAGGACTCCCAGCGGGAGCCGCCGACCTGGGGCTTTTCCTCGTCACCCCTGGTCGTCGACGACCTTGTGATCGTCCACGCCGGCGGTGAGGTCGATCGGGGGGTGCTCGCCTATGGCGTCGACGACGGCAGGCTGCGCTGGGGCGCTCCCGCAGGTGGGCACAGCTACAGCTCGCCACAGCTCTCGTGGGTCGCCGGCGAGCGCTCGCTCCCGATGGTCACCGACGAGGGAATCGCTCTCTACGATCCGGCGGACGGCTCAGTGCTGTGGAAGCACGACTGGCCGATCAACGCCTACCGGGTGCTGCAACCGCTGATCGTCGGCGAATCAACGCTTCTGGTGAGCACCGGTCAGGGTGTCGGCACTCGGCGGCTGGACCTGCGCCGCGACGGAACCGGACTGGCGGGCGAGGAGCGCTGGACCTCGCGCGGCATGAAGCCCGACTTCAACGATTACGTGGCGTACGAGGGTTCGGTCTACGGCTTCGACCCCAGCATTCTCGCCTGCATCGACCTCGAGACCGGCGAGCGGCGGTGGAAGGGAGGCCGCTACGGCGCCGGCCAGCTCCTGCTGCTTCCGGACGCCTCGCAGCTCCTGGTGATCGGCGAGAAGGGGGACCTCGTGCTGGTCCGCGCCACGCCCGAGCGACACGAGGAGCTCACCCGGATGAAGGTGTTCGAGTCCAAGACCTGGAATCATCCCGTTCTGGTCGGTGATCGGCTCTACCTGCGCAACGCCGAAGAGGCGGTGGCCCTGGCGATGCCGCTGGGTTGAGCCGGTGCGCTCGGTGGTACATGCCGACCAAGGACGACCACCGGGGTGCCAAATGGGTGGTCTGGTCTCGAAGTTCCCGCCATTGATCGACGGGCGCTTCAGCGGCTAGGGCGGCTCGGTAGTACCAAGACTGCGAGTCATGACCCGAATGGGGCGATCTGCGTGTCCCTCCATACGCTGACGACTTTCTCGTCGGCCTCGAGGTCGGGAATCCGACTCTCTTCGATCATCCCGCGCACCAAGGAAAGGGTCTCGTTGGCTGCCTCCATTGCCGCCGCCATGTCCGGGGGAGGGCCCATCGGGATGGGCTCGTAGTCGCTGTCGAGCGCAAAACCCGTTGCAACGAACGCCGGGGCAGCCTCGAGGGAAGCCGCCGATTCGTGGTCGACGGGCACCCGCAACTCGACCATCACACGCACCAGCTTGCCTTTGTCATCCTGCGCGGGATCTTCTGTCATCGTTTTAGCTCCTTCTACGCAACCCGGCGAAAGTACCGAGTTCGTAGCATGACCCGGCTGTCGTCCAGATCCACCCAGTAGACCTTCTTCGCCGGCGAGAAGGCGTACAGCCGGCCGCTGTACGTGCCGCGAACCCTGAGAGCGTTCTTACCGAGGTAGGCCACGCGGACCCGACCCGAGGTCGGGTTCGGCCGCTTCCTCAGTCTCGGGACGAAACTCGTCGTCCCTCCTCCGCAACAGCTCATCCGATTCTCCTTCCTCGACCAGCAGGGGGCCGGTGAGTTGCTCCTCCAACAGGATAGCCGAGCCGGAGAGAGCGAGCCAAACGACGATTTTCTCGACCCAGTCGCCGCCGACAAAGAACACAAACGGGACCGCGATCCAGATCGAAAGGCACTTGAAGCATCCGATGAGCCCGCGCCAGAAGCCGGCTCCGAGCTTGTCCCGAAACCGGGCGATGATCTTCCACGGCCCGTCCTCATGGATCAGAAGATGGGTGATCCTCCAGACCGCCAGAGCCGCAAGCGCAAACCGTAGCCAAACGGGCACCGCGTCAGCCTACCGTGTTCTCGACGATCTGCCGGACGCGGCACCCATGACCGTGATTCAGTTGCCTACCCGCGGCATCTCCGGTAACGCAGACGGAACCGGCGACATAGCGCCAGATCGTTTGGGCTCCTGGTCAACGCATAGCGGCAGCAGTAGTACCTTGCTCGGTACAAATAGCACTGGCACAGGTGAATCCGCCGCCTCGTCAGGCCATAGAGGCAGCACTGGTACTTGGCGTACCAGAGGTAGCTCAAGCACAGGTAGTGACGCCTCCTGGTGAGCCCGTAGTAGCAGCGGTAGAACGCGGCCATCGCGCGGTAGTAGTAGCAGAGGCATTTCCGGTTGCGTGTCCGCCTCCAGCAGCGCAGGTAGTACGCGGCCCGCTTGCGATGCCGAAGACAGTTCGGGGCCGGAGCGGCGGCCGCCGCGAAACCCGCGCCGAGGTCGCCCTCGAGCCCGAAGTCGTCCCCGAGGCCCTCGTCGAAGCCGACGTCCTCCTCGATCTCTGCATCAAAGCCGCCGCCGAAGCCGGCCGCCTCCTCGAAGCCGAAGTCGTCGTCTTCGACCCCGAATCCCATGCCGGCTTCGCCTTCGTCTTCCAGGTCCGCCAGCTCCTCCGGGAGCTCGAGCTCCAGATCGATATCCGGATCGTCGTCGCCGACCTCGAAGCCGCCGCCCATGCTCGCCTCCTCCTCGTCGTCGTCCATCTCGAGCTCCGGATCGAGCTCGAACTCGTCGTCCAGGAGGTCCTCGTCGTCATCGACCCCGAAGCCCAAGTCTTCATCCATCGCACCGAAGTCGTCGTCTGATCCGAGCTCTTCGGCTTCGGCCTCCGCCAGAGCCAGCTCTTCAGGTGTCAGCATGTTGGTATCCTCTCTGTGTTCCATGTCTTTCATTCCTCCTCGCTACCGGCACCTGCGGTAGGCCGCGTAGTAGCGACGGCACCGATCGAGGTACCTGCGATTTCTGGTCAAGCGATACAGGCAGCAGTAGTACCGCGATGCGTACCGGTAGAACCTGCAGAGGTAGCGCCGGTTGCCCGTGGCTCGGTACATGCAGCGGAAGTAGATCGCCGCGGCCCGGTAGAACAGGCACAGGTAGCGGCGGTTTCTGGTTCTGCGATAGAGCGCCCGATAGCGCAGCGCTCTTGCCCGTTCGCGGCCGCAGCGCGGGATCGGCGTTGGGACCAAATGATCGTAGGTCGCCTTCGCCTGGATGATGCCGGAGCCGGAGTGCTGATCCCAGCCGGCCGGGCCGATGTTCTTGGCCTTGGCCTTCAAGCCGGCCTTGATCGTGGCTTGGGTCAGCGCCGGTTTCGCGCCCTTGAGAAGTGCCACGACCCCCGCGGCAATGGGGCACGCCGCCGAAGTGCCGTTATCGCTGTTGTAGAAGCCGGTGAAGTGGCTGATCGAGCAGAAGTCGGGCTTGTTCGGGTCGAGAGCCGCCGGGCCCTGACTGCTGTAGCCGATGAACTGCTCGAGCCGGTTGGCCGCGCCCACGGTCATCACCCGCGGGTGTCCGTTGGCGCCCCAAATGCTTCGGCCCGGGCCGGTGTCGCCGCCGCATCTGCCGCTCGGGCAGGTGTTGCCGCAGTTGCCCGCTGCGAACAGAACCAGGATGCCCTCATCCAGGGCCTCGACCACCTTGCGGGTGAATGGATGATTCGGATTGGTGGCATAGACCGTGTCCCAGGCCTCCTGAAAGATGCCCCAGCTGTTGGTCAGGATGTGCGGTCCGTTACCGGCCTTGAACTGGCCGATCGCCCATTGGAAGCCCGCGAGAGCCTGGGAAATCGCGTTGCCGTCGGAGATTCGAATGTCGTAGAGCTGGGCCTGGGGCGCCATGCCCAGAGCGTCGGTCGCGCTCATGTTGCCGTGCCAGCACCAGGCAACACCGGTGGTTCCCCAGTTGGCCGCCGGCCATCCGCCGACAACGCGCGAAATCAGCTTGTTCGGCCAGGGAAGGGGACAGTTCGGGTTCGGAACGTGGCCCGTGTCCGCGATGTTGATGGTCCGCCCCTGGGCGGTGATGCCGCCGTCGACGACGCCGATGATGACGCCTTGTCCCCTGTGCCCCTTAGCCCAGATCTGATCGACGCCCAGGTAGTTGGCGACGTCGTTGATCGTGCCCTTTGGGGTACTCGGAGTGCAGTCACACGGCGGGATCGGGCAGGCTCCCGCCATCGGCGCCATGGCCCCGACCGGGTCGAATTCCCCGGAGGCGTCAAACGGCGCGATGAGAGTGTCCTCCCACACCCCAAACACGTTGCTCTGCCGCTCCAGGGCCTTCATCGCGCTCCGGTTCGGCACCGTCCCGCGCACGACGACCGTAGACTCGAATGCGGCCTCCATGGCACTGGCCTGCGCCGGAGGCGCGGCCACCGGGATCGGCTCGAAGCCGCCGTCTAGGCTGAAGCCCGGCACGGCGAGCGCCGCCGCTGGAGCCATTGCGGCGGCCGCCGGCTGATCTGGGCTGACCTTCATCTCGACGATTACGCGCACCTCTCCGCTGCCGCCCGCCGCTCCGGTTGGTTTCTTGCGCGGCTTGGTGGATCGCTTGGCGGACTTCTTCTTCGCCGCCGTCTTCTTGGTCGCCATCCCTCTGTCCTCCTCTCGAAAAAGGCCTGCTCAAGTGGGCCTGTCTTCTGTACTGCGAACCGCAAGTTCGCAGCGTTCTTACGAAGAACGCTATGTGAGGCGGGCTCTAAATAGGCGACAGCAGATTCGTCATTCGCGACGCGGCGTCAGCGATCCGACTTTTCCGGGTCGGTATCCTGCGCCGGTGAGGCGAGTGCGAGCCTTTTGTAGCCGCGCGGCGTAGTCCCCGTGCATCGCTTGAACGAGCGCTCGAAGGTCCTGACGTTCTGGAAGCCGGCTTTGCAGGCGACGATCGAGATCGGGTGGTTTCGCTCCCTGAGCAGGCGCATGGCGCGGCTGACCCGCACCAGCGTGAGCCAGTCGCGGAACCGAACGCCTGTCTTGCAGCGGAAGAAGGTGGAGAAGTACTTCTCCTCCAAAGCGGCGACCTCGGCCACCGTCTTTCGAGAGATGTCCTCGGAGTAGTGGTCTTGTACGAAGCGCTCGACGCGCTTCAGCCGGTCGAAGTATGAGAACGCCTTTCGATTGATGTCGGCTGAATCGATCGCATGCATGTCTCTAGAGACGAATTGAAACCGGCTTTTGCCTCGTGCAAAGACCATGAATCTCGGCTCCTACGGCGCGGCTGAGCGCTCAACGTCGCTCCAACGAAGCGAGGCGGCTCGACCGATAGACGGTACAGACACGAAACCACATCCTCTCCCCGGCGCCCGTTGGCGCCGGAGCATCCAAGTCTCAACTGTAGCCTAGTTTAGCTCGGCGCGAAGTCGCATGCGCCACCCGTTGGGAGGGGCGGATTCAAGGCACTCCGCCACCTAGTCCGAACCTTGGAACTGGCGGAGGTCATCGACGCTCCTTTAACGATCGCTAAGGCAGCGAGTGTATACGGCTGCCAGGGGAGCCAGGGCGGCCAGAAACGCCGAGCTCGGCGACTCCCGGTCCGTCCTGAGAAGCGCCCTGACCACCGTCCTCGGGCTATGGTACGGTCTCCGCAACAAACCGTGTTGGCGAAGGAGGGATCGCGATGTCGAATCGTCTTTGGATCGGTGTCCTGGCGGCAGGAGCGTTTGCGCTGTTGGTGGGGTCGGTAGGAATGGCGCAGGATCCGCCGGGCGGCCAGGACGGTCTCGTCCGCCAGGTGGACTTCGGTCTCGGCCAGTGGCAAGGCCTGGAGCTCGCCAGCGGACCGGTCAAGTTCCATCGCTGGCGGCTGGACACCTCCGGCCCGCAACAGCCGGCGCCGGAACCGGCGGCGTGTCTCTCGGGCAGTTCGGAGACCCTGGTTCTTCACCTCGAGTATTCGAACCATTCGAATGAGCCTTGGGTGGCCTCGGTGGACCTGTCCTGGCGCGACGAACAGGGCGAGGTGATCGATGGTGGAGGCTCCCACCGGATTCTGGAGGCCAGTGCCGAGGCGGCGCAGGTCGAGCTCGCTTTTCCCACCTTCGGATACGGGTTGCGCCGGGCCACAACGGCAGAGATCAAGATCCGTCTGGACGACGAGGTGCTGCGGCCCCTTGGCCTCGGTACCGTGGCCGTGCTCGCCCCGAGACTGCGCGGCGGCTTCGAGCCCGTCGGACCGGCGCCGTTTGGCAGGGACTGGTGGCGGCATTTCGAATGCGGCTTTGGCCTGCCGGCGCTCTGCGATCTCTGCGACCGCTTGGACCTCGGCTGCTACGAGGTCGAAATCGGATTCGCGGGCTCCGGTGTCGTCACGCAGGCCTATTGCTCGACCGCTTCGGATGCGGGGAACAACGCGGTCACCACCTGTCGCCGGCACTCCCCGAGTCGGGGCTTCTTCTGCGACGGCGGCCCTCGCTACCACCTGGCGAAGCGACGCCATCTCTGCGACTATCCGTATCTGCGCTTTCCGTTTACGGCGACTCGGGATTAGGCTCCAGGAGCCTACGCGCTTTTACAAGGGGTGCGCCGACCGAGCCCGGAGCGGTTCGCGGAAAGGCTGATCCAGTTGACCCAGACCGCCGCCTACCGTGCCCGTGCCCAGGAAGTGGCGAGCGCCATCGCCGAAGAAAGCGGCGTTGAGCTGCGAGTTCAGGTGATCGAGGCTCCCCGGAGCGACCTCATGGCTATCTCCTGGCTGAGCATGACCACGATGCTCTGAATGCACCGGTCCACGTGCTCGTAACGGACGGCGGCTTTTGGGGCCGACGGCACCTTCCGGCCGCCGACGAGCGCTAACCGATAGCGACCAGCCCGGACTCCTGCTGCGCCGTTCTCGCCATGACCTCGTACCAGTTCGAGAACGGAAGCTCGGACGGGCGGCTGACCTCTTCCCATGCCTGGCGGCAAAGGCCACGGAAGGCCTTTTGCTTCTGCTTCCGCCAGCTTGCCATCAGGTCTCGCAGGCGCGCGTCCTCGAGGTTGCCGAGCGCATACCGGCGCGGGAACCCGTGCTGGATCGGCACGACCGTAGCGTCCGACTCGATAACGATGGGCGAAACGACGCCCGAGAACGGCATTTCGCTATCAGCCATGGGAGTGTCGGCGAAGACCCGCGCCGGGTCACACCGGATGAGCTTGCCATCCAACAGGTCGAGTTGGACCTGCATGCGCTCGCCCGCTAGCTCCTGAATCCGGGCGGCCTCGAGGAACGCACAGGCGTTCTCCATCTCGTCTGGCACCGCGTCGTGCATCTCCTCCGACGCCCGGCCCGAGCCCTCGAGAGGATGGATCTGCAAGAGGCCGGCGCCCTGCTCAAGCGCGAACTGCGCGACCCAGTCAAGCTCGTGCACGTTGAACTGGGTGAGGGTGAAGATAAAGCCGAACGGGATGCCCGAGTCGCGGACCCCCTCCAAACACCGCTCCATGGTCTCGAAGGCCCGATTCGAGGCGCGGATCTCGTTGTGCGACTCGGGCACGCCGTCGAGACTGATCGCGAGCAGGTCGACCGCTCCGCAGAGGATCTCGAGACGGCGCTCGTCCAGAAGCATCCCGTTCGAGGTGACCGTGGTCACCATGCCGTGGCTGCGCGCCGCGTCCAGAGCCTCGCGCAACGGTTTGTAGAGCAGGGGCTCGCCCCCGGAGAAGCCCGCTACATTGTAGCCTTCCTTGGTCGCGTCGGCGATCGCGCGCCTCAGCAGCTCGAGCGGAAGCGTCTCGGACTCCTCCGGGGCGGAGGACGAATAGCAGTGGAGGCAACGGAGATTACAGAGCCGCGTCGGGTGGATCTGCAGTCCCCGATAGCACTCGCCGGTAGGCCCCACGAGCGTCGATCAGCGCTTCAGGTTGATCTGAGCCTTCACGCTCAGCCGGGAGCCGTTGAGCTTCGGGATGCCGTAGGGAAAGACCTCCATCCCCACGTTGACACCAGAGCCCTGAAGATTGGCGATCTCGCGCACCGCGCCTCCAAGCTGGGTGGGGGAGAGGTCGAAATCGACCGCGACCATATCGATCGCCGGCTGGCCGAACCACCACCACTTGACGATCTTGTATTCCTGATTGACGTTCGCCACCGCCTTCGCGAGACCCGCCTTTGTGACTTTCCCCTCTGCACCGAACAACCGGCCGAGATTTGCCGACCCTTTCTTCTTCGCCATCGTCACGTTCCTTTCTTTGGAAGAGTCGGAGCCAGCAACTCGAGCCCCGTCATCTTCCCGTTGGTTGACGTTCGGCTTTCACGCCGAACGGTTCTGCCGTCCGTTCGTCTGTCCGTTTCGAATCCTCCAGTGAATCGACGCCGAAACATACACCGAATCGAATATGTCGTCAACAGACTGTCCCGTTCGCCCCGGTCGAGCTCATGGAGTCCTCGGTCGAGTCGGAGGGCGAGAGAGGAGCGCTCAAAGTCTCCGGAGGCGCGTGAGCCAGTGGCTCAAGCCCTGGGCGGGGAGCCGAAGGCTATTGCGGATCGCCAATTCTCAGTCGACGTCCGATACGGGCGACATCTCGGACGTTGTCTCGGTACGCAACGGCAACGGCGAGGCGTCCCCTACAACAACGCCGCCGCCAACGCAGCATGCCTCTTGCTGACTTCAACGTGTCGTCTTTCATCAGAAAGTGTGATTTGAGCCTTTGGGACACGGCGGTCGCGATGACCAAAAAAAGCGGAGAAAGAACAAGCCCTCGCTCAGGCCGCTGTCGCCCAGAGCGTCGAATAGATCGCCACCACGGGCGCCAGCGTCAATGCCCAGAGTCGGCGCTCGCGGTCCGAGGAGAAAAGAGGGCCAGGCGCGGCGAATGTGCCTCTCATCGGGCGATCAGCATCGTCACGCGATGCGGCCCGGAGGTTGCGCGCTTTCTGGGCGGGTGATACACGAGGAGATCCTGCCGGCCGTCGCGGTCCAGGTCCACCAGCCTTGCGTCCGCCTCGTTGGCAGTCAAGGCGACCGCCACTTTCTGGGGCTGCCGGGTGAAGAGGTCCGGCCCCGGGACGCCCCGAAAGACATGCAGCTCTTCCCAGTCTTTCCCGACCAGCAAGTCGGCGCGGCCGTCTCCGCTGACATCGCCAAGCAGGACCGTTGGAAAGAACGGCCCTCGGCTGCGCTTGAAGGGATGACTGTCGGGCCTGACTTTGCGCCTGGCGGTGGGTTCGTCGGGATAGGTATCGCCTTCCATGCGGTAGAACTCGAGGTTCACGGCAATGGAGTTGGCCCCGAGCACGCGCAGCATGCCGCCGAGCCCGGTCTTGACTACCTGGAGCGTGGCGTCGACCTTCCCGTCATCGTCCAAGTCCTGCAGCCATTGGACCGCGTATCCGGCCGGCTCGCCGGGGCGCCCCTGCGGTTGGATCGACGTGCTCGGCTTCGCGGCGAAAACAACACCGTCCTCTGTAGCGCTACCTAAGTACACCTCGTAGCGGCTGCGCTGTCTCACCATGCTCCGGCCCTCGAGCGAATGGGTGATCAGGTCGGCGACCTGATCGCCGTTCAGGTCGCGAAAGCCGCGCAGCACCGTTCGCTTCTGCTTCTTTCTGAATCCGAAAAGAAGTTTGAACTTGCTCTCACCGCTGAATCCGAAGATGAGCGAATAGGTCCCGTCGGAGTCGAAGGGCGCATCGACCGTGAAGGTCTCGGCGACCGAGTCGAAATGGCCTCGAGAGTTTTGAAGATAAACGTCGAAGTGGTCTTCGTTCCAGAACACCAGGTCGCTCCGGCCATCTCGGTTGTAGTCGAATTGGTGAACCCGGCTCAAATACCAGGGGATGGTCACGGGCACGATTCCGGTTTCACCGTACGGTCGCTCGTCATCGAAGGCTCTCTCGTTGCGAAAGGGCTCGGGAGGTCCGAGCTTCACGGCTTCGGCGAACGAACCGTCGCCCGATTGCGTGAGCACCCAGAAGCCATCGACTGCCGGCACCACCAGGTCATCGAGGCCGTCGTCGTTCAGGTCGCGGCTGATATCGACATGGTGGATTTGGCTCCTGTCACTCGGGTGAATCTCGACCGCGACTCTCGCGAACTCTCGCTCGGTCGCCGAATCGGGATCGAACCAGCTCAGGCGGCCGTTTTCGTAGCTGATTAAGCGATCGCGGCCCGCGATGTTGGCGATGTCGACCAATGACACGCCGCGGCGAAGCGCTTCGTCGAGCTTCAGGTTCCAAGCGTCATCTTCCAAAGCGTAGATGAGCAGCCGGCGCGTTCCCGTCTCATCGATGTGCAGAGCGGCGAGGTTGGCGGCTTCCGAGTCCGAACTGCGCAGTAGAGCGCCGGTCAAAACGGTTTGGCGTCTTTCTCCAGCGAGGGTGATCTCGTGCTGCTCGAACCTGAGGCTCGCGGCATCGAGGCCGGCTTGGGTGATAGCCGGGGTCGCCGGGGCCAGGCATCCCACCGCCAGAACGGCCACCAGCAGTTGAATCCGTCGCGATGTCATCAGCTAGCTCCTTTTGTAGCGTTAGCGAACACTAACACCACCTAGGGAACGTCGCAAATCACGGACCAGCCGTCCCGGCGCGGCGGTGCCTGGGCGGTGTCTCCCGCCAGTGCGGCCTTGTGGAGTTTGCCGCGAGCTGCTTTGGCGTGGAAGCCCCAGTAGCGAACTGTCTGCAGGGACGGCTCGGGAATGTGGTCGACGACCCGCGCCAAGAACTCAAGCACATCCCAGCGCGCCTCGACCGGGCACTATCCGGCACGGCGCGAAGGCCGGCCCCGGTAGACAACTTCGGCCGGGTCTGCCTCCCAGCTAAGAGGCTTCAGGACGATCGGGCAGCGGATCATGTACCGGCCGAGGCGCAACGATTAGACATTCGCCCACCGGACACGCTCCCTACACACCAACTGATTCGAGCGGGTGGACCTCACGTTCAATACGGCTAGCTGATTCTAGTCGCGCTTCTTCCAGGTCGTAGTCGGTCTGCAGGCCAAGCCAGAACCGTTCTGAGGATCCAAAATACCGAGCCAGGCGAAGCGCGGTGTCCGGCGTAACAGAGCGCTTGCCCAGGACGATCTCGTTGATGCGGCGAGGCGGGACACCGATGTCGCGAGCTACGCGGTTTTGGCTGAGGTTCAGGGGCTTCAAGAACTCCTCGAGCAGAACCTCTCCAGGATGCACGTTGGGCAAGCGCTCAGTCATGGTGGCATTCCTCAGTGATAGTCGACGATCTCGACCTCGTGGGCGTCCCCCTCCCGCCACTCGAAACACACGCGCCACTGCCGATTGATCCGGATGCTGTGCTGCCCAGCCCGAGCCCCTTTGAGAGCTTCCAGCCGGTTGGCCGGCGGGACACGGAGGTCCACGAGATTCTGAGCGTTGTTCAGCATCCTGAGCTTTCGTCTCGCCGTGGTTTGAATCTCCCGAGGTAATCTGCGGGAAACCTCGCCATTCCAGATCCTCTCGGTCTCGCGCGATCGAAAGGACCGAATCACGACCCATTGCAGTAACGCTACGCAATCCGTGAGCCGGGACTGGAGCCCGATGAGGAGGGGGGTTAAGTCGTCTTGAATGAGGAGTCGAGGATCTGCTGCCTCACGGGCCCTCCAGCCGCCGTCGGCGCTCCTCCCACTTCTGCCGCGCGAGCTTACGCAGATCGTCGACCTCGTCGGCCTCGTCGACGATCTCCAGCCCGAGGAGGGTCTCGACGACGTCCTCGAGCGTCACCAAGCCAGCGAGACCGCCGTACTCGTCGAGCACCAGAAGCAAGTGGAGCTGGTCGTCAAGCAGACGCTCGAAGACCGCCTCGAGCGAGGCTTTCTCGCTGACGGCCTGAAGCTCGCGCCCGAGCTCGCGAAGCGGCAGTGAGCCCCTCCCTGCGAGCTTCTCGCGCATCAGATCGACCTTGAGGACGAAAGCCCGTACGTCGTCTTGGTTCTCGCCGTAGATCGGAATCCGCGAGAACGCCGTGTCCGCGTGCCGAGCGAGCGCCGCGTCGATGGTCAGATCCTGCTGCAGGGCAAAGACCACCGTGCGTGGAGTCATGATGGCTTCGACTTTGAGCCCTCGGAAGCGGAAGAGGTTCTTCACGATCCGCGATTCCTCGACCTCGATCTGGCCGCGCTCGACACCGACGTCTGTGAGCGCCGCGAACTCCTCGCGACTGAAGGAGTGGGTCGGCTTGCCGCGGGTGATCAGCTTGGTGAGGAGCTCCGAGACCCAGATGAGCGGGTAGAGGGTGACGATGAGCAGCCTCACAAAGGCGGCCGTGGGCCCGGCGAGCGAGCGCCAGTAGACGGCGCCCAGCGTTTTGGGGACGATCTCGGAGAGGAACAGAATCAGCAGCGTCAGGATGGCCATCGACAGCCCCACCCAGCGCTCTCCGAAATAGGCTGCGGCCTCGGCCCCGGCGCCGCCGGCGCCGACCGTATGGGCGATCGTGTTCAGCGTCAGGATGCCGGCCAGCGAGCGATCGATGCTCGATTTGATACGTTGCAGGCGGTCGGCCAGCGGATTCCCCTGTTGCCGGAGATGCGCGATGAATGACGGCGAGACGCTCAACAGGACCGCCTCGGCGACCGAGCAGAGAAAGGAGAAGACGAGCGCCACCGCGGCGTAGACGATCATCAGTACGAGGTGCCGCGTCACCCCTAGGCCGTCGGTCGAGGCGGTGGGGAGACCGGCCGCCGCCGCGGCGACGACCACCGCAAGCGCCCCGATCATTCCCAGGAGAAGTGCCTTGCCGCGCATGTCGAACAGACCCTACGTCGAAAACCGGTGACAGGCTACTCATTCCCCGAGATTCGGGGACCGTCTCGCGTCTTACCTGCTCTCTCGGCCCATCGGCTAACTCCGCCACCACTACGCTCGCGAAACCAACCGCTGGCTCTGAGGCCTTCCCCAACCCGATTTTCCCAGAGTCGGCAATCGGACTCGGCCGCTTCAACTCACTGATTGCAGAAGAGAGCTGCAGAAGAGGACGAGACTTGTCTTGGAGCCACCTCGTTGGAGGAGCGCCTGGCGCTCTAGACTGTCGCCCGATAGAAAGCTGGCCTACCCAGGGCCGAGACGTCGATTGGCTCCCCGCCCGCTTATTCCATCCTGGCCAGGAGCTGACAGCTCCACCAAGACGGGCCGAAGATAGGACTGCAGTCAGACCCTCCCGTCGTCAACCTCTCGGCGCTCAGAGGGGAACAAAACCAAGGGAAGGCACGAAGGCCAACGCTACTTGCGCGAGGAGTCCCGATACCCTTTCTATGGAAGTCGCCCTTCTCGGACGTAGTCGGAGTCACCTTCGCTCTCGAAGTGGTGCCCTCTCCGCTCCGAGCGCCCGAAGGGTGCGAGACCACAGGCGGCAGAGCCGGTGAGGAGCGGGCAAGCCGACTTTGGACGCGCGAACGTAACACGTTCGTGGGTACAAAGTCATTGCTTGCCGCGCTCATCGAACCGGATTGCGGCCTCGAATCTGCTCGCTCCCTACACACCAATTGATTCGAGGGGGTGGACCTCACGTTCAATGCGGCTAGCTGATTCCAGTCTCGCTTCTTCCAAGTCGTAGTCGGTCTGCAAGCCGAGCCAGAACCGTTCCGAGGACCCAAAATACCGAGCCAGGCGAAGCGCAGTGTCCGGCGTAACCG
>CALZIK010000050.1 GCA_945787635.1 Thermoanaerobaculia bacterium | reverse complement strand
TCCGAGTTGGTTAACGAGGCGGTCAAGTTGACGCTCGCCGAGGATGCCGAAGACTTGGCGGCCTTTGAACAGCGCGCAGCCGAGCCGAACATGCCCTTCGAGGACGTCGTCAAGGACTTGAGGCGGCGTGGCAAGATTTGAAGTTCTAATCAAACCTTCCGCGGCCAATGAACTCGAGTCGCTTTCTCGCAAGAAGGATCGACAGCGTATAACGGATCGGATCCGCCGCTTGGCAGATGATCCACGCCCACCGGGTTGCCAGAAGTTGTCGGGCCGAGACCGTTATCGAATTCGCCAGGGCGTCTACCGGATCGTGTACTCAATACACGACAAGCAACTCATCGTCGTGGTCGTGAAGATCGGCCATCGCAAGGACGTTTACCGCGGATCCCTGTAACCCCTCGCTGCACCGGACACCGCTTCGCGTGCTTCGAGCCGAGTGTAGACTCGGGTCGGTGGTTAGCTTCAGCAACGTAGCTCTCATCCGCACCGCAGGCGGTGCCGGTGAGCTCACAGGGCGCGTGCGTGTACTCGAAGACGCTCTGAGGAAGGGGGGGGAGCCCGGATGGCGTGGCTCGGGAGCGGCGCCGCACTCGCAGGCCGGTGACCTCGTATGCTGATCACCGTCGCACAGGCACTCGCCGGCCTGGCTTTGCTCTACCTCGGGGGCGAGTTCCTGGTGCGGGGCGCGGCGGCGCTCGCCGCCCGCATCGGGATCACTCCGCTTGCCATCGGGCTCACGGTGGTCGCGCTCGGTACGAGCCTGCCTGAGCTGGTCGTGTCGGTGGATGCCGCGCTGGCGGGGGCCAACGATATCTCGATCGGGAACGTGGTCGGCTCGAACATCGCGAACATCGCGCTGATCCTCGGCGTGGCGGCACTTCTTCGGCCGGTCGTGGTGGAGGCCAAGGTAGTGCGGATCGACGCACCGCTCATGGTGCTCGCGTCGCTGGCGCTTGTCGGCGTTCTGATGCGGCACCAGGACGTTTCACGGGCCGAAGGATCGTTCCTGGTCGTGTGCCTTTCTCTCTATGTCGGGCTAACTCTGCGGAGCGCCAGGCGAGAGCCTCGCGAGATCCGAGAGGAGTTCGCCTCGGCCGCTCCCGAGGTTCGCGCGGGCGCTTGGGTCAGCGGTTTTCTCGTCCTGGCGGGTCTGGCGCTGCTGGTTTTCGGCGGTCACTTTCTGGTCACCTCGGCGGTCCAACTCGCCACGGCTCTGGGCATCAGCCAGTCCGCGATCGGGCTAACGGTCGTCGCGGTGGGCACCAGCCTTCCGGAGCTGTCGACCTCGGTCATCGCGTCGTTCCGAGGCCAGGGCGACATCGCCGTCGGCAACGTCGTGGGCAGCAACATCTTCAACATTCTCGGCATCCTCGGCACCACGGCGGTGATCCGCCCGCTTCAGTTGGGAGGCATCACCTGGATCGATCTCGGGGCCATGGTGGCGCTCGCGACCGTCCTCATGTTGCTCCTACTCGTACGGCCTCGGTTGGGGCGCGTCGTGGGTGCGCTATCTCTCGCGAGCTACGTCGTCTACACGGTCTGGCTGCTCACGGCCTAGCGGTGGTAGAAAGGTGTTGCGATGATTTCAGCGCGGGAAGCTCTGGATCGGCTGCGCGATGGGAACCGCCGCTTCGTCGCCGGGATCCGCAGCCCGAACTCGCTTCTGAACCCGTCGCGGCGCGAGGAGTTGGCGGAGGGGCAGGAGCCCCTGGCGGTGATTCTGGGCTGCTCGGACTCGAGGGTTCCGGTGGAGATTGTCTTCGACCAGGGCCTGGGGGATCTGTTCGTGATCCGGGTGGCCGGGAACATTGTCGCGCCATCCCTGATCGGGAGCGTCGAGTTCGCGGCGGAGAAGTTCGGGACGCGGCTGGTGGTGATTCTCGGACACTCGGGCTGCGGCGCCGTACAGGTGACGCTCGAAGAGCTCGAGCGACCGAGCGAGATCCAGTCTCGCAACCTGCGCGCCATCGTCGATCGCATTCGTCCCGCGGTCCAGGAGCTGCTGACCAACGAGCCGCGGCTCGGTGGCGACGACCTCATGAAGCGCGCGGTCCGAGCGAATGTGCGGATGTCCGCCCGTCAGTTGCGGCACGGATCGGAGATCCTCGAAGGTCTGATCGCGAGCGCGGGTCTCATGGTCGTTGGAGCGGAGTACTCGCTCGAGAGCGGCAAGGTCGAGTTCTTCGACGGCATGCCGTGAGGCGAGTCAGGCTCAAGCGCGTCTACGAGCCTCCTGCCGGCTCCGACGGCTGTCGCGTTCTCGTCGAGCGGCTCTGGGGGGGCTCTCGAAGGAAGCAGCCCGCGTAGATCTCTGGCTGAAGGACGCTGCTCCGTCGTCCGAGCTGCGGCGCTGGTTCGGCCACGATCCCGAGCAGTGGCTGGAGTTCAAGCGCCGCTGCTTCGAGGAGTTGAAGGAGCGCGAGGACGCCGTCGAGGTGCTCCGCGCTCGAGCTCGCTCCGAGCGGGTGACGTTCGTGTTCGCGTCGCGTGAAGTCGAACACAACAACGCCGTGGCGCTCAAGGAGTACCTCGAGAGCGTGCGCCGAGTCTCGGGTTAGACTTGCAGGGAGGTTTGAATGTCGAAGGTCCGGCTCGCGAAAGAGATCGAGCTTCTCCTGGCTGCGCTCGACCAGGCGTTCGACAAGAAGTCCTGGCACGGCACCAACCTGCGCGGCTCGCTGCGTGGGGTGTCGCACCTCGAGGCCTCGTGGCGGCCGGCAGCGGATCGCCACAACATCTGGGAGCTCGCGGTTCACGCGGCCTACTGGAAATACATCGTTCGTAGGCGTTTGCTCGGCGAGCCGAAGTCGTCGTTCCCCGAGAAGGGCTCGAACTGGTTCGAGCGGCCCGGCGAGCGTGGCGAGGCGGACTGGAAGAAGGACTTGCGCCTTCTGGGCGAGATCCACCGGGGGCTGCGTGCGGCTGTGGCGGGGCTGCGCTCGTCCGATCTAGCGGTGATCCCCGAAGGCAGCACAATCAGCAACCGCGACCTGATCACGGGCGTGATTGCGCATGACCTCTACCACGCGGGCCAGATTCAGCTGGTGAAGAAGCTCGGCGCCAAGAGGTGAACGGCCCGACCGCCCCGAGCCCGCCCGAGGTTCTGCTCTTCGACCTCGGCGGCGTATTGGTGGACTTCGCCGGGTTCGATCGCCTCAATGCGCTGCTGGCCGAGCCGTTGAGC
>CALZIK010000049.1 GCA_945787635.1 Thermoanaerobaculia bacterium | reverse complement strand
GTCGCCGGGGCCAGGGTGGGATCTGCGGCGGCCGCCTCCTCGAGCTTGGCCCGAGCGGCGGCCAGGTCGCCGGCCCGCTGAGCGCTCAAACCGGCGTTGAACGCCTCGATCGCCACGCTGCTCGAGCCGGTCACGACGGAGGCCAGGTCTCCATGCTTCTCGACGACCTGGCTGGCGGAGGCCTCCATCACGAACTCATCGCGCATCTGTTGCACTGCCGAGGGCGCGATCGGCTGTGTAAAGCTCTGGTAGCCGGCCTTCTCGAAAAGGAAGTCAAACTGATACTGCAGCTGGTTTGGCTGAAAGCGGAGGCTGAAGGCACCCTTGGCGTTCGAGGTGAGCGACTTGCGATACGAAGTCAGCTCTTCCGAAGTAACCGTGATCTTCACTCCGGACAGGGCATTCCCCTCCGAATCGACAACGGTGCCGCGCAGCATTCCCGTCTGCGCCTTCGCCGGAAAGCCTGCCAGAGCGAAACATACGGCAAACGTCAGTATCTGACTCGATCGATGCATCATGCCTCCCAAGGATGAGAATTCCGTGCCATCGGCAACCGTTACTATAGCCGGGTGATCGGCTCAGCGGCTGATCGGGCCCAAGCCCACTTGTTCTCTGCCGCACATCGGAGGAACTCATGACGAGAATGTCTCTGCCTCGCTTCAGCCCCGCCGCGACGCTGTCGCGCGCTGGAAGGCGCCAATTCGCCGGCGTCGGTTCCTTGGTCGCGGTCCTGGCGGGCCTGGCAGCAACTCTTCCACTGGCCGCACAGGACGCGGCAGTGTTCGACGTGCGCACCGGAAGCTCCGATACGGAGCTCCAGACCGGGGCCACGACGGTGGACCCTTCGGAACCCGACCCTGCGACCGAGGTCTTTTCGGACATCGTGGACGTCCGGGTGATCAACGTCGACGTTTTTGTGACCAACAAGGCGGGCGTGCCGGTCGCGGGCCTCGGACCGGAGGACTTCGAGCTTGAGGTGGACGGCGAACCGATGACGATCTCCAATCTCTACGCCGAGGCCGGCGGCGTGGTGCGAGAGACCCTAGGTGAGCTCGCTCGCCCATCGGACTCTTCGTTTCACCCGCTCGACGAAGCCGAACGAAGCCGCGCGCGACGCTCTCATGTGGTCATCCTGGTCGATCACAGCCGCCTTCGTGCTCCCAACCGCAAGCGCGCGTTTGGCGCCGTGCGCGACACGATCGAGCGCCTCCACCCGGACGATCTGGTCTCGGTAGTCGGCATCGAAGGCGGCGGCCTGGTGTTCTATTCCGATTTCCTGTTCGACCGGCGGGCGATCGGCGGACTACTGGACGACATCTCGAAGATCAGCCTCCGAACCGACATCGGAGAATCCGAACGGCGGTTGATCTTTGGCGAGCTGGCGCGCGGCATGAGCGGCGGTATCCAGGGCGAGGCGTCACAGGCGGAAGCCGAGCCGATCATCAGCCGAATTCGAGCTTATGCGGCCGAGGAATTCGCTCGAGGAGTCGGCTCGCTTCAGCAAATCGAGGTCGTGGTCTCGACCCTGGCGGGGGTGCCGGGACGAAAGACCCTGCTCTATGTCGGAGAGGGCATCCCCACCCGACCCGGTGAGGGACTCTACACGGAGTGGATCAACCGATTCGGCGGAGGCAACCCCGATGCCGAGATCGGCCTGCGTCGATTTGATTTCACCACCGACTACTCGCGGTCAGTCGGGCGCTACGATCTCGATGTCCCCATGCAGCAGCTTGCCACGGCCGCAAACCGAGCCGGCGTGACTCTCTACTCGATCGACGCAGAGGGCAGCCACAGCGGCGAGATCCGCTCATCTCTCACCGAGCAGGGAGCTATGTCGGATGCTCTGTCGGTGATCGACGAAAACTACCGTACACCGCTCGAGGCCGCCTCCAAGGCGACCGGCGGCCGCCTGATCCAGTCGTCCGGGCAGCTCCAGGTGCAGCTGGGCCAGGTCGTGAACGATTTCGACACCTTCTATTCCCTGGGATTCTTGGCGCCCGACGACTGGGACCGGGGTTCGGACCACCGCATCAAGGTCAAGGTCAAAGGCAAAGGCCTGCTTGCCAGGCACCGCGAGCAGGTCCGGCTGCCGCTGCCGGACGAACGCGAGGCCGGCGCCACTCTGGCGGCCCTGCGCTACCTGACCGTCAACAACGCTCTGGGATTCAGCGCGACCCCAGGCAGCTCGGTCCTGCGACAGGACGGCACTTCCGCCCTGGCGATCAATCTCGAGATCCCAATCGCCAAGCTAAGTTTCTTGCCGCAGGGCGACTCGCAAGCTACTTCTCTCAGCATCTACGTCAGCACCAAAGGTGCCGACGGAAACGCGACCAGGGTCCAGAAAGTCCCCTTCCATCTACCCCTGATTCCCAACGAGGTCATGAAGCAGGTCCTGTCGGAATCGGCACGCTATCCCCTGCCGGTCGTGCTGAGGCCCGGCGACCAGCAGGTCGCGATCGGCATCCGCGACAACGTCAACGGCGAGTTCTCTGCGGTCCGTGTGGACGTGTCCAAGTTCTCGCCGTCGTCCTAGGCGGCGAAGAACGTCGGCCGGCGGTGCCCGACCGGTGAACCACTTGTAGGTCTCGACCGAGTCCGAAAGATCGGGCGTCGCACCGCCAAGGGTCCGCTCCGCAAAAAAAGAGCCCTCCTCTCGGAGGGCTCTTGCACGGCCTCGACCAGGCCGATGTTGTTGTTTGGGCGACGCTTAGAAACGCAACCTCGCACCGACAAAGTACCGGCGCGGAGGCACGAAATCGACGCCCTCCATGAACTCGAAACCATCGCCACCGGGAATCAGATCCTGAATCCGGATGACCGCCTGGTCGTCGAGCAGGTTGAAGATGTCGAGGAAGAAGTCGACGTCTACGTTGCCGACGTCCCAGAGGTACGATCCGCGAACGTCGAGGACGCCGTAGGAGCGGCCCGAGAAGAAGCCGAGCGCGTCGGGCGCGATCCAAGTGTCATCGAAGCCACCACCCGGCCAACCGCCAAAGGGAAAGTCCTCGGTTACACGGTCCGGAAGACTGCGGCCGAAGGCCTGGCTGGCGTTGCGGTTGAGGATAATGCCGGAGTTCCAACGGTAGCTGCCGCCGACCTGGAAGCCCTTGTCCCAGTTGTAGGAACCGTGCACCTTGAAGAGATCCTCGACCAGGCCCGGAAGGGTCCCGGTGCGGTTAGGCGCTCTCGGATCGAGGAAGACTACGTCACCGGCGCCGTCGAAGTTGGCGTCGGAGTTGGAGTTGCCCTTCGCGTCGGCAATGTTGAGCGAAGCCAGCAGCTGCCAGTTATCGCTGTAGCGCTTCCGGAAGACCAACTCGAAGCCCTGCCAATCGCGGAAGTTGCCGTCGGGCAACGTGCCGATCAGGAAGTTCAGGTTGGTCGGGATGTCCGAAAGACTGCCGAAGCCGAAGAACTCGGGTCCGAGGAAAAAGGTACCACCCGAGGCGGTTGGAAAACCAGCGGCCAGAGAACCACCGTACTGCGAGGCGTTGTAGTAGAACGAGCCGTAGTCCTCACCGATGTCGGTGGTCTCGCGATCGATGTAGTTGACCTCGAACATCATGTTCCGACCCAGGTCACGCTTGTACTGGAGCTGAATCTCCTCGGTGACCGGCGTAGCGATCTTGGGAGCGAAGAACGCATCCTGGACTGCCGTGCCGCCACGGAAGCGGAACCGCACCCAATCCTGAAGAGCGTCGACATAGACCTGCTCCTCGATCACCCGACCGGTGAGCGAGCCCGCGAAGTCGATCGCGGTGTCTCGGAAGGCATCGTAGTACTCGCCGTAGAAGAGACCCACGCTACTGCGGCCGTCACCCTTGACGTCGTAGGAAATCGAGACGCGCGGAGCTACCTCGGTATCCCAGGTGCCAACGTCATCGCCATTGTCGGCGATAAAGGTCGTGTCCTCGGCGCGCAGACCCGCGTTGACGCTCCACTTCTTCCACTGCCAGGCGTCCTGGATGTAGTAGTGAGTGGACTCGGAGCCCTTCTTCGAGATCCCCTCCTGCGTCTGCAGGTCACGGGTGTAGTTGACGAGTCCGTCGGGGTTGCCGGCGGTGCTCGCAAAGGTCATGTTGTCGAGAATCTCATTCTGGTCGAGAAGCCCGTTGTTGTTGTCGTCCCAGAGCCCTAGAAGCGTGTCCAGCTGCGAAGACGAGAGCCCTTCGGTGAAACCGAACACTTCGTCGGTCGAAACGCCGAAATCCACGTTCGACCACGGAGCGTCCGTGCAGGTTCCAACAACCTCACAAAGGACCGCAGGACCGCTGGTTCCTCTGGGGTTCAGTGAGATGTAGGTTGCCGGCGGGCTGCCGGTGGTCCCGTTGTTCTCCAACAGGGTGCTGTCACCGTCGACCGCTCCGATCTTGAGGGAATGATCGCCCCAGCTGGTGTCGAAGAGGTACTCGAGCGAAGCGCGCACCGACTCAGTGGAGCGGTTACCCACGATGTTGGTACCGGAACCACCCAGACGCTCGTCCCCGGACGTGAAGCTCACGCCGGGAGCGAACGAAACCGTCTGTGCCGGAGATTGGTTCTTCGGCGTCACGTTGCGATCGGCCTCGTGATCGGTCGCCGCCAGCTCGAGGGCCGCAGCACCCCACACGCGGTTGTAGCCAGCGGTCCAACGCTCGCCGCCCCGCTTGCGCGTACGGTCGGCGGAGTTCGGGATGTCGCGGTCGAAATCGCCGTCGCGTTCGACCGGATCGGTCAGGAAGGTGCCCGAAACGACATCGCTGTCGCTGATTGCCCAGGTGCCCTTAAAGAAGCCCTGTTCAGCGGTTTCGTTCGCCGTGCGAAGGAACTGACCGTCCTCGTTGACCACGTCCCGATCGACTTCGACCGTGCGAAAACTACCGAAGAACCAGGCCTTGTCCCTGACGAGCGGTCCACCCAGCGTGGCCGCAGCGTCGAAGGTCGAGAACGACTCGTCGGCGAAGTGCTTGTTGGTCTCCACCAGACTATCGTTCTGCAGGTAGTAGTTGACTGAGCCCGAGAACTCGTTACCGCCGCTCTTGGTGACAACGTTCGAAACGAGCCCGGGAACGCCGATGAACTCGGCGGGGATAGCACCGGTGATGACGCTCTGCTCCTGGATGATCTCGGTGTTGAGGTCGGCTCCAGCGATGCCATCGGTCCGATCGGTGGTGTTGATGCCGTCGAAATAGTAGAGGTTGTCGCTCGAACGACCGACGTCTCCGCCCTCGCGGTCGGCGTCACGATAGTTGACGCCCGAGCGGGAGGCCGGGTTGACGCTGTCGCCCAAAGTGTCCTGGACGCCCGGAACCAGCTGTAGATAGCTCTGGTAGGAGCGTGCGGTCGGGAGAGATTCCGTCAGCTGCAGGGTGATGTCCTGGCCGGCCTGCGTTTTGGTGACGTCAACCAGCGGCGATTCCGCGGTCACGATCAGCTCTTCGCTGACCTCGGCAAGGCTGAGGATGATGTTGATGGGAGTGTTCTGGCCGGCGCGTACCGCAACTCCCTCGACGCGGGCACTGTTGAAGCCGTCGAGCGACGCGGTGACCACGTAGTTGGTGGCCGGATCGAGAGCGACGAGGTCCGCATCTCCCGCGGCGCCCGTGACTCCTGTACGACGCGTCAAGCTCTGGGTCGAGCTCGCCTCGACGGTCGCACCCGGAAGAGCGCCTCCATCGGAATCGGTTACTGTGATCGTGATGTTCCCGCGCTGGGCCTGGCCGAATGCGACGCTCGCAACGAGCATCAGGCCGACAGCGGAAACGGCTAAGACTCTACGCATAGCTGTGCCTCCTTCTATAGGTGTTCGCATGACTGTGGGGTGTACGGTGCGCAAGCACTGTGCCGGAACGCCCGCAAGGCCAATTCCGGAGGTTCTACCAGCGAAATCGACCTTGCCGAGAAGATGAATAGCGGGATTGTAGCACCGCTTTCAATTTTTTGAAGAAAGAAAATCTGGATTTTTGAACTCTCAAAGGAGCTTAGCCGGTCGAAACGAGCCAAATCCGAGGGCAATCCGAGCCCGTCGTGCTTCTCCGAACCGGGTCTGCCTGTCAGGCGCAGGTCCGTCCGAGGACCTGCAAGCGAGTGGCGCTCGGCGGGTTCGGGTCGCTCTTGATCGACCGGCAGTAGCTCGCGACCGCGTCGTCGACCCGACCTTGACCTTCGAGAACCAGCCCGACGAAAAAGTGCGCTTGCGCGTCGTTCGGGTCAGCGGCAAGGGCGGCTCGAAACTGGGCCATCGCCTCCTGCGGTCTTCCTGACTGGGCGAGCGCGCTTCCCCACTGGTTGCGGACCCAAGCCGGCGGCTCGAGGCCCCGAGAAACCGCACCCTCGAAGACCGCCATGGCATCGACAGGCTGTCCCGCCAGGACCAGCGCCTTGCCGAGCAGCCAGGGAGCCTCGGGATTGCCGGGCTCGAGCTCGAGTGCCTTGCGCAGCTGCGGTATCGCGCTTCGCGGGTCGCCGGTGTCGAGAGCCAGGCCGGCCAGCCGCACTCGAGGTTCGACCGCCTCGGGATCGAGGGCGACCGCCTGCTCGAGGTGATAGCGCGCGCGGTCGAGCTGTGCCAAACCGCCATAGGCCACCGCGAGCTGCAAGTGAACCTCCGCGTTGGTCGGCATGAGCGACACCACTCGCCGAAGGCCCAGCACGGCCTGCTCGTAGTTTTCATTCTCCAGGAAGCTCTTGGCTCGCTCCCAGATCAAGACGGCGCTCGCCCCCTCGTTGACCACCTGCCCCATCAGCGGATCGGAGTAGAGATTGTAGCTCGCCGGGTTGCGTGCCAGCTCCGCCACTGCGCGAGCCTCCTCGCGGCGGCCCTGCCGCATGTACACCTGCCCCATCGCGGCCAGGGCCTGCCCGTGTCGAGGCGCCTCCGCGAGGACCAAGTCCAGATGCCGCTCGGCCGCGTCGAGGTCTCCCTCCGAGAGCCGGATCTGCGCGAGCGGAACGCGGGCCTGAGCGAGCCCGGGCTCGAGCGCGAGCGCTCGCTCGAACTGGCGCGCGGCCTCTTCCGGCCGGTTCGCCGCGACCAGGACGTTGCCGAGGCGCATGTGGGCAGGGGGGTAATCCGCCTGAAGCGCCATCGCTCGCCGGAACGCGGCTTCGGCGCCGGCGAGGTCCGTTCCCAGAACGCTCAGGACGTCTCCCAGGAAGTAGGGCCAGCGCACGTCCGCCGCGTCGAGCTGTTCGGCCTTGGCGTAGGCCTCGGCCGCCTCGTCCCAAAGCTCGTGGGCGTGATGGACCATGCCGAAGCGTCCCCAGGCTTCGGCGGACCGAGGGTTCGCCAGCACCGCGGCCTCGGCGGCCTCGAGGCGCTCGGCCACCAGCGGCTCCATCTCCCTGGTATCTGGGCGCATGTCCGGGGTCGGCGGGACGGCCTCGGTGGGAGGTACCGCCGGCGCCGGGTCGGTGGCGGTTTCGTCGGTGCCTGGCGCTCCGCAACCGAGCGCGAGAACCAACACGACCGAGACAGCCCACGTTGTGGCGATCGACCTCCGTGTCGAGCGAAAACACGCTGTCTCGGAGGGTCCAGACCTCGATCGCCAGCTGCAAATACGGGTCACGAGCCCTCGCCTCTGCGGAGCACTACCGCTCGATCCACCTCAATTTCGCTCCAGGTTTCCTCCAACCCGTCCGGCCACCTGACGACGACATCGACCGGCGAGCTGGACCCGCCCAGGCCGAAGTGCGCGCGGGGATCGCTGCTCGAGAGGTAGCTCATCGCGCTCTGCACCGTCCGCGTCTGCCGCTCGGTGCCCACAACCACTGTCACCCGGGCGCCGAGGGCGCGCCGGCGGAGACGAGGATCAACGGTATCCACCAGGAGCCAGTGACCGCCGGGAGGCTCGCCCCGATACAGCCGCGCCCGGCTCTCGATGCCGCTCACGATCAGATCCTGATCGCCGTCGCCGTCGAGGTCGCCCTTGGCCAGGCCTCGACTGACCTCTGTGCGATCGATGAAGTCGCGAACCTCGTCGGTGAGCAGCCGAAAGACGCCCGAGTCGTTGACGTAGACCAGGTTGGGCTCGGCATAGGGCTTCCATTGCTCGGGAAGGTCGCTCGGCAGGGGGTCGCCGCGCAGCACCCGGCCGTTGGCGATCACGATGTCGAGATCACCGTCGAGGTCGAGGTCCATGGGCGCGGTGCCGAAGCCCGTGTAGGGCGTCGACGCCGCGGCGAGCCCCACCCGCACCGTCTGGTCCTCGAATCCGATCCCGCCGCCAAGGTTTCGATAGAAGGTGTTGGTCTCGTCGCGCAGGTGGGTCAGAAAAAGATCCAGGTCGCCGTCGTTGTCGAAGTCGGCCGCGACGACTCCCATCCCGGCCTCGTGCAGGCCGGCGGCGTTGACGCTTGCGCCCATGATCAGGGCGTCGTCAAGAAAAGTGCCGTCTCCCTGGTTCATCCAGAGCTGGTTCGGGTCGCCATCGTTGGCGACGTAGATGTCCACCCAGCCGTCGTCGTCGACGTCCTCGCAGACTACTCCGAGCCCCGCGCCGGTGACGACATCGACGCCCGCCTCGGAGGTGACGTCGCGGAAGGAACCGTCGCCGAGATTGCGCAGGAGCACGTCGGTTCGGTCCTCGAAGCTGTCGGGCCCGCAGTACTCACGCCTACCGGCGCTGTCGGTGCACCGAACGTCCGGATCCCAGTCGACGTAGCGGACGACATAGAGGTCCAGGAAGCCGTCTCGATCGACGTCGCACAACGCCGCGGAAGACGACCAGTCGTCGGAGGCCGTGCCGGTCGCTCCGATCCCGGCGCGGGTGGTGACGTCCTCAAACGTGCCGTCGCCACCACCGCGGTAGAGCCGATCGGGACCGATGTTGGCGACGAAGACATCCTCGTGCCCGTCATTGTCGACGTCGCCGACCGCGACCCCGGTGCCGTAGCCATCGTCGGCGAGGCCGGAACCCGCGGTGGCGTCGGCGTACCGGCCGTCCTCGCCCTGCAGGTAGAGCCGGTTCGAAACACCGCCGCCCTCGGGAGCGCCGGAAATGAAGTACAGATCGAGCCTGCCGTCCTCGTTGGCGTCGAAGACCGCCACGCCGCCTCCCATCATCTCGGGAAAGGCGAGCGCTCCACCCGCGCCGGCGCTGTGCTTGAAATCGACGTTCCAGGCTTCGGTGGCGTCAACCAGAAGAGCGTGAGACCCGCTCGCACCTGGCCGCTCGAGCGCGCTCTCGGAGGTCACCGCGGGGGCTTTGTCAGTATCGCCGGAGCACGCCGTCAGGACAACGGCTCCGAGCAACCCGATGAGGCTCCACAACCGTCGCCGCGACATCCTGCAAACTCTAGCAGGGCCAAAGACGTCGGGCAGTGACGCCCGACGCTACCCGGATTTCGATCGATTCGTAGCGGTCGACCTCCATGTCGACCGAAAAAAAATAGCGGTCGATCTCCGTGTCGACCGAAAGAAACATAGCGGTCGACCTCCGTGTCGACCGAAAGAAACGTAGCCGTCGACCTCCATGTCGACCGAAAGGAACGTAGCCGTCGACCTCCGTGTCGACGGATAGAAATGTAGCGGTCGACGTCCCTGTCGACCGAATCGGGTCGGGCGCCGCGCCCGACCCTCCGCATCCCCGCCCGGGTGTTCCCCCTACCCCGCCTGCTCGAGCCTGGCCTCGATGCGGCGCCGCCGCTCCGGGTCGTCGGTCAGCCGCAGCGCCTTCTTGAGGCTCGAGCGCCCCTTGCGCTTCGCCCCCAGCCGCAGCTGGGCCTCGCCGAGCTGCTCGAAAAAGACCGCCTCGTCCGGTTGGCGGCCGATCGCCCGCTTGAAGCGCCGCCTGGCCTCTTCGAGCTCACCGGCTTGCAGCGCCCGCATGCCGAGGCGGAAATGATGAAAGGGATTCTGGTTCAGAAAGGCTTCGCGGCGGGCCAGCCACTTGTCGGCTTCGACGTTGCGCCCTTCGGCCAGGTACAGGCTAGCGAGATTCGCCGCGGCGACCGCGTTGCGGGGCTCGGCGTCGAGCACCTCGAGCAAAGCCCGCTCGCCTTCGGCCGAGCGGCCGCTCCGGCGCAGCGCCACCGCCATGTTGACTCGCGCCGGGTGAAAGCTCGAGTCCAGATCGAGGGCCTTCTCGAAGTGGGCCAGCGCCGACTTCCAGTTTCCCAGGGTCAGCTCGTCCACTCCGACGTTGTTGTGAAAGTGGGCGACCGCTCGCGTCTCGGAGATGCGCTTTCTCGAGTGATAACGGCGCTCCGTCCACGGCAGGAAATCCACCGGCACGATCGCGGAGTCGACCTCGACCTCGGCATACATGTGCCAGTGGCTCAGGCCGACCTCGCCGCGCTGGCTCCAACCGGTGACCTCGTCCACCTCGATGAAGTGCGCCTCGAGATCCAGATGCCGCGCCATCGCGACGAACAGAAGGGTGAACGACAGGCAGTTGCCCGTGCGCCGCTCGAAGGTCCCGGCCGCCGTGTGAGTCTCGGACGAGCCGTATTGGACCCCGAGACCGTTGTCGGCGTCGAAGATCGCCTCTTGGAGACCTTGCAGTCGCGCGAACCGCGCCTGTGTGCGACTCACTCGCTGGTCCACGAACGCTCGCATCTCGGGCGTGAGATCAAGCGGGTTGACGTCGAGCGCCGTCGAAGCTGAAGCCGGCTCGGGAGTGGCCGCCGGCGTGTCGCTGACAGCAGGTGCCGGACTTGCGACCACGAGCAGGACCATGGCAGCGATCCGGCCCATGAGTTTCAGTTTCAACACCCAGGCCATCGTACCAATCGGTACGTTCGCAACCCGCGCTCCGGATGGCGGGCCACGCCACCGTCGCGCCGGGGTCTACACCAACCGCAGGCCGGCGTGGCGCTCGAAGTGACGAAAGTTTGCGTCACGAGTGATCAGGGGCACGTCATGATCGACGCAAACCTGCGCGATCAAGGTGTCCGCCAGACGCGCTCGCAACCGGCGGCTCAAAAGCTTGCGCCGCGTCAGAGCCGATCGCTCCCAGAAGCCCTCGGTAACCTCGAGGCCGGGTAGGTCGCCGACCAAAGAGCTCACCCGGCGATCCAGCCGAGGAAGGCTCAGGATCTCGGTCAAGACGACCGGAGGCAGCGCCGCCTGCTCGAGCGCCAGTGCCTGGTCGAGCGCCTCAACGTCTTCACCAGAACCGCCTTCGAGGTACGCGACCAACGTGCTTGTATCGACGGCGATCACCGATCCACCCGCAACGCCTCGAGATCGATCGCGAGCTTCACCTTGCCCTTGAGCTTGCGCAGATCGTCGAACGCCTGCCGAGCCGCCACAAGGCGAAGCCCCTCGCGCACAGTTTCGGTAATTCCACTTCCGCTCGACTCCCGCGCCCGGTTCAGGAGGTCGGCAGGAACGTGCACCGTGATCTTTCGGATCTTCTCGCGCGGCATGTCAGACATCATTTTACCATAAGCTCTGCCATAATTAACTATGGCATAAGTACTCGCCTCTACGAAGAGATAGACGCCAAAGAAATGACAAACCTGGCGCTCGGCACCTCGCGTACAATCCCCCTCGCCCAGACAACTCTGCGAGGAGGCTTCCATGCCGCGAATCGATCGAGCGTGCGCTCATCCGACCCGTCTTCTGCCAAACCGTCTTCTAGTGATCACTCTGCTCTTGGCTCTGCCGGTCGGCCTTGAACCCGCCCAGGCGGATCCGGCTCCTCCGACAGCCATCGGCCACTCGCACGGCCGCCATGTTTCAACTTCGAACCGCACTCGCGTCGTCGAGGAGCCCCCGGTCCATTCCGAGCACAGTGGGGCAAGCAGGGACAGTACGAGTGATGAAGCCGAGGCCAAGAAAGAGGACGAGAAGTGGTCGGTGGACTCAGCCCCCGGGCCGACGCGCGAGATTCCTATGCAGGTCGACGAAGGCACCTGGATGTCGCTCGACGTATCACCGGACGGCGAGAGGATCGCGTTCGACCTTTTGGGCGACCTGTACGAGATCCCGATCGAAGGTGGACGGGCCAGGAAGATCACCTCAGGCGTGTCCTGGGACATGCAGCCGCGGTATTCGCCGGACGGGACGAAGCTGGCGTTCACGTCCGACCGCGGCGGCGGCGACAACATCTGGGTGGCAAAGCGGGTGACGCGGGAGGAGGCGAGCCAGCCGACCGAGGCGGAGGATCCGAAGGCGGAGGGAGACGACTCCCCCGCCCCGTCGGACACCGGGCCCGACGCTACCTCGGACGCAGAGAGCGTGTTCCCCAACTCCACCATCCCCGGCACGTACACCGGGTGGTCCGCGCCCACTGCGGTCACCAAAGAGACCTTCCG
>CALZIK010000048.1 GCA_945787635.1 Thermoanaerobaculia bacterium | reverse complement strand
GTTTCCTGGCCGGCGCGACCGCCCTCCTCGGCCACGCGCTGCTGGGCGCCGCGATCGCTCTCGCGCCGGTCTTCATCGCGCGCTCCCAGGCCCATGACCGTGAGTACGTTCGAGTGATGATCGTCTCGGCGAAGGCGCTCGGCGACGCGACCGCGGCCACGAAGCCGGCGCCACCACGAAAAATGCAGCCGCAACCCAAGCCGGCGCCGGTCGTGGTGCCGACCGAGAAGACTCCGTCTCCGTCGGCCAAGACAGCCGAGAAGCCCAAGACCGAATCGAAGCCAGCGCCGCCTTCCCGGCGGACCGCCGAGACCCCGGGGGACGAATCGGCGGCCGACCCGGAAGACAGCCGCCGGCGCGGCGGTCCCGACGGCACCTCGCTCGGCACCTCGCCGTTCGGGTCCTCGGAGGCCAGCTTCGACGATCCCGACTTCCGCTACGGCTACTACATCGATCAGATGGTCGCCATCCTCGGCAGCAACTGGGTACGCCCCCGGGCCGGGCTCGACACCGAGGTGGTGGTCCACTACGTGATTGCCCGAAACGGCCGGTTGAGCAACATCGAAGTGGTGCGAGAGTCCGGCAGCCGCGCATTCGACGCGGCGGCGGTGCGCGCCGTCACCCTATCGTCACCCCTTCCTCCTCTACCCCAGAGCTATCCGCACGATGCCCTGGGGGTAACCCTCTTGGTACGGTAGGTCAACTCGATGCGAATACGCCGTTCACTCGCTCTGGCTTTGCTCGTCGTGTGCGCCTTCGTCGCTCCGGTGGCGTCACAAACCGGGACCGAAGACGAAGGGAGCGAGATCTCTATCGTGCTCGACGGCACCGCGCGATCGCGACTCCGTCTAGCGGTCCCGGACCCGGCCGGCCTCGAGAAGCTCTCACCCGAGGCCCGCCGCGCGGCCGAAGAGATGGTCGACGTCCTGCGCCGAGATCTCGAGGCGAGCGGCGTCTTCATCGTGCAGGGCCCGGACCAGCTCGCGGTGCTCGACCTGACCGGCGACCCGTTGACCGACTACCTGCTTTACGAATCGCTCGGCAATAAGCTCCTGCTCGACGCCGACGTCATCGAAGAACCCGGCCGCCTGGTGCTCGAAGGCCGGGTCTTCAATCTCGCCAGCGCCAGCTCGGTACTGGGCAAGCGCTATAGAGGCGGCTTCGAGCTCGCCCGCAGGATCGCCCACACCTTCGCCGACGAGATCGTCTTTTACTTCACCGGCCGCCGCGGCGTGTCGCTCACCTCGATCGCCTTTCACTCGGACCGCGGCAAGAGCGGCAATCGGGAGATCTACCTGATGGACTACGACGGCTTCAACCAGCGGGCGATCACCGCACACGAGACGCTGTCGATGTCGCCGGATTGGAGTCCGGGCTCGGACTTCATCGCGTATGTGTCGTATCTGGGTGGAGCGCCCGGTCTCCACCAGGTCGAGTTGAGATCGGGCCGAAAGAGCGCGATCCTGACGGAAGGCGATTTCAACATCTCACCTGCGTTCTCGCCGGACGGCAAGGCGATCGCCTTCTCCCGCTCCGTGGGCGGCGGCAACACCGAGGTCTTCGTCTGCAATCGGGACGGCAGCAACCTGCGCCGTCTGACCAACAGCCGCGGCATCGACACGAACCCGGCCTGGAGCCCGACCGGGCGCGAGATCGCCTTCACATCCAACCGTTCCGGCACACCTCAGATCTACGTGATGAGCGCCGAAGGCTCGGATTTGCGCCGGGCTACTTCGCTCGGTCGCTACAACGACGGCGCGGCGTGGAGCCCGGACGGCACCAAGCTCGCTCACTCGGCGCGCCGGCAGGACAACAACTTCGACATCGCGATCACCGACCTGGTGACGCTCGAGACTCGCTACCTCACCGAGTCGGCGCCCGGCAGCCACGAATCACCCAGCTACTCGCCCGACGGCAAGAAGCTCGCCTACGCGGCGAACCTGACCTCGAGGAGCGGCACTACTACCCAGATCTTCACCATGGACCTCGACGGCGGAGGGCGACGCCAGCTGACACGATACGGAAACAACTTCGCGCCCTCATGGTCGGGCTATCCAAAACAGTGAATTTCATCTAAATAGTGTTGATGATTCCTATGCGTATTTGCTAAAGTTCCATGGTTAATGGAAATTTCTGTCTTCTCGCCAAGAAGAGACCGGACTAAAGCTCGATTACAAAAGGAGATGGTGATGAACCGACGGATGTCGACAGGATGGGTCTGGACCGCGGCCCTGGTGCTGCTCGCTGGTCTGGCCGCTTGCGGGCCGAAAAAGGAGCCGCCGCCCGCGCCAATGATGGAGATGGAGAAAGAGGAAGCGCCCGCAGAAGAAGTCACTCCGGCACCGACTCCCAGTCCGGTCGGCGATGAGACGCCCGCCATTCTCGACGGTGACCTCATGGCAATCCAGGAGCGGATCACGAGGATGGGCCTGATGGGCGACGTCTACTTCGACTTTGACAAGTACGAGCTTCGCATGGACGCCCGGGAGCGCCTGCGCAAGAACGCGGACTTCATGAAGGAGTACTCCACTCTGGTTTTTGGGCTCGAGGGTCACTGCGACGAGCGCGGAACCAACGAGTACAACCTCGCCTTGGGCGAGCGCCGAGCCAACGCCGCGAAGGACTACCTGCTTTCCCTGGGAGTCGGAGCAAGTAGCATCCGCACGATCAGCTACGGCGAAGAGCGTCCGTTCTGCACCACTCACGACGAAGCGTGCTGGCAGCAGAACCGCCGCGGTCACTTCGTCGTCACCGGCCGAACCGACCGCTAGTCGGTTGCCAGTCTGATGGGTTGCATCCGCTCGGTTCTCTCGGTTCTGGTGATCGCTGCGGTTGCCGGCGGATGCGTCTCCACCAGTGACATCGAGGCCATCCAGGCCCAGCTGTCCGACATCCAGCGGCAGGTGCTGCTCCTGCAGCAGCAGAGCTCGAGCAAAGAAGAGGTCGCCACGCTCCGCGACGAGGTCGCGGAGCAGACCGATCAATTGCTCAAATCGGAGGCCGAGATGCTGGTCGGCCTCGAGCAGCTCTCGACCCAGATCGAGCAGCTCCAGGCCAACCTTGGCGACACCAACTACCGACTCGCGCAGCTGTCGCAGCAGATCACGGCAACCAATCAGGAGCTCCAAGCGGTCCGGAGCGCTCTGGGAGGCTCGCTCCGACGACCCAGCGCGCCGAGCATCGAGCCGCCGGAGGACCCGAGAGATTTGTACGACTCCGCCTACTCGGATTACCTCGCGGGGCGTTACGACCTCGCCGTCTCGGGTTTTCGCCGCTACCTCGAGTCCTTCCCGGAATCGCCTCAGGCGGATAACGCCAACTACTGGGTGGCCGAGTCGCTGTTCTCGCAGCAGAAATACTCCCAGGCGATCATCGAGTTCGACCGGATGCTGACCAGCTATCCGGACAGCGAAAAAACTCCCAGCGTGCTCCTGAAGAAGGGCTACGCCTACCTCGAGGTCGGCCAGCGCGAGCAGGGCTTGGTTCAGCTGCGCAATGTCGTTCGCCAGTACCCGCAATCCGACGAGGCCAACCTCGCCCGCCAACGCCTGCGCTCTCTGGGTGTTGACCCCGGCTGATCGGACCGGCTACACTCCGCCAGCCCTCCGGGATCTCCCCGGGGCTCATCAACATCGAGAACTGAAACGTCATGGCCAATAACAAATCGACCGAAAAGCGAATCCGGCAGTCCGCGGCTCGCCGTCAGCAAAACAAGACCTCCAAGGGCCGCATGAGAAGCGCGGTCAAGGACCTCCGATCCGCGCTCCTGGCTGGCGACGCCGAGCAGGCCAAGAGCCTGCTTCCGCCGACCCTGCGGCTCCTCGACTCGACCGCACAGAAAGGCGCCATCCACCGCAACGCTGCGGCTCGGACCAAGTCGCGCCTGCAAAAAGCGATCGCCGGGCTCGGCTAGAGCCGGCGCGGGACCTGGGCAAGACGTCGGGCAGGGGCGTCCGACTACCTGGACGATCAACCTGCTTCCCGTAGGTAGCGTCGTACCTCCGTATGCGACGCCAGATGTCCCCGAGGGCTAGAAACCTTCCAGGAGATCGATGACCAGGGTCTGGGCGAACTTCTTCGCCACCTCTTCGATCGCCGTATCCTGGCGGCTGAAGAAGTCGGCTTCGGAGATGGTCGCCTCGTAGAGCTCACGGAAGCTGTAGTTGTCCTGCTTCCAAAGAACCGGCCCGTTGTTGGGCCGGGCGAAGGTCATCGAAGCTCCGATCACGATCTCGTATTCGCTCGCCCGGCCCGCCGCATCGAACACGACCGGTCGAATCGTAAAGAGGCTGACGGTTCCGCTCAGGATTCCGTGTGCTTCGGTTCGATTGCTGACCACCTCGAAACGACGGCGAGTCACGAACTCGTCCGCGATCGCCCGCGCGAGAACCTGCTCCAGCTGGGATCGCCGAGTGGTGTTTTTCAGCGCCTCGACATAGATGTTACGTACGTCCTCGGGAAGGGTGCTGGTGCGCCCCACGAGGGCGTAGCCGCAGCCGAGGAGGAGCATCGGTGCCAGAATCGCGCCGAGGCTCAGCAAGCCGCGGACTGAGAGTCGAGATGGTTTCATGCGCTTTTCCCCGTCACGAAGTTGACCAGCCGGCCGGGAACGAAGATCATACGAGAGATCGACCGGCCGTCCAGGTTGCGGCTGACTTTATCGCTTGCCAGAGCCAAGGAGCGCACCAGGGGCTCGTCCGCCTTCGAAGGAACCACGATCGTGTCCCTCAGCCTGCCGTCGACTTGTACCGCGAGGTTGACGGTCTCCGAGACCAGCTTCTCCGGATCGAAGTCCGGCCAGTCCACATCGAGAAGCGAATCCGGATGACCGCGCCTTTCCCAGAATTCCTCGGTCAGGTGCGGTGCCATCGGATGCAGGAGCTTCAGCAGGGTGTCGAAGGCCTGATCGCAGACCAGGCGTGAAGTCGATCGATCTTCGACCGCCTTGGACAGCGCATTCATCAGCTCCATCAGAGCCGCGATCGCGGTGTTGAACTTGAACTTCTCGAGGTCGCGGGTCACCCGCTCGACGGTTCGGTGAACCGTTCGATCGAGCTCGTCGTCGTCGGTTCCGGTCGGTGGCGTCTCACTCAGACGCTCCTGCAACCGGACAATCCGATTCAGGAACCGATGAGCGCCGTAGACGGCGTCGTCGTTCCACTCCACTTCGTCCTCGGGAGGTCCCAGAAACAGAGTGTAGACGCGCTCGGTATCGGCGCCCATGTCTTCGATCAGCTGGTCGGGCGAGACCGTGTTCCCGCGTGACTTCGACATCTTCTCCACCCGTCCGCTGGCCTCGGCGTAGCGGGTGATCATTCCCTGGTTGAAGAGGTTGGTGAACGGTTCCTCGACGTCGACCATGCCGAAATCGTGCAGCACCCGGGTGACGAAGCGCGCGTAAAGCAAATGAAGGATCGCGTGCTCGATGCCACCGATGTACTGGTCGATCGGCATCCAGGATTCGGCGGTCGCCGCGCTGAACATCTGAGAGTCGTCCTTCGCCGACAGGTAGCGCAGGAAGTACCAGGAGCTGTCCACGAAGGTATCCATCGTGTCGGTCTCGCGGCGCGCCTCACCGCCACAGTTGGGACAGGCCGCGGTCACGAACTCTTGCGAGCGAGAAAGCGGGTTGCCCTGCTTGCCGGTGAACTCGACGTCGTAGGGCAGCTCGACCGGTAGCTGGTCCTCGGGAACCGTGACAATGCCGCACTTGTCGCAGTAGACGACCGGAATCGGTGTACCCCAGTAGCGTTGCCTGGAGATCAACCAGTCCCTTAGCCGGTAGGTGACCCGGGCCCGTCCGAAGCCCTGTTCTTCGGCCCAGGCGATGAAACGGCCGACGGTCTCCGCCCCCGCGCTGAGACCGTCAAAGGGGGCGGCGTTGCGTATCTCACCGCGGTCGAGAATCGGCTCCTCGAGCGAATCCGCGTCGATCTCGTCACCTTCGGGATGGTAGACCAGCCGCACCGCCAGCCCCTCCTGGCGAGCGAACGCGAGGTCGCGCGCGTCGTGCGCGGGCACGGCCATGATCGAGCCGGTTCCGTAATCCGGCAAGACGTAGTTGGCGAGCCAGATCGGAATCTCCTCGCCGGTGGCGGGGTTGACAGCCACGGCGCCGGTGTCTCGGCCCTCCTTGACGACGCCCTCCCCTTCCCGCTCGAGCCTCGGTGTGTTGCGGACCCGTTCGATCCACGCCAAAATCTCCTGGTCGCGCTCGCCGTTTCCGAGCAGGCGCTCCACCCAGGGGTGCTCGGGAGCGAGCACCATGAAGGTGGCGCCGTGGACCGTGTCCGGCCGCGTGGTGAAGACGGTCAGCGTCTCCTCGATCGAGGGAATCCTGAAGTCGAGCTCGGCACCCTCCGACCGGCCGATCCAGTTGCGCTGCATGGTCTTGACCCGCTCCGGCCAACCATCGAGATCGTCGAGGCCCGCCAGCAGACGGTCGGCGTAGTCGGTGATCTTCCAGAACCACTGCTCGAGGTCTTTCTGGATGACCTCGGTGCGGCAACGCTCGCAACGGCCCTCGACCACCTGCTCGTTGGCCAGAACCGTCTGGCAGCTCGGGCACCAGTTGACCGGCGCACGCTTCTTGTAGGCCAGGCCCTTTTCGTACATGCGCAGGAACAGCCACTGGTTCCAGCGGTAGTAGTCCGGCTGACAGGAGGTGACCTCCTTCGACCAATCGTAGAGAATCCCCCAGCGCTTGAACTGCTCCTTCATCACCGAGATGTTGTTGAGGGTCCAGTCCCGCGGGTGAACCGAGCGGGCGATGGCCGCGTTCTCGGCGGGGAGGCCGAACGAGTCCCAGCCCATGGGGTTGAGCGGCCGCTTGCCCCTCATCCGGAGGAAGCGATACAGGGCGTCGCCGAGAATGTAGTTGCGCCCGTGCCCCACGTGCAGCCGGTCTCCCGACGGGTACGGGAACATCATTAGCATGTAGTACTTGTTCTGGGAGCTGGAGAGATCGATCTCCACCGCCCGGCGCTTCTCCCAGCGGCTCTGCCATTTGGCTTCGATGGTCTTGTGGTCGTAACTCGGCATGGATCGGACTCTCGTTCTAGCTCATCACTCCCGGAAAAGATCGCTTCTTCAGAAGTCCGTCCAAGAGGCCGTTGACGAAACGGCCGGAATCCTCGGATCCGAACTTTTTGGCCAGCTCGATGGCCTCGTCCACGATGACCAGCTTGGGCACGTCGACCTCGTGGAGAAACTCGTAGACCGCCAGCCGAAGGATGTTGCGGTCGACCGCCGGCATGCGCTCGATACGCCAGTGCTCCGCCTGACCGCGGATCAGCTCGTCGATCTCGTCGAGATGCGCCAGCGTCCCGCGCACCAGCTCCTGGGCGTAGGCGAACGACTTCGCCGCGCCGCCGTCGCGCACCGACTTCTCCTCGAGGGCCTCTCCGTCTGTTGTGCCGTACTCCGCCGGCCTGAACAACTCGAGGGCCTCCTCGGCGCTCGCGGTGCCCAGATCGCACTGGTAGAGGGCCTGAGCCGCCAGTTCTCGCCCTTTGCGCCTGGGCTTCATCAGCTGATCCGTTTTCTCAAGGAACCGGCGAGCCCTCGGATTCGCAGCTCCAATGCCCGCTCCGGACGCTCGCGAATGGCAGTATAGAGGCCGCCTCGGAGGGGGTCAACGCGAATCGGGCGAAGGGCCGATCGCCCCGAGAACCTGTTCCCGAGCCGGCCGGACTGTTGTATCTTTGTGCGGCCGACAAGCCAACGAAAAGGAGATTGCCGTGTCGAATGGAACCCCACCTCCCCCGCCCGGAGCCCCCGCCGCCAAGAAAGGTCTCTCGACATGGGCCTGGGTCGCCATCGGATGCGGCGGCCTGATCGTCGTCTGCCTGGTCGCCTTTCTGGCCCTGGGGGCCTTTGTGTTCCAGAAGGGCAAGGAAGCGGTGCAGGAAGCCACCGGCGCGGAGTCCTGGGAAGAGATGGTCGAGGACCTGCAGGACAACCCCGCCAAGGTAGCGGCCGAGATGGTCGTGCGCATGAACCCCGACCTCGATCTGGTCGCCTCCGATGACGAGGCCGGCACGATGACGATCAGGGACCGCCGATCCGGCGAAGAGGCCACCCTCAACTTCGAGGACCTGGCCGAGGGACGGTTCAGCATGACCACCTCGGAAGGCGAGTACTCGCTGGACGCCTCGGCCGCTGCCGAGGGCGGCGGCGTCACCATGACCGGCCCCGATGGCGAGGCCCGATTCGGCGCCGGCGCGGATCAAGGCAAGATCCCTGACTGGGTGCCGAGCTATCCGGGGGCGACGGACTCCGAGAGCACCTACTGGTCCGAGACCGCCACGGGCGCCTCGGGCGCGGTCACCTCGAAGACGTCGGATGACGCTCAGACGGTCATGGACCGGCTCGAGAAAGAACTCGAGGCCGGCGGTTTCGAGATCACCAACAAGTCCATGAATACCACTCCGGGAGGAGCCCTGGGAGCGCTCGGCGGCAGCTCGAACGGCCGCACTCTCAACGTTCTGGTCGTGGAACAGAGCGGCGAGACCCAGGTCACCATCAACTACAACCACAACAAGCAGTAAAGGTCGTTTGCCGGTGGCACCCCTGTCCGACAGGGACAAGAAGGTCCAGATCGAGCAGCTCTACGCTCGCTCCAAGCGCCTCTTTCCGGAGGTCGCCGATCTCACCGTCGAAGAGCTCGATCGGCTGCGCGAGACCACCGACATCACCCTGATCGATGTCCGCAACCCCCCGGAGCAGGAGGTTTCGATGATCCCCGGCGCGGTGCCGGCCGCCGACTTCGAGGCAGATCCAGGGGCCTACGCCTCGACGACTCTGGTCACCTACTGCACGGTCGGTCACCGGAGCGGTCTCTACGCGCAGAGGCTCCAAGCCTCCGGCTACAAGGTATTCAACCTGAAGGGATCGATTCTGTCCTGGACTCACGCCGGGCGAGACCTCGTCGACGCGGCGGGCTCCACCCGCCGGGTCCATGTCGCCGGCCCGAAATGGAGCCTCGAGTCCGAGGACTACGAGCCGACCTGGTAGGGGGCGTCGGAATCAGGGACGGATCTCCCAGTACCCGCGGCCTCCGGCGAAGCTGCTGATCAGGCCGCGGGCCGCCGGACTGCGCCCGCTCAGAAGAAGCCTCAGGTCGTCGATCACGGTGGGCTTGTCCGCGAAGTAGGAGTGCCCGAGGCCGATGGCATTGAGCAAGCTGGTATCGACGTTCGAGGCGTCGATGGTCTCGACGCTCTCGGCGATCACGATGCCGGAGCTCAGGTCCCCGGCCCTCGGGTGACCGTGAACGCCCTTGGAGACCTTCAACGCCTTGTCGTTGGCCGAGGCGTAAAGCGTGACCCGCTCGCCGAGTGGTCGGATACGGGGCGCGATGTCCTCGCGAAAGACGTCCGCGTCGACATCCGGCGCCACCAGGACGATCTGATTGAACTGCGGCGAGTCTCCGGCCGTCCGGGAGGACGCATAGCGCAGCAGGGCCTCGGTGACGGCTCGATTGCCCATCGAGTGCGCGATCAGGTGCACCTTCGCTGCGCCCGAGCGCTCGACCACGACGTCGAGAAATCGCTGCAGGTGCGGCACGGTCCAGCGGACGTTCGCCTCGTCGACGGGATAGGCCGCCAGTGACGCCTGCGACGGCCAGCTGTACATCACCGGGGCACCCGCGAATTCGAGATCCGAGGCCATCTGCGCGGTGCGCCGAGCGGCATCCGCGAAGCTGACGTTGTAGCCGTGAACGAATACCAGGACCTCGCGCGCTTCGTCGCCGGCGACGCGTGCCGCGAGCTCATCGGCAAACTCGGTCTCGGGCTTTGGCGTCACCGTGAGCAGGATGATGTGCTTCTCGGGATCGGGCCGTTCGAAGACGCCGGGCCCCTCCAGCTCACCCACCTGATGGCTCGCGGGAATGGTCACCTCGCACGAGCCGACTTCGAGCGGGCCGCGGCCGCCGAGGTAGAACTCGCTCGCCTCGGGCCTCCCGCTACGCTTGCGGTCGGTTCCGAAGAACACCGTAACGTTGCGATACTTCGCGCTTCCCACGGGCTGGCTCTTGATGAAGAAGGGCTGCACCCGCGGCTGAAACGGCACGAAATACTCGCGGCAGATGGGGTCTTGAAACAGCCTGCCCTGCCACTCGCGAATGACGATGCCCGTGCATTCGAAGTGAAACGGGGGTTCCTCACCCTGCCACAGGGCGGTCTCACCCAAGGTCATGTTGAGGGCCTCGCCGTCCACCGGGTGCGGGCCGGCCAGGCAGTTCTCGGTTACCGAAACGCGGATCGTATCCGAGCGGGCGATCTCCTGGCCCTCGGCGTTCAGCAGCTCCGCTCGCAGTTCGACCGGCTCCAATCCCGGCTCCTGGAAAGCGGCGGCTGCCAACTCGCGCCGCTCCTCGATCAGCCTCCGCGAGCGAGCCTCGAGCTCTCGTCGTTGGGCCGCGGTCGGCGGCGAGGCGCTCCGCATCGCCTGGCGGAGACGCTCGCGCTCTGCCCTGACGCGTAGCTCGAGCTCGCGATCGGACTGCCGTCTGGATGACGAAGAACCCGCGGACTCGGCGGTCGGTCTCGGCAGCAACGCCTTGTAGACGCTACCCGCTGAGGAGTGCGCGTTGACGAAATAGAACGCCTCCCGCTGCGGGTCGCTCTCCGAGCTTACGCGGCGGAAATAGACCCGCACTCGCGCCGCCAACGGTTCATGGGTTACCTTGGCCGTCACGACCCCGTTGCCGCCCACCGGCAGGCATTCGATCGACTCGATGGCGATCGCCGGCGGCAGGGCCCTGGGATTCGCCTGCAACACCTCGAGCCGCTGCGGCTGCTGCAAGACCCTCTGCTGAACGCGGGGCGTTGCGTCCTGGGCGGCTCCGGGCGCCGCCAGGACGACCGCCGACAGCCAGAGCCACAGAACAGTCGAGCCTTTGAGCGACCTCTCCACCCAACGGCCGAGTCGATCGTAGCTTGCGGATCGGAACATCGTCTCCATCCTCCGGCTTGTGAGTCGGAACTCTCGACACATAGTACCCGAGCGATCCGGGCACCGCGCCGCGGCCGGTCGGGCGACCCGGTCGGCGTCCAGAGCCTGTCGCCAACCGGACTCCAGAACTAGTAACCTCGAGGGGATGCGCGAGCCCGAGTGGAAAGAGCGATTCCGGGACAAGATCGCCACTGCCGAGCGCGCGGTGGCGGTCGTTCGCCCCGGCCAGCGGGTCTTCGTCGGCTCCGGTGCCGGCGAGCCGCAGACCCTCGTGGAGGCCCTCTCGGCGCGGGAAGATCTGACCGACACCGAGATCGTCCACATCCTGACCCTGGGCGTAGCCACCTACGCCGAGCCCAGGTTGGGAAACCGCTTCCGCCACAACGCCTACTTCATCGGTCCCAATGTACGGGAGGCCGTCAAACAGGGGCGCGCCGACTACACGCCGGTGTTCCTCTCGGAGATCCCCCGCTTATTTCGCTCGGGCCGCGTCGTCATCGATGTCGCGATGATCGAGGTCAGCCCCCCCGACGAGCGGGGCTACTGCAGCTACGGCGTGTCCACGGATATCGTCAAGGCCGGCGCGGAGTCCGCCCGCTTCGTGATCGCCGAAGTCAACGAGCAGATGCCCCGGGTCTCGGGCGACTGCTTCATCCACGCCAAGGCCATCGATCTCATGGTCGGCAGCGATCGCCCGGTCCTCGAGGCCGTTCAGGGGGAGCCGGACGAGCTCGCAAGGAGAATCGCGCGGCACATCGCGAACTTGGTGGTCGATGGCGCGACCCTCCAGCTCGGTATAGGCACGATTCCGGACGCGGTCCTCCACTATCTGGGCGACTTCAAGGACCTGGGCGTTCACACCGAGATGTTCAGCGACGGACTGATCCCGCTGGTCGAGAGCGGGGTCGTGAACAACTCCCGAAAGACCCTCCACCCCGGCAAGATCGTCACCAGCTTCGTCATGGGATCGAAAGCGCTGTACGACTTCGTCGACGGTAACCCGCTGGTCGAGTTTCACCCCACCGAGCACACCAACGACCCCTTCGTGATCGCCCAACACGACAACATGATCTCCATCAACTCGGCCATCGAAGTCGACCTCACCGGCCAGGTCTGCTCCGACTCGCTCGGCACCATGTTCTACAGCGGGATCGGCGGTCAGGTGGACTTCACCCGAGGCGCGTCCCGATCCAAGAACGGCAAGCCGGTCATCGCGCTTCCCTCCACGGTCGAGGGAGAGATGATCTCCCGAGTCGTACCCACCCTCAAACCGGGCGCCGGCGTCGTGACCAGTCGCGGGGACGTCCACTACGTGGTCACCGAGTACGGGGTCGCCTACCTTCACGGCAAGAGCGTCCGGGAACGGGCGGTGGCGATGATCAACGTCGCGCATCCCAAGTTCCGGCCCTGGCTGATGGCCGAGGCCAAAGAGCGCAAGCTCGTCTATGCGGACCAGATAGAGCTGCCGATCCGGCCTTCGACCTATCCCGACGAGTTGGAGCGCCGGATCGAGTCCAAGGACTCGGTCCGCCTGTTCCTGCGTCCGCTCAAGATGACCGACGAGGCGCTACTGCGAGATCTCTTTTACCAGCTCTCCCCGGAGTCGGTGCAGTATCGGTTCTTTCAGATGATCAAGGCCATGCCGCACCAGAAGCTCCAGGAGTTCCTGCGCATCGACTACGAGGCCGACATGGCCCTGGTCGTCCTCACCAGCTCGGTCGAAGAGGACGCCGAGATGATCGCGATCGCGCACTATCTGAAGGATCCTCGCAGCAACTTCGCCGAGGCCGCCTTCCTCGTGCGCGACGACTGGCAGGCACGCGGAATCGGGACGCAGCTGATGGCGGCCCTGGCCGAAGTCGCGCAGTCCCGGGGCATCGCCGGATTCACCGCCGACGTGCTCGCCGACAACAAACGGATGCTGCAGGTCTTTCACGGCTGCGGCTACGCCCTCGAAAGCCGGCTCGAAGGAACCGTCTATTCGCTGAAGATCCCGTTCGGGAGTCCGCGGTTGGCCGGGTCCGCGGGGGACGCTCGCCGCCGAAGCCTCGGAGGACGGTCGACACTACTCTAGGAATAGCTCGGCGGCCCACTATCGGCCATTGAACATCAGATTCGGTCGACAGAGACGTCGACCGCTACACTCAGAATGGGCTCGGGCCCAGTATCGACGCGCAACCCACACCGCCATGCCCCCTGAGCGAGTCCAATCTCGCGCTCCTGCATCTTCGAACCCGCAAGCCCCTCGGGCCAAGTGGACCGCTACTAAGCGCATCCGTTCAGCGCAGGTCCCCGATCCGAGGCTGAAAGGCCGGCCGCGTGCCTCGTACGAGCGCGGTCCGCCGAGCGAGACGAGGGGCCGGCGGGCCACTATCGACCATTGAACATCAGATTCGGTCGACAGAGACGTCGACCGCTACACTCAGAGGAGACGGTCGACACGGTGGTCGACCGCTACGCCGGTAACAAGCGAGCGGTTTACTGGTCGGGACGGCGAGATTTGAACTCGCGACCCCCTGAACCCCATTCAGGTACGCTACCAGGCTGCGCCACGTCCCGACCGGCGGTTACTTTAGCGTGTGTCTTAGCCGGTGTCGAGGATGTCGAGAATCGCCTGGGCTTCCTTGAGCGCGTCGCGAATTCCCCTGCGGAGCCTGGCTTCGGAGGCGCTCGATGTGGGCTGAGCGGCAGTCTTCCTGGTCTTCGGCTTGCTCTTGGGCCTAGCTGCGGGTTTGGCTTTCGCGCCGGCCTTGGCTTTCGGTCTCCGCTCGGAGGCCCCCGGTTCGACTGGCGCCGCATCGTCGCTCTCGGCCGCCTCGGCGGGCGCAGGCTCCGGAGCCGGCTTCTTCTTCGCCGCCCGCACCTCCCCCAGGCTGGAAGGATCCTCTTTCTCGAGCTTCTTCTTGGCTCCGGCGATCGTGTAGCCCTCCTCGTAAAGAAGCTCCTTGATCCGCTGGATCACGCGCAGATCCTGCTCGCTGTAGACGCGCTGCCCCGAGGTGCTCTTGCTCGGGGCCAAGACCGGAAACTCGGTCTCCCAGTAGCGCAGGACGTACGGCTGGATATCCAGCCGCTTACACGCCTCACCGATCTTGTAGTAGAGCTTCTTGGCCACGGCGCGCGATCAGGGAGCCGGGGCCTAGTGGCCGCCGTCGGGCTCCTGCACGGCGTCCTTGAGACGCGGCGCCGGACGAAACTGTAGGCTGCGATGGGCCGGAATGAAGATCCGGCGCCCGGTGACCGGATTGACCCCGGCCCGCCCTTTGCGCGCGGCGATCTCGAAAACGCCGAAGTTCTGGATCTTCACCGGCCTGCCCTCGAGCAGGTTGGTCTTCATGGTGTCGAAGATCTTGTTGACGACCTCCGCGGCTTCGCTCTTGGTGAGGCCACCGTGGCGCCGATAAACCGCGTCGGTAAGATCCGCGCGTGTGACCCCGGTCCGCAGGTCGTCGTGCGCTTGTTTCCTAGAAGCCATTGCCCGGGGATGCGGTTCTCAAGTACAACCTCAGAGAATTGACTTGAAGTATAAACGGTCAAGCCCGCATTTCGCAACCTTAAAGTGCTACCTCAGGTTTTCTTCCCCGTCGCGATCGGACCTTGATCTTGAGACGGATCGGCACGCCGCTCAACCCGACCTCCCGGCGCAGATAGTTCTCCAGATAGCGCCGGTAGGGGTTGCTGCGGGGCAGGGATCGGTTGGCAAAGAGAACAAACGTGGGGGGCCCTTTCTTGACCTGCGTGGCATAGAGCAGATTCCAGGGTTTTCCCCTCTCCGCCGGCGCCTGGTGCCTGGAAACGGCCGCCTGAAAGATCCGGTTGACCTCGGCTGTGGTCAGTTCGGCGCGGTACGCCGCGAGCGCTCGCGCCACCGCCGGAAACACCTTGTCGACGCCCCTCCCGGTCTCCGCCGAGAGATTGACGCGCTCGGGCTCGAACGCCAGCTCAGCCAGCCTCGGCCAGGAGTCCTCGAGCTGCCGGCGGGTCTCCTCGTCGATGAGATCCCACTTGTTGATGAGGACGACCAGTGCCCGGCCCATGTCCCAGGCCGCTCCCGCAATCGCGAGATCGCCGGTCGTGAGTCCGGCCGCGGCGTCGACTACCAGCAGCGCCAGTTCCGCCCGCTCGAGCTGGCGCCGCGCCATCATCACCGCCAACTCTTCCGCTTCGCCCGAGACCTGGCTCCGCCGCCGAATCCCGGCGGTGTCGATCAGCCGGTAGGTGGCCTCCCCCACTGTCAGAATCGAATCCACCGGATCGCGGGTGGTGCCGGCAACCGGGGAGACCAGGGCGCGGTCGGCGCCCACGAAGCGGTTCAGGAGCGACGACTTTCCGACGTTGGGACGGCCCACGATCGCGAGCGAGGGTATCTCGGGCTCGTCTTCGACCTCGACCGCCGGAGGCAGCAGGTCCGCCGCGGCCTCGTGGAGATCGGGCATGCCCAGGCCGTGCTCGGCTGAGAGCAGGATCTGCGGCGACACGCCGAGCTCGAAGAACTCGGATTCGTTGGCCACCGCTGCCTTGACGTCGCCCTTGTTGACAACCAGCACGGTCGGCTTGCCGTAGCGTCGGAGCGCTTGCCAGACCTCCCGGTCCGCGGCGATCAATCCATCTTTGCCGTCAACGACCAGAAGGAGCAGGTCGCTCTCTTCGACGGCCAGGAAGACCTGCTGATTGAGGCCCAGCGCGTCATCGCCCATCTGGAGGCCACCGGTGTCGATCAGGTGGACCGGTCGCTCGCCGAGTTCGGTCCGAGCGGTCACGCGATCCCGGGTGACTCCCGGCAGATCATGCACGATCGCCTGGCGGCGCCCGACCAGACGATTGAACAAGGTCGACTTGCCGACATTGGGACGGCCAACGATCGCGACCGTGGCTCGAACTGGCATCTGAGCTCTAATCGACGATCGTGCGGTAGAGGGCCCGCCAGCCGTCGGCATCCCGCTTGAGCTGATACTTGACTCGATTGGGCTGCTCGAGAGCTTCGGTCAGCACCTGATCAGAGCCTGCCGCGAGCCGGCGTACGTCCCAGATCTCGAGTGTCGTGACGTAGGCATTCGAGTTGCCCCAGATGTTGACGTCCTCGATCGTGATCGTCCGCACCGTCGGCTCGTAGACCTGGCCGAGCGCGGAAAGCTCGTCCAGCCGCTTGCCGATCCTCGCGATCTCCTTCTGCGCGACGTACGGCTCCACAAGGTAGGCGTCCCGCTGCGCGTAGGCCTGGCCGAGTGCCGGCAGAAATCCCTCCAGAAACGCCTGGATCTCTTCCTTCGCTTCGGCCGTATCGTCGGTCGAAGGAGAGCACGAGCAGAAGGCCACGACAAGCGAGGTCCAGGCCAGAGCCGTAGCGATGCCGGATGTTGCTCTCATTTTCAAAGTCTACCAACAGATGAGACTCGCGCCCGGTGAGATCGGTTCCATGCCTTGCAGAGTCGCGCGGCGGGCCGGTGGGCGACTCAGGAGGCGGGGCCGAGGGTCAGCATGCGGCGGAGGGGATCGGCCTTCGTGAGCCTGACGTCCAGGCGATCGGCAAGGCGAAACACGCGGCCGGACCGGCCCACCAGGCGGTGCTTCTCGGCCTCGAAGGTGTAGTAGTCGTCGGTCAGGGAGGCGATCGGCAACAGGCCGTCAACGTAGAAGTTCTCGAGCTGGATGAACAGCCCGAACGGCTGCACGCCGGTCACCCGGCCCGGGAAGATCTCTCCCTCCCTGGGCGCCAGCAGGCGGACCAGCTTCCACTGCAGAAGCGTCCGCTCGGCGCGCTCCGCGCGTCGCTCCGTGGCGCTCGTATGCTCGGCAATCGGCTCGAGTCGGGCGTGCCGGATCGCCTCCTCGGCCATTTCCGGTGGTGAGCCGGAGAGCAGCCGCTTGAGCGCTCGGTGCACCACCAGATCCGGGTAGCGTCGAATCGGTGACGTGAAGTGAGTGTAGCTGCGGCTGGCCAACGCGTAGTGTCCCAGGCACTCGGGATCGTAGAGCGCCCGCTTCATCGCCCGTAGAATCAAGGTCGCCACAAACGGCTCCTCGACGTGTCCCTCCACCCGCCTAAGGACCTCCTGCAGGTGGCTTGGGTGCAGCTTCTCGGGCCCGAGTTCGAGCGGGATTCCCAGCGGCTCGAGAAAGCTCTTCAGCTCTTCGAAGCGCGAGCGATCGGGCTCGGTATGGACGCGGTAGAGCGCCGCCGCTTCGGCGCCGACCAGCTCAGCCGCCACGGCCTCGTTGGCCGCAATCATGAACTCCTCGATCATCCGGTGGGCGACGTGGCGCTCTCCCGGCTTGACTCCGATGGTGACGCCGTCGGTGTCCAGGATCACGTCTCCTTCGGGCAGGTCGAAATCTATCGAACCGCGCTCTACGCGCCGAGCCAGAAGCAAGCGCATCAGGCTTTCGCCGGTACGCAGAAGATCCAAAAGGTCAGGAGCGTCCGCGAGCGCCCGAGCTCCTCGCTCGTCCTCCAGAATGTCTCGAACCTCGTCGTAGGTGAATCGCCGATCGCTGCGGATGACGGTCTCGGCGAAGACGCGTTTCAGGAGCTCGCCGGTGGCAGAGAACTCCAGAAACGCGGTCAAGGTCAGCCGATCAACGTCCGGTCTGAGGGAGCACAATCCATTGGAGAGCTTCTCGGGAAGCATCGGGATCGCGCGATCCGGAAAGTAGACGCTGGTCCCCCGCTCGTAGGCCTCGAGATCGAGAGCACTCCCCTCGGTGACGTAGTGGGCGACGTCGGCGATGTGCACTCCCAGCGAAAAGCGATCGCCCCGGCGGGAGATCGTGATCGCGTCGTCGAAATCCCGGGCGGAGGCGCCGTCGATCGTGATGGTGAGCTCCCCGCGCAGGTCCCGGCGGTCCGCCAGGTCTTCTGGTCGAGGCTCCGTCGGCCGGCTGGCGGCCTCCCGCAGGCTCGCTTCGGAAATCGCTTCGGGAATCCCGAAGTGCCTCAGAATGACCTTTACGTCGGTGCCGGCATCCTCGAGCGCACCGAGATCTTGCAGAGCAATCACGGGCACCCTACCGGTGCCGCCCTGGACCTCCGGGTCGAGGCGAGCCGCCACAAAGCGACCCTTGAGTCGATCCGCTCCGTCTGGCAACAAAACCGCGAGCCGACTCCTGGAATCGAACGGAACCAATTCTTTCGGACTGTTCTCGTCGATGAAACCGACCAGCTCCGTGGATCCCCTGGAAAGGACTTGCAGCACGCTCGCCTCGGGCAACCGCTGACGGCCGCCGCTTCTCCGATCGTTCCGCCCGCGGCCCCGCCCGCGAAGCGGCTTCACCAGAACCAGATCCCCGTCCCGTGCTCCCTTGAGACCGCGCGCCGGAAGAAAGTAACCGGCCTCTCCGCCCAGGCCGGTCAAAAGAAGAGCTCCTCCACGGGACTGCGCCCGGACTCGCCCTGCGGTCCAGTCGGTGTGGCGCACCGCCAGCCAGCGGCGATTCCAACGGGCGATCACCGCTTCCCCGACCAGGTCGTCGATCAACCGCTCGAGCAGGTCGGCGACGCCCCGCTCGGCCGCCCAGCTCTCGAGATCGGCCGCCGCCAGACCTCGACGTCCGGCAGCGTCGAGCAGCTGGCTGAGCTCGGCTCGAGCTCGGCCCTCGTCTCCGGCGCGCCGGCCTTCAGAGGCTGCACTTGAGTTAACGATTGACACCCTGTGGACCTCTGCCTATGATCACCCTCGGCTGCGAAAGTGGCGGAATTGGTAGACGCGCAAGGTTCAGGACCTTGTGGTAGCAATACCGTGGGGGTTCGAGTCCCCCCTTTCGCACCAAATACGCATTCTTCATCCTAGCTGAGTCGAGCGGGCTTTTCCGGTTTCTTGGTCGCCCGGGTCCGGCGGACCAGAGTTCGAGAGGATAACGCCAGAGATCGCTCCTAGACCGACATGCCTTTCGTAGGCTGAAGCTTGTCCAGGAGGGACCTCCTGGACCCCTTAGAGCCTAAATAGCGATCGAGAATAGAGAATCCCGAGCCGGCTCCAACCTCCCGGCCGACAGTTCGTCCCTCTCGAAAAAGGGCTGCTACCCACTGGCTCTGTGGCAGAAATAACAGACATCACCATGCTCCGCCAGCAACAATGATCCCAGGGAAGTCGAACAGCCCTTCCGGTGGGTCGAGCGACACCCCTCGGTAATAGTGTGAAATGGCGAAACTGAGCAAACCCTCGGGCAACTTCTGTGGTCGCTGGACGCTCGGCGCGCTCGTGCCTCTCCTCGTCTGTTCGCCCCTCGCGGCCGCCGGAGCGCCGTTCGTCGTCAAAGACATCAACGGCACCGGAGCCTCGGCGCCGACCGAACTCGTCACCATGGGCGTTGTGACCTACTTTGCCGCCGACAACGGCGTCAACGGAGTGGAGCTTTGGAAGAGCGACGGCTCCACCGGGGGCACGATGCTAGTCAAGGACATCTGCCCTGGAGCTTGCAGCGCGGCGCCCTACGAGTTGACGATCGCCACCGTCCCCGCCGGCGAGCGAATCTTCTTCGCCGCCGACAACGGGAGTGCCGGCCACGAGCTATGGATGAGCGACGGCACGGTTGGCGGCACCCAGCTGGTCAAGGACATAGAGCCGGGGAGTGGTTCCTCGGGTGTCGACCAGCTTGTGGCCGCCGGGAACCAGCTCTTCTTCAGGGCTTTCGACCCAGCGCTCGGCCTCGAGTTGTGGAAGAGCGACGGCACGGCGGGCGGCACCCAGCTGGTCAAGGACATCGCCGACGGTGGCGCGCACAGCACACCCTCTTCTCTTGCCGCCGTGGGCTCTACCGTCTACTTTTCGGCGCTCGGTGCCCTCGGGCGAGAGCTCTGGAAGAGCGATGGCACGGCGCCGGGCACCGTCGTGGTCAAAGACATCAACCCGGGTGGGCAATCCTCCAGCCCGAGCCGGCTCAAGGCCGTGGGCAGCACCTTGTTCTTCATCGCCTACTCGAGTAGCGGGTACGAGCTCTGGAAGAGCAACGGCACCTCCGGCGGGACGGCTTTGGTGAGAAATATCAATCCCGGCTTCGCCAGCTCGAATCCCGACCATTTGACCGCTCTCGGCAGCAGCTTGTACTTCGTGGCGAACGACGGCTCCACCGGACTGGAGCTCTGGAAGAGCGATGGCACGTTCGCCGGAACAGTGCGAGTCAAGGACATCTTCCCAGGATCGGCCTCCTCCGGAGCTTCCCAGCTCACCGCGGTGAATAGCGTCCTTTTCCTCTGCGCCGACGATGGTCTGGTGGGGCGCGAGCTCTGGCGCAGTGACGGAACCGGCGCCGGCACCTTTCTGGTGCACGACATCAACACCGGCGCGGCCGACTCGTCACCCTCTCAGCTGAAGAGCGTCGACGACATGCTCTACTTCGTGGCCGACGACGGCCTTTCCGGCAATGAGCTATGGACGAGCGACGGCACTGTCGCCGGGACGAGCCTGGTGGACGATCTCCTGCTCGGTCCTGTCGGCTCTAGCCCAAGCGAGCCGACGCCCACCCCGAGCCTTCTGCTGTTCGCCGCCGACGACGGGCAGATCGGCCGCGAGCTCTGGGCTCTTCAGAACGGCGGCCCCATCCTGAGCCTGACCAACACGTTTGCCGGCGACAGCGTTTCAATTGGCACGTCGGGTCACACCTTCACGCTGACCGTCACCAACAACGGCGGTGCGCCGGCCACCTCCGTCCGGGTCACTGATTCGGTGAACAGCCGGCTGACGGTCACCGGCGTCTCGCCGGGAGCGGAGTGTTCGTCACCGGGCCAGTTCGTCGACTGCATCTTCCCGACGCTCAATCCCGGCGCTTCCGAACAGATCGTCGTCACCTACTCCGTGGACAGCGGCGTGACGCCGGTTCTCGATGTCCTCAACACCGCTCAGGCCGGCGACGGCCTCCAGCTCGTCGATGCCAGTGACGATATCGACCTCCTCGCGGCCTGCGCTCCTCCCAAGGAAGTCCATCTCAATATCACCGGCGAAGACATTGTCTCCACCGGTTACCTGGCCGAGGCATGCAACTCGATCTCGGTCGGACCGACCGTCAACGTCATGGCCAACGCGGACGCGACGCTGCGCGCCGGCCAAGCGGTCATCTTCTACAGCGGCTTCGCAGTCGAGTCGAATGGCGAGTTGACTGTCGTCCTTGATCCGCTCCAGAGCCCCGAGTAGCAAAGCTCGCAGCGACGCCCTGCGTCTTGCGCTCGGCCTCTCGACCCTGCGCTAAGTCGCCTGCACAACTCCGCTGGGCTGGACCAGGCTTTCTCGCCCTGCGCTCTTAGAGGCCGTCCGATTGCCTGGCGCGACGGTTAGGGCGCGGTCGCCGCGTGCCGTCGGCGCAGAATCGCCCACGAGCCACCGAGTAGCACTAGGGCCAGGGCGATCAGTCCGAACTCGCCCATGGTCGGCACGATCGGCAACACTGTCAGGGCTGTCGTCACGGTCGTGTCCGAGTTCACGTTTCCGACCGGGTTCTGGCAGACACCGCTGGTGTTGCCCTGAATGGCATAGGTCGCAGCGGCCGCGTAGTTGACGTCGAAGGAGACGGTGCACGACGCTGGAACGACAACGGGACCGGGATTTACGGTCACCAGGAGAGACAGGTCGGGTACGAAATCGAATTCCACGACGCCGTTCCCCATGTCGATCCAGTTGATTCCCGGACATGTGCCGCCGACGTTGCCCAAGAACGAGACATTGGCCGGACTGTTGGGAGCGCACGGAATACCAGGAGGTGTCTGGCAGTCGCCTCGATAGGTCGCCTTGTCGAAAACCTGAGGGATTGCGTTGTTGGCATTGTCCCGGGCGTCGGTGCTCCTGATTGTCATCGTTACGTTCACCGTCTGGCCCTGCGTCGGCGACAGGGGCGCCTGGACGATCGTGATACTCGAGTTGCACTCGTTAATCTGCACTCTCGTGAGCTCGGCCGCGGGAACAGCGGAAGCCACGACTAGTGTCATGGAGAACGCAGCCACGAAGATCGATCGAGAAACCGAGTTCCAGGCCGCTTTTTCAGACATTCCGAACATCACCTCAGCCCTCCTGTTGAGCCGAAAAGCCGTTCACCAAATAAGACATTTCTTTCCAGGGACTCTAGAACACCAATAAATCCCTGTCAAACCGGGAGGACAGGCTTCCATGTCGATTTCGCTCGCGCTCTGCCCTGCCCCTAGTTCTCGGCCTCGAAGGCGCGCAAGATCATGCTGCCGAACTGGTCGCCGACGTTGAGCGGCTTCGAGCACGAGGTGTGGACCTTGAGATCCTGCACCGTGCTCGAGCCCTGCCGGATGTCGAACACAAGATTGCTCTTGAGCCGGTTGCCGGTCGCCTCGAAGGTAACCAGCGACCCGACCGTGATCGATTCGTCGCTCGGATCCACCGTTACATCGTCTTCATCCTTGGTGACGACGACCTTGACCGGCTGGGCGCCGTTGGGATCGCCATCGCACTCGTCGCTCCCCTCCTGATCGTTGTCGGTCGCATCGCAGCCCTCGCCGGTGTACTCGAACACCAGGAGCCTGGGCTTGCCGTCCGAACAGTCGTCCTGACTCGGCGGCGGATCCATGAACACGACCGCGGCCATGTCCGTGGCTTCGCAGCTCGGTCCACCCGCGCTCCCCGAGTGTCCGGTGACAAAGACCTCGTTGGCTGTGGTCTCCGCCAGGAACCGGGTTGCACTGAGCGTCACCATCTCGTCGGGTGCGAGCGAATCGATCGGACTGCCGGGAACCGTGAACGGATCGCCGGGCTCGGGCACGTCCTCGACGTCGATGTCGAAGATCTCGCTCGTGCCGACGTTGGTGATCTTGTAGCGATACTTGACCTCGGCACCGTAGGTCACCAGACCCTGCTCGGAGTTCTGGAAGGACCACACCTGCAAACCGCCGAAATGGTCTCCGGTCCGTAGATCCTGCGAGCAGGAAGTGTGGAACCGGACCCGTTGCGCCAGACCGCTCTGGTAGATCTCGATCGTCACTTCGCTTTCGAGGTCGTTGTCGCCGACCGCCGCAGCTGCGAGATCGATGACGTCGCCGATGTCAGCCGCGACCATGTTGAGGTAGACGGTGCCATCCTTGGCCGCGTAGACCGTGACCGGGAGGGTTGGATCGATGGCCATGAAGTCGGTGCAATCCCACTTGCCGGAGTCCTGCGTGTGGCTGGTCGCCAGGCAGTCTTCACCCGTCAAGCGCAGGCTCAGGACCGAGGGGCGCTTGGTGCAGAGCTCTTCGTTGAGACTCGCCTCGCAGAGGTCGCTCGGCACCGGATCGGGAGGAGGACTCCCACCGTAGTCGGAATCGCTGTCGGAGTCGCTGTCGGTGTCCGAATCGCTGTCGCCGTCGGAGTCGCCGTTCCAGTCGTGATCGGAGTCGCTGTCGGAGTCGCTGTCGGTGTCCGAATCGCTATCACCGTCATCGTCGCACGGCGGGCCGATATCGGAGTCGCTGTCGGAGTCGCTGTCGGTGTCCGAATCGCTGTCGCCGTCCGAATCGCCGTTCCAATCGTGATCGGAGTCGCTGTCGGAGTCGCTGTCGGTGTCCGAATCGCTGTCGCCGTCGCTGTCGCCGTTGTCGTCGCACTGTCGTATGACCTCGCAGGTCTTCTCCACCTCGATCTCGCACTCCCCGGCGCACACTGCAGCGCCTTCGCTCGCGATGTACTTGGGGCCACCGGTCTGCGGATCCACCGAACCGACCACCTCGCAGGTCACCGTCGCCGTGTTTTGGTCATCGAAAGTCAAGCACTGGGTGCTTTGACTGGCGCCCGGGACCAGCGAGCCGAGGAATGTCCCGTCACACGAAGCTGTCGGATCGCTGACCACACAGTTGGCCAGGTCAGCCCCACGGGGGTTGGCGGGATTCGCCGCCGTGACCGTGTAGATGAACTGTCCGGTCGCCGGGTCGATGTCGGGCTCGCACACCTTCGCCACCGTCAGGCCGGGCTGCTGACATTCGAAACTGGCCGGATCCTCGTCGGACCGCGTGTCGCCGCTGTTGGCGCACTCGCACACGACGGTAGCAATATCGGGCTCGGCGTCATCCAGGCTGTCGCTACAGATGTTGCCGGTGTCGACGCGGATCTCCGACTGACCGGGTCCGATCGGAGCCAGGTTGAGCTGGCCGGAAAGGACCTCGCCATTGGAGTCCACGATGAAGCAGTTGTTGAGAGTCTCACCGCTCACGGTTCCGGTCGGGTTCGACACGATATAGCGCACCTGAACCTCTTCCCCATCCCAGCCCAGGCAGTGCTCCGACCAGCTCAGGCCGCCGTCGCAGGAGACCTCCTTGTCGATGTCGACCTCACAGACGTCCTCGATCGTGCACTCGGCCACGTCACCCTCTTCGATGGTCTTGGGACCTCCCGTCGCGGGATCGAAGGAGCCGGCGATGTCGCAAGTGACCGTGACCTCGTTGATGATAGTGCCGCTGAGATCGCTCGTCGTGCACTCGATCGTGGCGCTCTCGCCGGGAGCCAGCGACGGAATGACGTCGTCGCAACCGTCGAACTCGGGCAGCAAGTCATCGACTACGCAGTTGACCAGCGTCGCACCACGTGGGTGGAACGGGTTGGTGACGGTGATCGTCACCGCGGCGTCGCCGCTGGGCGCCGGTGCAGGGCCGGGCTGGCAGATCTCGATGCAGTCGCTGTCGGAATCTTCATCCGTGTCGCTGTCGCCGTCTGAGTCGCCGTCGCTATCGAAGTCGGAATCGCTATCGGAATCGCTGTCGGAAGACGAATCGCTGTCGCCATCGGAATCGCCGTTCCAGTCATGGTCGGAATCACTATCTGAGTCGACGTCGTTGCTCTTGGTACCGATCGGGCAGAACTTGGGCCTGTCCGAGTCGCTGTCGCCGTCGGAGTCGCCGTCGCTGTCGTGGTCTGAGTCGCTGTCGGAGTCGCTATCCGCACTGGAGTCGCTATCGCCGTCCGAATCGCCGTTCTCGTCGTGATCCGAATCGCTATCGGAATCGCTGTCGGCACCGTAGCCTCTGCTGTATCTACTACTGGAACTACTGGGATGTCCCGAATCGCTATCGCCGTCGGAATCTCCGTTCCAGTCGTGGTCGGAGTCGCTGTCCGAGTCGCTGTCGCTACTCGAATCGCTGTCGCCATCCGAGTCGCCATCCGAGTCGAAGTCGGAATCGCTGTCCGAATCGGCGTCGTCGTCGATCCCGAACGGACACAAAGGACCGTCCTCGCGCACGCTGCTGCCGTCGATCACCAGGAAATCTCCGAACTGGAGCCCAGGTCCGATCGGCTGCGAGCAGCTGGTGTGAATGGCCGTGCTGAGTTGGCCGTCGACGTAGATCTTGATCTCGGTCGTGAGGCTGCCCTTGTCGTCCATGCCCACGAAGGAGAACTCGGTGTTGGGCTCGACGGTACCGGCAAAGACAATCTGACCGTCCTTCTTCTGCTCGACTTCGATGAACGCACCCACGACGTCGCCGGTGTAGAGCAGCGTCAGCTCGCTCACCTTACCCTCGCAGCCGCACTCCTCGACCGGCTCGCACACCTCGCAGAGGCCGTCGATCCGGATCCTGTCGACGAAGAAGAACTCCTCCCAGGCGCCGTAGTTGTTGGCGACGCGGAAGCGCACGGTGGTGAAGTCGGAGATGAAGTCGGTGATGTCGATGATCTCTTCGCCGCTCTTCATGCCGGAGATCTGAGAGATGGTCCTGACCACCGTGAAGTTGATGCCGTCGGTGGACAGCTCGATCGCGAAGGCGTCGTCGGGATCGACGTACCAACCGGCGTGCCACTCGAAGCTCAAGAAGGCCGCGAGCTTGCCGGCGAGGTTGATGCTGCGCTGCGCGCTCGGTTCCTGACCGCTGTCGGGCTCGTCGTCGAGGCGCAGAGCGCCATCCACGATCTGCACCTGACCCGAGGTCGGATCCTGGTCGCCACCGGTCGGATCGTTCTCGACCCAGGGACCCAGCCACATGCCGTCGCCGCCGTGGTAGGTACCGGGCTCCGGCACGCAGTTCGAGTCGGAGTCACCGCTATTGGAGTCGGAGTCCCCATCCGAGTCACCGTTCCAGTCGTGGTCGCTGTCGCTATCGGAGTCGCTGTCGGCGCTGGAATCGCTGTCGCCGTCGGAATCACCGTTCCAGTCGTGGTCGGAGTCGCTGTCGGAGTCACTGTCGGCTTCGTCGTCGCAGGTCGCGCCGAAGTCGTCGTCCGCGCTCATCGGCACGCACTCCGTGCTACCCGCCTCACAGGTCTTGGCGACCTCGAGATCGGGAACCTGGCACTCGATGTTGGCCGAGTCGGAATCCGATACCTCGGTCGAGGCGTTGGGCCCCTCGAGGCACTCGCAGGTCAGCGTCGCCGTGTTGGGCTCGGCCAGATCCAGCTCCTCGCTGCACTCGATCAGATCGGTCATGAAGATCATGCCGTTGGGATCGGCGACCGTGACCGGGCCGGAGAGGATTGAAGGATTGCTGTCGGTCAGGACGCAGTTGACCAGATAACCGGTCTCCTCCGCGAAGTAGCGCACCTTGACCTCGGCGACGCCGTCCCAGCCGGTGCAGCTCTCGACCACGTTCGGGTCGGAACCGATGTCCTGCCAGGTCGTGCCGCCGTCGCAAGAGATCTGCTTGTCGACCTCGATGTCCACGTCGCACTCGGCATCGTCCTCGTCGGACAACGTCTTCGGCGAACCGTCGGGGTTGGTGGCACCCACGATGTCGCAGGTGACCGTCGCCGCGTTCAGGTAGAACTCGCTCAGGCAGTCCATGCTCTCGCTCTGGCCAGGAGCCAGGGAGGTCGCGATTGTCTCGCCGTTGCAGCTCGTGCCCGGATCGCTGATCACGCAGTTCGCCAGAGTCGCGCCGTTGGCGTTGTCGGGATTGGTGGCCGTGACCGTATAGAGGAACAGTCCGGTCGCCGGATCGACGTCCGCGGAGCACTCCTTGGTCACCATCAGACCGGGCTCCTCGCAGCCGTCAACCGTCGCCTCGTCGGTATCCGAGACCTGACCGTTGGCGGCGTCGCAGAGCAGGGTCGCGGTATCAGGCTCACCGGCGAGCAAGGCGCTGTTGCACTCGAGAAGATCGGTCGTGTAGACGAAGTCGTCGAAGCCGGCGGGCAGGTCGCCGACGTTCACCGGAGCGCCGATCACGACGCCGTTGGAGTCGGTGAGCACGCAGTTGGTCAGGTCGGCGCCGTTGTTGCGCGCCCTGTAGCGGAACTTGATCTCCTGACCCACCGAAGGATCGTTCGAGTCGAACCAGCCCGTGCAGCCGGCGGCCACGTTGTCGTCATAGCCGACGTCGTTCCAGGTCTGGCCGGCGTCGCAAGAAACCTGCTTGTCGACGTCCACGCCGTCACAGCTCGCGTCGCCCTCGTCGGACACCGTCTTGGGATTGCCCTGACCGTCGAACGCGCCTTGGATCTCGCAGGTCACCGTCGCCGTGTTCGTCGGGGTCGGACTCAAGCATTCGACCGAGTCGCTCTGGCCGGGAGCCAGCGGACCCGCGATCGTCGCGTTGTCGCACGAGGCGCCCGGATCGGACACGGTGCAGTTGATCAGCGTCGCGCCGTTGGCATTGGCCGGGTTCGACGCGGTGACCGTGTAGACGAAGTCGCCGGTCGCCGGATCGAGCTCGGTCGAGCACTCCTTGGTCACGTCGAGCGCCGGCTCGAGGCAGCCGTCGACCGTCGCGGTGTCGTCGTCCGACACCTCTTCGTCGGAACTGTCGAGGCAGGTGAGCTCGGCGGTGTTGGGCTCGCCCGCCAGCAGGGCCGTGTCGCAAGACTGGACCTCGGTCATGTAGATCACGCCGTCGAAGCCCGCCGCCAGGTCGCCGATCGCGATCGGACCTCCGATCACGGCGCCGTTGGTATCGATGAGCACGCAGCCGCTCACGTCGCCGCCGGAGCGCGCGATGTAGCGGAACACGATCTCGTCGGCCACGCCTGCGCCGGCCCAGCCGGTGCAGCCTTCGGTCGACAGACCGCTGCCGTCGTCGGCGCCATCGACGTCGTTCCAGGTCGCGCCGCTATCGCAGGAGACCTGCTTGTCGAGCTCGACACAGTCGCCGCGGTCTTCCTCACTCACGGTCTTCGGATCGCCGTTCGGATCGAAGGCTCCCTCGATCGCGCAAGTGACCGTCGCCGTATTGGTCAACGTCGAGCTCGTGCACATCACCTCACGGCTATCGCCGGGCGCCAGCGCGCCTGGGATGCTCTCGCCGTCGCAGCTCGCGCCGGGATCGGCAACGGTGCAGTCGACCAGCGTCGCGCCGTTCGGGTTCGCCGGGTTGGACACGGAGATCCTGTAGGTGTAGATGCCCAAGGGATCGTCGGAATCGATGCACTGCTTGGCAACCTCGAGACCAGGCTCCTGACAGCCTTCAACGGTCGCGGTGTCCTCGTCGGTCAGCGATTCTCCGCCGCTGCCGATGCAGGTGAGAGTCGCCGTGTTCGGCTCGCCGGCCAGCAGGTCAGTGTCGCAGGACAGGAGATCGGTCATGTAGATCACGTCGTTGAAGCCGCCGGGAAGGTCGCCGATCGCTATCGGAGCGCCGATGACCACGCCGTTCGAATCCACGAGCTCGCAAGCGGTCACGTCCCCGCCCGTGCTTGCGATGTAGCGGAACTTGATCTCGTCCGCCACGCCGTCGCCGGCCCAGCCGGTGCAGCCCTCGGTAGTTCCGTCGTCGAAGCCCACGTCGTGCCAGGTCGCGCCGCCGTCGCAGGAGACCTGCTTGTCGAGCTGGATGCACTCCGCCGTGTCTTCGTCGGAAACGGTCTTGGGATCGCCGTTCCCATCAAACGCGCCTTGAATCTCGCAGGTGACGGTTGCCGTGTTGGACGAGCTGTCACTCGTGCAATCCACCGAATTGCCCTGCCCCGGAGCGTACGGACCCGCCAGAATCGCGCCGTCGCACGAGGCGCCGGGATCGCTCACGACGCAGTTGACCAGAGTCGCGCCATTGGGGTTGGCGGGATTGTTGACGCTCACCGTGTACTCGAAGTTCGTCGTGACGCCGGTGCCGCTCTGGGTGCACTCCTTGACGACCTCGATCGCGGGCTCCAGGCAGCCATCCACCGTTGCTGTGTCGTCATCCGACACCTGACCGGTGTCGCCCGAGCAGGTAAGGGTCGCCGTGTTCGGCTCGCCGCCGTCGCGCACCGCGTCGCAGTCCAAAACCGTCGTCTCGTGGACGAAGTCATCGAAGCCGACCGCCAAGGTACCGACCGGAATTGGCGCGCCGATGACATTGCCGTTCGAGTCCACCAGGACGCAGTCGGTCAGATCAGCACCACCGTTGTTGCGCGCCTTGTAGCGGAACACGATCTCGTCAGCCACGCCGTCACCGCTCCAGCCCGTGCATCCCAAGATGCCCGCCGGACCGTCAGGATCGCCGTAGCCGACGTCGTTCCAGGTCGCGCCGCTGTCGCACGAGACCTGCTTGTCGACGTCAACGCCGTCGCAGGTCGCCGAGTCCTCGTCGTTCACCTTCTTCGGGTTGCCGTTCTCGTCGAACGCACCTTCGATATCGCACTCCGCCGTCGCCGTATTCGTCGGGTTCGGGCTCGTGCAGGTCGCCGTCGCCGTCGCGGCCGGGGCCAGCGAGGTCGCCGACAACGGACCGCAGGTCGCACCAGAATCCGTGATCGAGCAGTTGATGAGGCTGGCTTCACCATCGTTGGTCAACGTCACCGTGTAGACGAACTCGCCGGTGGCCGGATCCACATCCGCCTCGCAGGTCTTAGCTACGTCGAGCGAAGGCTCGAGGCAGGCCTCGACCGTCGCCGAGTCGTCGGCGTCGACCGTCTCGCCTGAGGTGCCCGTGCAGGTCAAGGTCGAGGTGTTCGGCTCACCGGCCAGAAGCGCCGTCGAGCACTCCAGAAGATCGGTCATGAAGATCATGCCGTTCGGATCCGGGATCGGGATCGGACCCGGCAAAACGACCGGGTTCG
>CALZIK010000047.1 GCA_945787635.1 Thermoanaerobaculia bacterium | reverse complement strand
CGCCTTGTATACTGCGGCCGCTAAAAGGTCCAGCGCCTCGCGACCGGCTCTCGAAGGTCCCCCTTGACGCCAGAAACCAGCTTCTCAGATCCGGCGCTGAGCGTGGCGCTCGCGATGGCGGCCGGCATGCTCGCCCAGGCCCTGGGTCGGCACCTACGAGTGCCTGGAATCGTTCTGCTGCTGGGAGCCGGAGTGATCCTCGGGCCGGACGCCCTGGGAGTCGTCCGCCCCGACAGCCTGGGCTCGGCGCTGCAGGTCCTGGTGGGCTTCGCGGTGGCCGTCATCCTCTTCGAAGGCGGCATGAACCTCGAATTCAGAAGGCTGCGGCGAGAGGCTCGCAGCATCCGCCAACTGGTCACCCTGGGAGCCGTCGTGACCGCAGCCGGGGGCGCCGGCGCTGCCCACCTGATTCTCGGCTGGGACTGGCCGCAGTCCATTCTCTTCGGCACCCTGGTCATCGTGACCGGCCCTACCGTAATCACTCCCCTGCTGCGCCGAATCCGGCTCAAGCACAGCGTGGCGACCGTGCTCGAAGCCGAGGGCGTGCTGATCGACGCAATCGGCGCGGTGCTCGCGGTGGTCACGCTGGAGGTCATCCTGGCTCCGTCCAGCCACCTCGCGGAAGGCGCTCAAACACTCTTGGTGCGAATGGGGTCGGGGATCGCCATCGGCGCCGCCGGTGGGCTCCTGATCGTTCTGATGCTGCGCTTCGAACGGGTGATTCCCGAGGGCCTGGACAACGTCGTGGTGCTCTCCCTGGTGCTGGCGCTCTACCAGGCGAGCAACGGCCTCTTCGCCGAGAGCGGCATCGTGTGCGTCACGACCGCCGGACTGGTCGTCGGCAACTCCAAGGCTCGGGTGCTCGGAGATCTCAAGGAGTTCAAGGAGCAGCTCACCACTCTTCTGATCGGCATGCTCTTCGTGCTCCTGGCAGCGGACGTGCGGGTCGAGGAGGTTCAATCCCTGGGCTGGCGCGGTGTCATCACCGTGCTTGCGCTCATGCTGATCGTCCGGCCTCTCAACGTCGCGGTTGGCACCTTCGGCTCCGACCTCGACCTTCGAGAGCGCGCGTTTCTCGCCTGGCTCGCCCCGCGCGGCATCGTCGCGGCCGCGGTCTCGTCGTTGTTCGCGCAGGAGCTTGCCCACGCCGGAATCCCGGGTGGCAACGAGCTTCGGGCTCTCGTCTTCCTAGTCATCGCGGCGACCGTTCTGATCCAGGGATTGAGCGGTGGCTGGGTGGCGCAGGCTCTTGGCGTGCGCCGCCCGACCAACCTGGGTTTCCTGATCCTCGGAGCCACGCCGCTCGGTCTTGCGCTGGGCAAGATATTCCGCGACCACGGCCAGGAGGTGGTTTTTCTCGACTCCAACGCGGACGCCTGCAAAGCAGCCGAGGCCGAGAACTTCCGGGTCCTGTTCGGAAGCGGATTCTCGGAGTCTCTGCTCTACCGTGCCGAGATCGACAGCCGCGCCGGAGTGCTCGCGGTCACCGCAAACGACGAGGTCAACCTGCTGTTCATGACCAAGGCACGCAACGATTTCAAGGTGCAGCAGGCGTGGATGGCGCTACGCAGCGGGCACACCAAGATCAAACCCGAGATGGTCGAACAAGTCGGCGCCCAGGTCCTGTTCGCACAACCTCGAAACCTGGATCTCTGGACCGTCAGGATCGAGCGCAAGGGCGGTGCGGCCGAAGTCTTCTCCCGGCGCAAATCGGGAGACAAGACGGCGGCCGAGGAGATCGGCAACCCGCCCGACCCCGACAGCGTGTTGATTCCTCTGGCGGTGGTTCGAGGCAACCGGGTCCTGCCGTTTGTCGCCGACTTGAGCTTCAAGAAGGACGATCTGCTGCACGTCATCATCAACGGCCAGCGCCGCGACGAGGCCGAGGCCTGGCTCGCTCAGATGGGTTGGCAGAAGCATCTCGGCGAGAGCGATCCAGTCGCAGCCGACGCTCCGGTGCTCGAACCGACCTGAGACCGACCGAATCTCGTCGGCTAGCGAATCGGCAGCTCGGGAACTGCGCTGGGGGGACCGAGCAGCAGACTCGGGTCGACCCGGGCCCCTTTCCAACGGATTCCCATGTGGAGATGCGGACCCGTGGTGCGGCCGGTCTGGCCGACGGCGCCGATCGGATCCCGTCGCGCGACCTCCTGCCCCCCCTCGACCAGCAGCGAGCTCAGGTGAAAGTACATCGAGATCAGGCCGTCCCCGTGGTCGATGAACACGCTGTTTCCCGAAAAGAAAAGGTCGCCGGTCAGGACCACCCGGCCGGGGGCGATGCTGTAGACGGGCGTGCCTTCCGCCGCCGGATAGTCGGCGCCCGAGTGCGGGCTGCGCGGCTGATCGTTGAAGAACCTGCGCGAGCCGAAACTGCCGGCCTGGCCGAGGTCGGCCAGCGGTGCGGAAAGGGGAAGCTCGAAGAGCGCCGGGCCTGCCAGCGACCAAAGCGGCCGCACCCGAGCCTGTTCACTGCGCACGCGAGCCAGATTCTCGGAGGATAGCTCGACCTTGGACGAGTCTTCGATCGTCAGTCGCTGGACCGGATAGGGATACTCGCTGACTCGGATGCTGGCCTCTTCGCGCGCGCCTCCAACCGAGCGATGCACGACGACGGCACCTTCGGGCTCCAACAGGTCGATCGGGAACCAGCAGCTGCCGGCCAGCGGCGGCCAGGTCTCGCCGCCCCGCCCACAGAACGCGATCGCGTCCCCGGCCCAGCGAACCACGGCACCGGGCTTCGCGACCGTCTCAGGCGCAGCCGCCTCGGCCGCGGTCGTGGCCCGTGCCGCCATCGCGGCCACGGAAACACAGGCCACCGCAAGGAGTCCACGAATCCCACCCGCCACGGTTGACCTCATTCCGGCACGAAGGGCATTTCCAGAACCCCACGCCGGCCGACCGGCAGCCCGAGGTCTCTGAGAAGCGCTCCGACCCGGGCGAGCTTTGCGAGGGTCCGAGCCGATCGGCTACCCGCCTCCAGGTCCGACACCCGATCCAGGAACTGCTCCAGGGCGCTCCTGGGTCGGGGGAAGATCTTCAGCCGCAACAGTGAATCCTCGGCCAGGCCGAGCTCGTCTCGGATCGCCGCGTAGGCGGCCGGAAATCCACCCAGTTCATCGACCAGGCCGTTCTCGAGAGCGTGCTCGCCGGTCCAGATCCGGCCGCGAGCAATGGCCTCCACCGAGTTGAGCTCGAGACTGCGGCCCTCCGCGACCTTACCGACAAAGTCCTGGTAGATCCGGTCGAGCGAAGCCTGCATGCGAGCCCAGCCGAGCTCGTCGAACTCCTGAACGCCGCTCCACATCTCGGAGTTCTCGCTACTGGAGACGGACTCGAAGGTCATACCGAGCTTGTCCCACAGCCCGCTCGACACCAGCTTGCCGCCGTAGACGCCGATCGAACCGGTGATCGACCCGGGCTGCGCGATGATCCGATTGGCGCCCATCGAGATGAAGTAGCCTCCCGAGCCGGCCACGTCTCCGATCGAGACGATCACCGGCTTTCCGGCTTCCCGAGCGCGCATCGTCTCGCGCCAGACCGTGTCCGACGCGACGTACGAGCCGCCCGGACAGTCGACCCGAAAGAGGATCGCCTTCACGGCCGTGTCTTCGACCGCGTCCCGGAAGGCCTCGGCGAGCGTGTCCGAACCGACGTAGGAGTTCCCGGTCAGAGGGTCGTAGCCGCCCGAGCCGCGGATGATGCCGCCCACGGCATAGATCAGCGCGATGGTCTCGCCCCCGCGAAGGCCTAGAGCCGGGCCAGCGCCGAACGTCACCAGATCCCGGTACTCCACATCATCGCCGAGTTCCTCTTCGACGGCCGCGTAGACCTCGTCCCGATAGGCCAGTTGATCGACCAGGCCCGCCTCCAACGCCTCGACGCCGAAGTACGGACCACCGTCAAACAAGGCCCGCACGGTCCCGTCTTCGAGTCCGCGGCTCTCAGCGATGCCACGCACGATCTGCGCAAACTGCGATTCGACCAGCGCGTTCATCGCTTCTTCGTGGGCTTCGGTAAAGCCCTTCTGAGTATAGGTGTTGACCGCGTTCTTGTACTCGTAGCGCTGCCCCATCTGGGCCTTGACGCCGAGCTTTTCGAGTGATCCGGCGACGAACGGTATCTCGTAGTAAAGACCGGTCAGACCGACATCGCCCGAGGGTTGGAGGTAGAGACGATCGAACGCACTCGCGAGGTAGTAGCCGCCGTTGGCGGCGCCGAACTCCCCGAAGGTCTCCGAATATGCAAGTGCCGGCTTGCCGCTGGCGCGAAAGCCGATCACGGCATCCCGAAGCTCCTGCAACGACCCGAGGCCGCCAGGAGATGCTCCTACTTTGGCCAAGATGCCCACCACATCATCGTCTTCGGCCGCCCACCTGAACGCCGACACCACGTCCCGCAAGCGCGGCCGTTTCTCCAGAAAAGACAGGCCAAACGGGTCGGGCGGCCGGTCCTCGGCGAATCCCTGCGTCAGGTCGATCTCGAGAACCGAGCGCGAAGCGATGAGCGGCCCATCGCCGGCGCGCCACATCATCACGGCCCCGACAACGCCCACCAGAGCGATGGCGGCGATCAGTAGAAGGAGAACTGTACGTACTTTCATTGTCTTTCCTCGGGCTGGCTGATGTCCAGAACTCGGCCTTCCTCATGGTACGTTGAGTCGATCCGGAAGTTGAAGCCCGGACTCCGGCGACCGCCCCAATACTCGATTCGAAACGAAGACCATCGGTGTTCAGATCTCGAGCGATCCGGCAACTTCTGGTCGAGGACATCGCCGGCATCCACAGGGCCAGCGACGGCGTCGAGTCGCAGAGTGAGCTCCTCGACAAAGCCCAGCGCCGGGCGATGGGCATCGTCGGACTCGATTGGTTCGCGATCCTCGTACTCGTGGTGGCTAGGGCGCAGGGCGGCAACATCATGTCTTTCGGACCGACCGAAGACACGATCTTCGCGGTCGGGCTTCTGGCGATCGCGGTTCACTCGGGCTTCAGGCTCGGCCAGCTGGAGAAGATGCGAGCCGTCGAACGTGCGCTGAGCGAGCTGGATGCTCGCTCCGGGCACGGGAACGACTCGGAAGAAGCCGGCTAGCTGCCCTCCGCTTGTGAGGCGACATCACTGCGATCGAGCTCCCGGGCGATCTCGCGGAGTTTCCGTTTGACGGCAGCGGCATTCTCCGGCCCCATGCGCAGCAGCAGCTTCTGCACCGCGGGCAGGCTCTCGAGCTCGGGATCCACGAACTTATAGCTGCGCAGGGCCGGCTCAAGGTTCAGGGTCCGGCCAGGATCGGGAGTGTCCAGAACGACTTTGACCGCCTTGGCCAGGGTTCGCTCGAAATGGGCGTCGGGATAGCCGAGGTCTCGGTAGGCCCTCTCGAGCAGCGGCTCGAGACGCCGGTAGAGATCGACGGCGCCTCGGGCATCGATACCCGAAACCACGGCCGCCAGCCTTGTGTAGCGCTGGAAGCTTTCGGCGCCGAGCTGGGTGGCCGCGCCCCGCGCGGGAGTCGGAAAACCCCGCTTGGGGCTGAGGAAGGCCAGCTGTGCGGCGGGCAGCTCTCCCCGAGCCACCTCGTCCACCGCGGCCACGAAGCGACGCACCAGGTCGTCGGTGGCGATCCAAGCAAGCCACTCGGGATGACTCGACAGGCGCGCGGCGACATCGCGCAGGAAGTCGTCGCTCTCCTCGAGCGGCGGCAGGTCCCAAGCCGGAGCGGGCGGCGTTTCCTCGGCGGCGGCCGCCACCGGTGCCGCAGCCTCGGGCGCCGGCGTTTCAACGACCACCTCTGGCTCGGCGCCCTTGCGCAGCCAGAAGTACGCGACAAGCGCGGCGAGAAGCGCGATGACGATCAGTGCGGCCGGCCACCATGGCATCCTCTGCGACGGACGCGGCCCGGGAGGGCCGCCGAGATCTGGGTCTTTCGTCAACTCGTTCACTCGAGCACCTCCGGGATCATTGTACTCGCGTTCGTCGGCTCCCACAGCCCTGAAAGCACGTTGCTAGACTCGTGCCGGAAGGAGCCGCGGCGTGAGGAGAATTCGACTGGGACGTACGGAAGCCGAGATCTCGGCCGTCGGCATCGGAACCTGGGCCCACGGTGGACCGAAGAGCGTCGGCGGCCATGAGGTCGGCTGGTCCGGGCACGACGACGCCGAAGCCGCGAGCGCCGTTCTCGAGGCCTACGCCGCCGGGGTGGATCACTTCGACACCGCGGATGTCTATGGCGACGGTCGGGCCGAGGGGATCCTGGGCGGGCTGTGGGATCAAATCCCGCGCGAGTCGGTCTTCCTGGCCAGCAAAGTGGGCTGGGATCCCGGCCCCTACGGGCAGTTCTACCATCCGGACCTCGTCGCGTCGCGGCTCGACCGATCGCTCGAGCTGCTGCGCACCGATCATCTGGACTTGTACTACTTGCACCATTGCGATTTCGGCCCCGGCGACGAACGTCTCGATCCCGTTCTGGAGGTGCTGGCGCGCGCGCGGGAAGCCGGCAAATTCCGCCACCTCGGGCTTTCGGACTGGGCCTCGGAAAAAGTCCTTCGCGTCGGCCGGCGGGTCGAACCCGACGTCGTGCAGGTCTATCGCAACGTCCTTGACGACCAATACGTCACCAGCGGCCTGGCGAGCTGGGTCGAAGAACGCGACCTGGGAGCCGTCTTCTTCTCTGCCCTCAAGCACGGCGTCCTGTTGGGCAAGTACGGCGAACCGGTCTCATTCCCGAAGGGCGACATGCGCAACGGAATCACCGAATTTCGAGACCCCGAGGCACTCGCGCGATTCGCCCGATGCCGTAAAGCCGTCGAGTCCCGCTTGTCGGAACATCCCGAACCGGTGCTGCACGCGTTGATCGGAGCTCTGCTGGGCCAGAAGGGCTCCTGTGCTCTGCTCGGCATGAGGAATCGCCGGCAGGCGCGGGCCGCCGCGCAGCTGGGGCAAGCGCTCACAGCCGAGGACGCCGAATGGATCCGGACGATCTACCGAGACGGACCGAAGACCGCCGACTCGGCCGGATTCGCCGGATCGGCCAGATCCGACTGAAGCTCACCGAACCAATCCGGCAGGTCCAGCCGACCGGAGAGTTCCCAGGCGGCCTCGAAGAGCGCCGCGGTGAAGCCTATCGAAGCCGCGACTCGCTCCCGGCCGAGCGCCAGCGCCTCCGCCGAAACCGCCTCCGGGCCGAGACCGTCCTCGAGCTCGTAGACCCGGTCCACCAGGGCATGGCTCGCCGAGAACTCCCGCCGGATCCGGTCGAGCAGGTCGTCCACGGGCGGGCCGGTCGCCAGGGCGGGCGGCCCCGCCGCGAACACCGCCGTTACCAGACTGTCGGTCTTGAAGTGGATTCCACTCTGGGGCGACGAGCCGTCCGGCTTGGCCCTGCCGTTGTAGTGAATAGTCGTATGCAGCGGGTGGCAGAGATCGCCGGCATAGTGCGCCATCACTCCGGCATGGTGGAGAGCCCTTGCCCTGGCCCATCGGTCACCCGGGTTCAGACGCACCTGGGCAAAACTCGCCGCGAGCTTTTGTAGTCCCTCGGCGAGCGAATAGGGCAACATTCCAACGGCGTAGGGATCCTTGCCCGTCTTGAAGATCAGCTCGAGGAACCGATAGCGGGTCTCGGGCCAGGGTGCTCCATCGAGCAGCTCGGAATCGAGATAGTGCTCGGGACTCTCGGCGTTGCGCAACTGGGGCAGATCGCGAAGCCTGAAGAAGTCGGGATCGGCCGCGCTGCGTCCGATCTCGGCGTAGCCGGCGCGAAAAAAGGGCGGCATCGTATCGGGAAGAGCGTGAACGGCCGCCTCGGCGATCTTGACGTGACCGCTCGCGATCCACGCGAGAGCCGCCCGTGGCACAGCGCTCGTGAGCAGAAGGGCCAGCGCGACGAGCCGGTATCGCCGCCCGACAATCACGGTTTGTTCGAGTCGCTCCCGGGAGTGACGATCGACCGTGGGAAAGGGGAAACCCTGTCTCCTGCCCCCTCCGCATCTCGAATTCTCGGTGTCCCGCTCTTCTCGACCTCATCGATCCGGAGAACCGAATGCAGCGGCAGGTAGAAGCGAGTGACGCCCTTGAACTCCGATTTCAGACGTTCTTCGGCGGGATCCACGACTACTTGGCTGCGCTCGCCGAAAAGCACGCCTTCGATCTCGACAAATCCGAGCACGGAACCCTGCGACACTCCTTCGGCATACATCTCATAGACCTTGCCTTGCTGGAGGAAGCTCACTCGATAGATGCTCTTGGCACTCACGTCAATGGCACGATACCAGACGCCGGAGACCGTCGACGCGGCCATCCCACGCTCCAGGGTCGTCTCGCGAGAGAGGCGCCCGCAACGGCCTCGAGCCCGCCGATATCAACGAGCGGGCGCCACGTCAAAGACACCGGCGGCCCGTCGTGAGTGGAAATCGGCTACCAAACATGCCAACCTCAGGGTAGGGAAAACCGCGCGTCGTCCGGACCCTGCGTACGGTTCGCTGCGCAAGATGTCATATCTGTGGCTTCTCGGATCCGGTAATCTCGTCGCAAATGAACTCCCCGCAGGCTCTGGTCACCGAACAGATCTCCGCGCTCACCCCCAGGATCTTCCTGGCCCAGAGCAAGATTCAGGAGCTCGTCAGCAGCGGCGCCGAGCTGCCGGAGGCGTTCGCCGAGTTCTGCGAGAGCCTCGCGCAGATTTTCCCCGGCTCGATTCCCTGCATCACCGTAGTCGATACGACCACGCAGTCTCTCGAAGTGCTCGCCGCCCCTCAACTTCCGATCGAGTTCCAGGCCACTATCAACGGACTGACCGTCGGCCTTGCCCCCGGATCATGCTGTGCGGCGGCCTATGGCAACGAAACCGTGATCTCGTCGAACTTGGCGGTCGATTTGGTCTGGGACGGATTGCACAGCGAGGCGAAGGCGGCCGGGCTAGCGGCCTGCTGGTCGGCTCCCATCCGGGGCGTCCGCTGGGCCGAAAAGCCGGGAGAGCAGGATCAGACCCTGGTCTTGGGGACCGTCGCTCTCTACTTCGGCGAGGTACGGGAGGCGTCGGCAACCGAAGCCCATGCGCTCGAAACCGTCGCGGCGCTGGCCGGGCTGACCATCCACTCCTCGCGAACCCAGGCCCAGTCCGGAGACCAACAGTTCTTCGATGCGGTCACCGAGTTGCCGAACCGCCGTGTGTTCTCCAAGCAGCTCAAGCAAACCGTGCTCGAAATGAATCCGCGAGACGACAAGTTGGCGATTCTGGTTGTCGATGTCGACCACTTCAAGGAAGTCAACGACACCTTCGGCTACGCGGTCGGAGACTTCCTGCTCCAGAGCGTATCCCGCCGTCTGCTCGATTTGCGGGGAGATCTGGACCTTCTGGCTCGCTTCGGTGATGACGAGTTCGCTTTCTTGATCGGCGCTGTGTCTTCCGGCGAAGACGTCAAGACCGTCGCCCAGAAGGTCCTCGACACGGTTTCGGCACCGTACGACTTCGGCGGCCAGGAGCTCAGGATCTCCGCCAGCATCGGAGGGAGCATCTTTCCCTGGGACGGCGAAGACGCGCAGACGCTGATGCGCAACGCCGAGAACGCTCTGGTCTCGGCCAAGAAGCAGGGTCGAGGCACCTATCGCCTCTACGCTCCCACCATGGGTGGCTATGCCTTCGAGAAGCTCCAGCTCAAGATGGCTCTGGGCTATGCCCTCGAGAACGAAGAGTTGAGATTGCGCTTTCAGCCCAAGGTCTCGAGCAAGACCAACAAGATCATCGGCGTCGAGGCTCTTACCTACTGGCAGCATCCAGGCATGGGCGAGGTCAGCCCGACGAAATTCATTCCGATCGCGGAAGAGACCGGCCAGATCATCCCGCTCGGCAACTGGGTGCTGCGCACCGCCTGCCGCCAGGCTCAGATTTGGCGCCGGGAGCACGGCGACCTGACCATGGCGATCAACATCTCGGCAATCCAGTTTCGCGAGCGCAACTTCGTGGAGACGGTCGCCTCGATCCTCGCGGAGACTGGAATCGCGCCCGCCGCGGTGGAGTTGGAGCTCACCGAGAGCGTGGCCATGAACGAGGTCGAAAAGACTCTCGAGAGGCTCCAGGCGCTCCACGACCTCGGCGTTCAGATCGCGATTGACGACTTCGGTACGGGCTATTCGTCGCTCGCCTATCTCAAGCGCTTTCCGATCCACACTCTCAAGATCGACAAGTCCTTCGTTCTCCAGACACCGCAAGACAAGGGCGACCTGGCGATCGTCAAGGGCGTTATCGCCTTGGCCCACAATCTGGATCTGGAGGTCGTCGCCGAGGGCGTGGAAACCGCCGAGCAGGCCAGCTACCTGCGCAAGGAGGGTTGCGAGGTCCTCCAAGGCTTCCATTTCAGCAGACCGGTTCCCCTGGACGCCTTCGAGCGGCTCCTGCGCTACGGCTTTCCCGCTGAGTAGCGTCCATCCGTTCGACCGGAGTCTTTTCGACCTAGAACAGCTTCGGGCGATGCTAAGGTTGCGCGACGAGTCGAACGCCATGCAGCGAGTGGAAGCCAACGGCGAACAGGTCTTGTGGTTCCTGGAAGGGTTGTCCGAGAGCGAAGGGACGTTGCGGCGGATTCCGATCCTGGCCTTTCCGTTTCGTGTCGGTCGGCGCGACGGGCTGGGTCTGTCGCTGGCGGCGACCGAGATCTCCGGAGAACACGCCGAGATTCTGCTCGAAGAGGGCAGGATCTTCGTTCAGGATCTGGACAGCACCAACGGCACCTTCCTCAACGGCGATCAGGTTCGCGGGCGCGCCGAGCTCAAGGAGGGGGACACCGTCCACTTCGCGCGCCTCGAGTTTCGGCTGAGCCTGGTCGCGGCCCAGGAGGCGGAGGCCTTGTTGGCTCAGACCATCGCCGTCGACGCTCACTTGCCACAGTTCGCGCTGGACAAGAGCCGGATCTTGCGGGAGCTGATGAAGAAGCGGGCAGTGGTGTCCGTCTTCCAGCCGATCGTCGTACTCAGCGACTTGAGTACGATGGGATACGAGGTCCTCGGGCGCGGCGACCTCGAGGGTAGCGCCTCCGGATCCATCGAGTTGTTCAATGCCGCCAAGATCCTGGGTGCCGAGGCGGCGTTGAGCCGCATGTTTCGCGCCCGGTCGGCCGAGGACTGCTCCGAGCTGCCCGAAAAGCAACGTGTGGTCTTCATGAACACTCACCCCAACGAGATCGGTACCCCTCGGCTGATCGAATCACTCGAGGAGTTCCACGAACGCGCGCCGCAAGTGAGCCCGGTCCTCGAGATTCACGAGGCGTCGGTCACCGACCCGGCGACCATCGGTGAGCTCCGGGACTTTCTCCATCGAATGGGAATGAAGCTCGCCTACGATGACTTCGGCTCCGGCCAGGCGCGTCTGCTGGAGCTCGCCGAGGTGCCGCCCGATTTCCTGAAGTTCGACATAAGCTTGATCAGCGGAATCGACACGGCGTCTTCCGCCAAGCACACGGTGCTCCGTCGACTGGTGTCGATGGCGCTCGAGATCGGCATCGTACCGATCGCGGAGGGCATCGAGAGCGAGGCGGAGGCGGAGATCTGCCGCAGCCTCGGGTTCGTTTACGCCCAGGGTTTCCTCTTTGGCGCGCCGACGCCGGCAAATCAACTTCACAGCTGATCACAGCACCCCGGCTCTGAATGCGAAAACTGATCCGCCGGCTCGGTTCGTCTCTCCTGCTGCGGGTCGCGCTTGCGCTCGGCCTCGTCGGCCTGGTGCCGGTAGGCCTGCTCGCCTACCGACTGATCGACATCAACCGCAACGCCATGGAACAGCAGGTGCGTTTGACTCACGTTCGCGTGGCGCGCAGCACGGCCTCGGAGATCTCGGCTCGTATCGGCTCGCTCTTGAGCCTGGCTGGCGGTCTGGCGCACAGCCGATTGCTGACCGACCCGTTTTCGCCCGAAGCGCGCGCTCTGCTTGGGCAGAGCCTCGAGTCCTGGAGCAATCTTGGGGTCGCGGTCATCGCGGTCGTGACGCCGAGCGGGGAACGCGTGATCCAGGCTCAGCTCAGCGACGAGCGGGTCCGGACCTGGGCCGAGGAGATGTTCGCCGCGTCTCCGGAGCCGACGGTCTACGCCGCGCCGGTCGATGACGACTTCGTCATCCGCGTCGCCGCTCCGATCCAGGCAACCCGCGGCAGCGTGTGGCTGGTCGCCGATGGCCAGGCGATTCGGGACGCCGTCGCCAACTATGAGCTCGGCCAGGAAGCGAAAGTCGTCCTGGCCACCCGGGAGGGCGAGGCCCTGATAGGCCGACTCGATGACTTCTCGGCCGGTCTGCTCGCGCATGCCGAATCGGAATTCGTCGACTCCGTGGTCGGCGGGCGGGCGGAAACCACCGGGGAGTTCATCGGCGCCACCGCCGCGGTGCCTGGCACCGACTGGGCGGTATTGTCCCGGCAGCCCGTGGGCGTCGCCCACCAGGTCGCCTTCACGATGCGGGAGAACGCGCGCTGGGCGATCGGCCTGGCCGGCGCTTTCGTGGTGGTTCTGTGCGGTATCGCCTACGCTTCGGTCGTTCGACCCATTCGGCAGCTGGCTCTCGCGCAACGGCGCCTCGCGGGAATCGGCTCCACTGGCGCCACCGGCGAGATCGGCCAGCTGCGCTCGGCGTTTGAAGCCCTCGAGACCCGGATGAAGGAGCAACTCGCCCTGGACGAGGTGTTTCTGGGCCGATTCCAGGTGCGCAAGGTCATCGGCTCCGGTGCGATGGGCACCGTCTTCCTGGGCTACGACCCCAAGCTCGAAAGGCCCGTCGCCCTGAAGACCCTGCGGCTGGATCGCGAGATCTCAAAGAGCCGACGGGAAGAGCTCCTGTCTCGACTGGTCAAGGAGGCCATCACCACCGCCAAGTTCAACCACCCCAATATCGTCGCCATCTATGACGTCGAAGAAGGCGAGGACGCCGCCTTCATGGCGATGGAGTTCGTCGATGGTACTTCCCTCGAGCCGTACGTCTGGAACCTGCGCTCGCTGCCGCCGAGCCAGGCGATTGCCTTGGGAGCCCGAGTCGCTCGGGGGCTCGAAGCGGCGCACGCCCACGGACTCGTGCATCGCGATATCAAGCCAGCCAACATCCTGATCGGCCGCGACGGCGCGATCAAGATCACCGACTTCGGCATCGCCGAGCTGCTCAGCTCGATGGCTCCCAGCGAGGATGTCGTCTTCGGCACGCCGGGTTACCTGCCTCCCGAGGCGCTGCAGGGCCAGGGGCACGACCGGGCCAGTGATCTCTTCGCTCTGGGCGCGGTGCTGTACTTCTGCGTCACCGGCCGCCGTCCGTTCGAGGGCAAAACCGTCAAGGAAGTGATCCGCAAGACCCTGTTCAGCTCGGCCCGAGCGCCGTCGCAGGTCGTGCCCGACGTTCCCGCCGGGCTGGAGTCTCTCATCCTGAGCCTGCTGAGCTCGGACAAGACCAAGCGGCCCTCCGACGCGGCAATCGTAGCCAGCCGGCTAGAGAGCTTGGCGGTTGAATACCACGCCGAGTGGAAAGCGCCAGATCTGGCCGGGCTCGAGGCCGACCCAGCTGAGGGCTCGGCAGCTAGCGCCGGTTACTTGCCGACGATCCGACTTTCGCAAGGCGACCGAGCCGCCGACTAGCGAGCGCGCCGGCCGGCCTCCGGCAAGTCGAAGTCCAGCTCGACCCTGGTCGTGTTACCGAGCCGATCGCGCGCGGTAGCCTCGAGCTTGAAACCGTCGCTACGGGAGCCGACGTTTCGAATCGAAAGCTCCTCGACTCCGGACATCTCATCGACGGCCTCGACCAGCAAGAAGGAGGCCTCGTCCGAGAACACCCCGGGCGCCAGGATCAGCACGCGCGGGGAGTTTCCCGCGACTCGCAGACTGCGGTAGTTCCGGTAGAGGCCCTCGATCAGGGTCGGGCTCTCGAGCGTCCGCGAGAGTTCCACGCGCGCGGCGCTCCAGCCGACCAGAGTCCAATCCGGCGGCCGCTTGTTTCGCATTCGCCGGGCGTTGCGACCTGCAGCCTTCCTCAGCCACCACCGGGCCTCCGGCGCCTCCAGGCTCCGGCCATCGGCGAGCTCGCCGAGCATCTCCGGCGGGCCTACCCTCCAGCTAATCTCGGGACCGTCACCATCGATCTCGAACGAGAGCGCTCCGGTCTCACCCCGATTCCCGAGCACGTCTTCGGCGACCACCGACACCCGGTGCCCACCGGTGCTCCAGGTGCCTTCGAGGTCCGGCTTGCCGCTCGGCTTTCCGTCGATCACCGGCCCCCAACTCTCGACTCCGCTCGGATCCTCGACCTCGACCCGCACCCGAATCGACGGCGCATGGTATCGCCGGCCTTCTCGATCGACGGAGATTCCGGCGATCGAAAGCTCTGCGGTGGGCGGATCGAACTCGGCCCGAGTCGGTGCGACGACAAAGGGGCGCGTATCCGCCGGGTAACCGTCGAGCCCGGACGGACTCGTCGCGGTGGCTCGCCAGTGCAAGTCGCCAAGAGGTAGCTCGCCGGCCTGCCAACGCGCTTCGGCGACGCCCACAATGCGGGCTATCAAGGCCTCACAAGCGGAGTCCAGGCAGACTTCGACCGAATAGCCAACGGCGGCGTCAACCGGTTCCCAGGAAAATTCGAGCCGTCCCAACTCGAGCGCGGCGCCCGGGGCGGGGACTCTCAAAACCGGCCTGGGCAGGAGCTTCTCGGGCGGCCCCGGCGGTGCGCCTTCCGGAACCGAGGCGCCCATCCCCTGCTCGACGGCCACGGTCTGGCCGCCGGCAGCGAGCTGGCTCTCGCCTTCGTAGACCATCAGTTGCGCCGTACCCTCTTGCGATTTGCGCAGGCGCGCTTCGGCGCTGCCGGCGGCTCCGGGGCGTGGTCTGGCGGTCGCGTCGCCGATCACGAATTCGATCTCGGGCCGCTCACCGGTCGTCGCCGCCGCCGCCAGGTCGGCCTGACCCTCGACGATCTCGACGGATCGCGTTTCGACACCTTGCAGGGTGCGTCCGGCGCGCTTGAGGAACACGATCGAGTCTTCGGTCATCACCAGGCTGGTGCCATCGTGAAACCGAAGCGCCGTTGACGACTGGGCGAAGGTCCGCATTCCGTCGTCCTCGACCACGATGTCCTCTCGCTGAGCGGGGTTCCATCCGATCGGAACCGGTCGCCCCTCGACTCTTCCGGAGAGGCTCACGACCTGCGCCGACGGAACCGAGGACTCCGGCCTCATCAAGACTCGTATTCGCTGACCGGGCTTGAGAAAGTCGGGATCGACGATCTCCGGGTTGAGCCGCCAGTTGAGCTCCCAGGCCGCCTCGGAGCCGAGATAGTCCCGGCTGATATTCCGCAGATTGTCCCGGGGCCTGACGATGTGAAAACCCTGGATCAAACCCTCCGGAATCGCAACCTCGGCCCCGCCCGAAGCCTGACCGCTCGCCGAACCGACGCCGCCGAGCGCCGCGCAGACCACAAGCGCACCTACCACTGCCCTCGCTCTAATCCCAACCATCGAACCTCCCAATCGTGAAACGCCATCCTACCGCAGCCGGCACTGGCTCGACGCTGTTGACGCGCGCCCTGTTGACGTGTCCCGGCACGTCCGTAGAATGCTGCGGTCGGCATCGCCGGCAATCCCCCTCACCGGCCCGTGTCGGAAACCCAGGAGAGACTTTGACGAAACAGGAGCACCGCGCCCTTCGGGATCCTTTCCCGCCTCGCCACCTTGGCTCCAACGACGAGGAGATCGCCGAGATGCTGGCCTCGCTCGGCCTCGCCGCGCTCGACGAGCTCAGCGACGCCGTGGTTCCGGCCGGCATTTGCTCG
>CALZIK010000046.1 GCA_945787635.1 Thermoanaerobaculia bacterium | reverse complement strand
GCCGCGGCGCTCTCGGCGGAGGGCGCGCGGGTGGTGGTGAGCGCCCGGTCCACCGGCGAGATCGAAGCGGTCGCGGCCGAGCTCGGTGGCGCGTCGGCTGGGGCATGGGCGGTGCCCTGCGACGTCACCGACCCCGAACAGGTCGGACACCTCGTCGAACAATCGATCGTGCACCTCGGCGCGGTCGACGTTCTGGTCAACAACGCGGGCATCGCCGACTCGGCCCCGCTCAGGAACATCACTCTCGCGAGCTGGAACCGGATCATGGCGGTCAACGCCACCGGGACCTTCCTCTGCACCCAGGCCTTCCTGCCGGCGATGGTCGAGCGAGGCTGGGGAAGGGTGGTCAACGTGGCCTCGATCGCAGCGAAGATCGGCGGCGCCTACATGGCCGCCTACGCCGCGTCTAAGCACGCAGTCCTCGGATTCACCCGCGCGATCGCCGTCGAGGTTGCGTCCACCGGGGTCACGGTCAACGCAGTCTGCCCGGGGTTCGTCGATACCGCGATGACCGATACGTCGGTCGCGCGGATCGTGGAGAAGACCGGCGCGGACGCCGACACCGCGCGCAAGCGCCTGGAGGGCATGAGTCCACAAAATCGCCTGTTGAAGCCCGAGGAAGTCGCCTACCAGGTGCTCGCGCTCTGCGATCCCCGCGCCGCGGGCGTCAACGGACAGGGCGTGGTTCTCGATGGAGGATCGGTCCAATCATGACCGACGACGGAGCACAGAGCCGACCGGGCATGCTGCCCATCCAGCCCGAGGCCTGGGCCGCGCCGCGCGGGTATTCGAACGGCATGCTGGCGCCGGCGAGCGGCCGGCTGCTCTTCGTCGCCGGGCAAGTCGGATGGGACGCAGACAAGCGCCTCATCCCCGGTGGCTTCGTGGCCCAGTTCGGACAGGCGCTCGCCAACGTGGTCGCGGTCGTCGAGGCGGCCGGCGGCCGCCCGGAGAATCTCGGCCGGTTGACCATCTATGTGACCGACCGGACGGCCTACCTCGACGAGATCAAGGCGGTAGGCGAGGCCTATCGCGCGGTGATGAGTCGCCACTTCCCGGCGATGGCGCTGGTCGAGGTGAGCGCCCTGGTCGAGGCCGGCGCTGAGGTCGAGATCGAAGGCACGGCGGTGATTCCCGCTTCCGAAACGACCTAGGAGCATGGAAGAACGAATGCCCATCGACGCGAAGAGCTTTCTCTACCGGCACGATGCCGCTACCGGCGTGGCCACGATCACCCTCAACCGTCCAGAGCGTCTGAACGCCCTCACCTTCGAGGTCTACCGGGAGCTGAAGGACGTCTTCGTGGCTCTCGATACCGAGCCCGGAGTTCGCTCGGTGCTCTTGACCGGCGCCGGCCGGGCGTTCTGCTCGGGAGGCGACGTCGAGGACATCATCGGCGAGCTTTTCGCCCACGACTACCGCGGGCTGCTCGAGTTCACGCGCTCCACCGGCGACCTGATTCTTTCCATCCTGCGTTGCCGACGGCCGGTTGTCGCCGGCTTGAACGGCACCGTGGCCGGGGCCGGAGCCGTGATCGCCGCTGCCTGCGACGTGCGTATTGCCTCCGAGCGCGCCAAGATCGCCTACCTGTTCACCAAGGTGGGTCTCTCAGGCGCCGACATGGGCGCGTCGTGGCTGCTGCCGCGGATCGTCGGCCAGGGACGGGCGATGGAGCTGCTGATGACCGGCGACTTCATCGACGCCGCCGAGGCGCACCGGATCGGTCTCTACAATCGCGTGATCGCGGACGACCAGCTGGTCCACGAGGCCCGCGGGTGGGCCGCGCGGCTGGCCGAGGGTCCGTCCTTCGGGCTCGAGGTGACCAAGAAGCTGGTGTTGCGCGAGGCGGCGATGGATCTCGAATCGGCCATGGCCGCCGAAACCGAGATCCAGGCGGCCTGCATGGAAGATCCCAACTTTCGGGAGGCCTACGACGCCTTCGTGGAGAAGCGAAAACCGTGCTTTGAGTAGATTCCTCGACACCGAGACGATCGCGCCGTTTCTCGAGGCCGACCACTTCGAGCTGGCCGAAGCGATCGAAGCCTTCGCGGCGGAGAAGCTCGCTCCGCTCGGGCACCTGGAGGACGACGCCGAGGCCCGAGAGCGAGCGACCGAGGTGCTCGGGCTCCTGGGCGAAGCCGGGTGGTGCCGCTACTCGGTGCCGGCCGACTACGGGGGAGCCGCCCCGGGCATCGATTTCGTGGCCTGCTGCCTGATTCGGGACGCCCTGGCCGCGGTCTCACCCCTGGCCGATTCGGTCTTCGCGCTGCAGTGCCTGGGCTCTCTTCCGATAGCCCTTCACGGCTCCGCCGAGCTCAAGCAGGCCTGGCTGCCGAAAGTTGCCGAGGGATCCGCCATGGCGGGCTTCGCCATGACCGAGGCCAACGCCGGCTCCGACGTCAAGTCGATCGAGACCGTGGCCACGCGGGTGGGCGACGTCTACGTTCTCAACGGCCGCAAGCACTTCATCACCAATGCGGGTCTCGCGGATTTCTACTCGACCTTCGCTCGCGACGAAGGCGGCGAGGGCCTTTCCTGCTTCGTCGTCCCCGCCGACGCGGACGGCTATCGATTCGTCGCGGCCCAGGTCTTGAGTGCTCCACATCCGCTCGGTGAGATCGCGTTCGAGGACTGCAGGGTCCCGTCGTCATCGAGGCTGGGAGCCGCGGGCGCGGGCTTCGAGATCGGCATGGAGACCCTGGCCCGGCTGCGGGCGACCGTAGCCGCGGCGGCCTGCGGCATGGCTGCGCGCGCTCTGGCCGAGGCCCGGGAGCATGCCGAACGTCGGCAACAGTTCGGCAAGAGCCTCTCGCGGTTTCAGCTCATCCAGCAGAAGCTCGCGTTGATGGCCACTGATCTTGCAGCCTCCCGGTTGATGACCTACCGGGCGGCGCGGGGCGCTGCGAACGGCGAGCGCAACGTCACGCTGCGCTCGGCGATGGCCAAGTTCCATGCGTCCGAGGCCGCCCAGCGCGTGGTTGATCAGGCGGTCCAGGTTCTGGGCGGCGCGGGAGTGCTCGCGAGCCATCCGGTCGATCATCTCTACCGCTCGGTACGCGCCCTGCGAATCTACGAGGGGACCAGCGAGATCCAGCAGCTCGTGATCGCCCGCGAGCTGCTGTCGAAGACGAAGTAGCGTCGTCAGGCCATGTGGAAACCGCCGGAGCGCATCCAGCACCCCCAGCTCCCGGCGCGCTGGCCCAGTGCTCGCGAAGCGATGGCCTCGCGCCTCTTCAGCCCCCTGCGGATCGGCTCGATCGAGCTCGAGGAGCGCACCTGGGTGCCGGCGATGGTGCCCTGGCGGGCGACGGACGACGGCTTCGTGACCGAGGAGATCCTCTCCTGGTACGAGCGCTTCGCTCGCGGCCGACCGGGAGCTCTTGTGGTGGAAGCGACCGGAATTCGCGACATTCCGAGCGGGCCGCTGCTGCGAATTGGGCACGACCGCTTCCTGCCCGGGCTTCGCGATCTGGTCACAACCGTTCGCCGAGCGAGCGGCGGGCACACCCGGCTGCTGATCCAGATCATCGATTTCCTGAGCGTCCGCAGGCGCCCGGATCCCGCGAAGTTCTTCGATCGATATCTCGAGATCGATTTCCGACACCGGCTCGCGGCCGGAAACCCGGGGAGCGATGCCGAGGTTCGGGCGTACTTGAGGGAACTTCCGGACGACGAGCTGGAACGGATTCTGAGCGAGCGCGAAGTCGAGTCGCTGCGATTCGGGTACCGCGAGCGGGTCACCGATACTCACCTCGAGCACATCCGCGAGTTGCCCAAGGTGCTTCCAGACCTGTTCGCCGACGCCGCCCGGCGCGCCCGGGACGCGGGCTTCGACGGTGTCGAGCTTCACTACGCCCATGCCTATACGATGGCGTCCTTCCTGTCGGCGCTCAACACCCGCACCGACGGCTACGGCGGTGTTCTCGGCGATCGGCTGCGACTACCGCTCGAGGTGTTTTTTCGGGTGCGGGAGCGGATGGGCCCGGACTTTCCTGTGGGCTGCCGCTTCCTCGCCGACGACTGCATCGAGGGCGGCAACACGGTCGAGGACGCGGCGGCAATCGGAGTCGAGCTGGCGCGGGCCGGGATGGATTTCCTGTCGCTCTCGCGTGGCGGCAAGTTCGAGGACGCCAAGCAGCCGAAGGTCGGGTGGGCAGTCTATCCCTATACGGGTCCGAGCGGCTACGAGTGTATGCCGACCGCGATCTCGGACGAGTTCGGACCGTTCGGGCGCAACGTGCCGCCAGTCGCCCGCATCCGCCGCGCCGTGCGCGACGCCGGATTCCAAACGCCGGTGATCGTCGCCGGCGGTATCTCGACCTTCGAGCAGGCTGAAGAGATCCTCGCGAGCGGGCAGGCCGACGCGGTTGCGGCGGCGCGGCAGAGCCTGGCCGACCCGGACTGGTTTCGAAAGATCCGGCTCGGCAGGGGAGAGGAGATCCGGCGGTGCGTCTACACCAACTACTGCGAGGGCCTGGATCAGAAGCACAAGCAGGTCACCTGTCAGCTCTGGGACCGCGAGGCCCTCGCCGAGCCCGGCGTTCGGCTGTCGAGCGATGGGAAACGGCGGCTGGAGGCGCCGGACTGGGACGAGAGCGGCTGAAGGCTTTCGAGCTCTGGGAGGGGATTCGCTTTGCAGCCGCGCTCCGGGCGGCTGGCGGGAGGCCATCCGCCAGGGGCCGGCTCGGGCTTCTCGGCCTGCAGGAGCCGGGCCCTCGCCTGCGCTCCGCTGCGCGCAAATCGTGGGTGGCCTTCGGTCCGCAGTGCGGGCGCTTGCGGAGAGCCCCCTGGCGGATGGCCTCCCACCCGCCTTGTCGCGCTACCGGGTGGGGTGGGGTGCGGTGAGAGGTTCGTCGGAAGAGTGAGGCGAGATCGAGGGCTTCCTGCTAGATCCCGCGCGGCGGTACCACCCGAAGGGTCGAGCCGAAGGCGAGTTCAGTACCGCCGCCCGAGAGCGAGCCGAACGAGGCCCAGGTGGATCGACTCCGCCGAGCGCGTAGCGAACCGGCGGCTTCGGGACTCGGCCATTTCGCGCATCCAGCTAGAATCGACTTCGCGCCCGCCTTCGGGCGCGTTTTTGGATTGCCATGGCGCTTGACTCGACATGATGGAAATCGTCTGCATCGGAGGAGGTCCCGCCGGCCTCTATTTCTCCATTTTGATGCGCAAGGCCTTCCCCAAGTCGCGGATCCGGGTCCTCGAGCGCAACCGGCCGGACGACACTTTCGGCTGGGGCGTGGTTTTCTCCGACGAGACCCTCGGAGCGTTCGAAGACGCCGATCCCGAGAGCTATGCGGAGATCACGGCGAGCTTCAAGTACTGGCGCGATATCGAGACCTACCATCGTGGCGAATGCGTGGTGTCCACGGGACACGGCTTCGCGGCGCTTTCGCGCAAACGGCTCCTGCTGATTCTCCAGGAGCGCTGCCGCGAGCTCGGAGTGACCCTCGAGTTCGAGCGCGAGGTCACGGATCTGGCCGAGTTCGCGAGCGCCGACCTGATCGTGGCGAGCGACGGAGCCAACAGCCGGATAAGGGAAACCTACGCCGAGCACTTCGGCGCCAAGCTGGATTGGCGCAAATGCAAGTTCTGCTGGCTTGGCACCGACAAGCCGCTCGACGCCTTTACGTTCATCTTCAAGGACACACCCCACGGGTTGTTCCAGGTACACGCCTATCCGTTCGAGGACGACCTCGGCACCTGGATCGTCGAGTGCCGCGAGGAGGTCTGGAAGCGTGCCGGCCTCGAGGCAGCCTCGGAAGAGGACACGCTGGCTTTCTGCCGGGAGCTATTCGCCGAGGACCTCGCGGGTCATCGGCTGCTCACCAATCGCTCGCTGTGGCGGTCCTTCCCGACGGTCAAGTGCGACACCTGGCATCGCGGCAATCTCGTGCTTCTGGGAGACGCCGCTCACACCGCGCACTTTTCGATCGGATCGGGCACCAAGCTGGCGATGGAAGACGCGATCGCCCTGGCCGAGAGCTTCCAGCACACCACGACCCGTGACGTGAGAGGAGCGCTCGGAAGGTACGAGGACGAGCGCTGGGTGGACGTGATCAAGCTTCAGAAGGCCGCCCAGACCAGCCTCGAGTGGTTCGAGAACTCGGCTCGCTATCTCCAGCAGCCGCCCCTCCAGTTCACCTTCAACCTGATGACGCGCTCGAAGCGAATTACCTACGACAACCTCGCGGAGCGCGATCCGGTGCTGATCCGGCGCGTCAACGAGTGGTATCGGCGCGCGGTCAAGGCGCCTCCCAGCGTGGGTCCGACCGCGCCGCCACCGATCTTTACCCCCTTCCAACTTCGGGAACTGGAACTTGCGAACCGGATCGTGGTCAGCCCGATGTGCCAGTACTCGGCGCTCGGCGGCACTCCCAACGACTGGCATCTGGTTCACCTGGGCAGCCGCGCGATCGGCGGCGCCGGCTTGATCATCACCGAGATGACCGACGTCAGTCCGGACGGCCGGATTACCCTCGCGTGCGCCGGGCTGTACGAGATCGAGCACGTCGACGCCTGGAGGCGGATCGTCGAGTTCGTGCACGCCAACTCGGTCTCGAAGATCGGGATTCAGCTGGCTCACGCGGGGCGGAAAGGCTCGGTCCATCACCCCTGGGAGGGCGAGGACGTGCCGCTCGAGCCACACGAGGGCGCCTGGCAAACCCTGGCTCCCTCGGCCGTGGCGTTCCGGCCCGGGTGGAGCGTTCCAAAAGCGATGGATCGGGCCGACATGGACGCGGTGCTCGGAGCGTTTCTCCGAGCCTCGATCTACGCCGACGAAGCGGGATTCGATCTTCTCGAAGTGCACATGGCCCACGGCTACCTGCTGTCGAGCTTTCTCTCGCCGCTGTCCAACCTGCGCACCGACGAGTATGGGGGCAGCCTCGAGAACCGGTTGAGGTTTCCGCTCGAGGTGCTGCGCGCGATTCGCGCGAGCTGGCCCGAAGGGAAGCCGATCTCGGTGCGGATATCGGCGAGCGACTGGATGCCGGACGGCAGCGGCGTGACGCCGGAGGAGTCGGTCGAGGTGGCGAAAGCCCTGGCCGGCGCCGGCGCCGACCTCATCGACGTCTCCTCGGCGGGCAACGTGCCCGAGTCGCCGGTCGGGTACGGCCGCATGTACCAGGTACCGTTCGCCGAGAAGATCCGTCACGAAGGCGGGGTGCCGGTGGCCGCGGTCGGGGCAATTCTCGGAGCGGATCACGCGAACACGGTGCTGGCTGCCGGACGCGCCGATCTCGCCGTCATGGCGCGGCCGCACCTGCGTGACGCCTACCTGACTCTCCACGCGGCTGAGCGGTACGAACAGTGGCAGCAACCCTGGCCGGGCCAATATCAGCCTGCCAGGCCCCGGGCCCCGCGACCCAAGCGACGCCGAGAGTAGACTCGAGCCCTGATGAAGCACCGCACCCGACTCAAAGTACGTTTCGGCGATGTCGATCTTGCCGGCATCGTCTACTTTCCGCGCTTTCTGCACTACTGCCACGTCGGCATGGAGGACTACTTTTCCGAAGTCCTGTCGGTCGACTACGACGACCTCTTGCTCGAGCACCGGCTGGCGTTTCCGACCGTCCACATCGAGATCGATTTCCTCCATCCCCTCAAGTACGGCGAGGAGGTCGAGATCGAGATGGAGATCAAGAAGATCGGCCGAACGTCGGTCGAATGGAACTACGGCATCTTTCGGGTCGGCGAGGCCGAGGCCCTCGCCCGAAGCCGCCAGATCACGGTATGCACTGATCTCGACAGCTTCGAAAAGCAGGTCTTCCCCGATTGGCTGAGACGCCGGCTGGGAAGCGACCATGCGGTCCAGGAGCCGGCGTCCTGAGGCTCCTGCACGAGCGAGCGTATGACCGTTCGATTTGCCCTGCCCCGGTCGGCGCTGCGACAATAGGGCGCCCTCGTCCTCGAACGGCCCCATCAATCTTTCATGTGCGGAATCGTAGGTAGCGTCGGCCGATCTTCTGCGGCCGGACCTCGCAGCGAGGTGGTGCGGCAGATGATGGGCACTCTCGTGCACCGAGGGCCGGACGGCATCGGGCAGCTCGACAAGGACGGCTGCTCGTTTGGCTTCTGTCGGCTGGCGATCATGGACCCCGACGGCCCGTCGCAGCCGTATGCCAACGAGGACCAGACCGTCTGGTGCCAGGCCAACGCCGAGATCTACAACTCCGACGAGCTCAAGAGCGAGCTCGAGAGCCGGGGTCATGTCTTTCGGACCGGGGTCGATACCGAAGTGCTGCCGCACCTCTACGAAGAGCACGGACTCGACTTCATCGAGCGCCTGAACGGGATGTTTGCGCTTTCCCTGTGGGATAGCCGCCGGCGACGTTTGGTACTGGCCAGAGATCGCGCCGGTGAGAAGCCGCTATTCTATTTCGACGGTCCGGACGAATTCGTGTTCGCGTCCGAGCTTCGCGCCCTGGTGGCGCATCCCTCGATTCCCTGCACGGTTGACGCGATCGCGCTACGGCGCTACCTGGTCCATGATTACTTTCCCGCGCCGCTGACCCCGCTTGCCGGGGTTCGCAAGCTTCCGGCCGGGCACCTGCTCACGGTCGATGACGGCCGGAGCTCGGTGCGTTGCTACTGGGACCTGGCCGAGCATTTCGACAATCCGCAGCTCGCCGATCGCGGGAGCGCCGACCTGGTCGAAGAGCTCGATTCGCTGCTCGATCGGGCGGTCGCGCGTCGGCGGCGAAGCGACGTGCCGATTGGAGTGTTTCTCTCGGGCGGAATCGACTCTTCGACCGTGCTCGCGTATCTCTCGAGGCAGGTCGGTCCCGGGGTTCCGGCGTTCTCGCTCGGGCACCAAGACCAGAGCTTTGACGAATCCCGATTCGCCCGCGAGACCGCGCGATTCTTCGACGCCGACTTCGACCAACTCGTGCTCACGGAAGACGACCTCGCGACCGGTCTCTCCCTGGTGGGGGAGGGATTCGACGAGCCCCTGGGCGATGCATCGATCATTCCCACCCACTTGCTGGCGCAGCACGCGCGCGAGAGAGTCAAGGTCGTGCTCTCGGGGGAGGGCGCGGACGAGCTTTTTGCCGGCTATCCGACCTACCTGGGCCACAAGGTCACGAACGCCTATCGGAGGCTCCCGGCCGGGCTGCGCCGTGCTCTGGTGCGCTCGGCCGCGAAGATCATGCCGATCCAGATGGGCAACGTCGGTCCGGGCTACTTGCTCGAGCGTTTCGCGATCGCCGCCGAGCGCGACTTGGTCGAGCGCCACCACATTTGGTTTGGAAGCATAGGACCCGATCTCCAGCGCCGCATCTTGAGCGAGGACCTTCTCGAAGGCCTTCGTGACGACGACCCCTTCGCCTCGGCCCGGGAACGACTTTGCGGCCGCGAATTTCCGGACGATCTCTCCCGACTGCTCTACATGGACTTCACCATGTATCTTCAAGACGATCTCCTGACCAAGGTGGATCGGGCGACCATGCTGGCCTCGCTCGAGGCGCGGGCTCCGTTCCTCGATCACGAACTGGCAGAGTTCGTCGCCGGCCTCCCCTCGCGCCACAAGCTCTCCGGCTTCACCACCAAAGCCATTCTGCGCCGTACCGTGCGAGGAAGGCTGCCCAAGGAGGTCTTGAGCCGACGCAAGCGGGGTTTCAATATCCCGTTCTCGCGCTGGGTTCTGCATGGCCTGGGCAATGATCTGCGCGAGCGATTCGCGCCCGACCGTGTCGCCGCCAGGGGCCTGTTCTCATCTGTGGGCGTCAACGCCTTGCTAGAGGAGCACCTTGCGCGCAAGGCTGACCACCGCAAGGCCCTTTTCAACCTGCTGGCGTTGGATCTGTGGTGCGACCGCATCTTCGGTGCGGGCGCGGCCGTACCGTTGACCTTCGACGGCTCCGCCGGCGAGACGACCTCCCGGTTGGCGTCATGACGGCTCAACGACTGGTCTTGCTCCTCGGAGCCTTGCTGTTTCTGGGCTGGCTCGGCAGCCACGACCTCTGGGCGCCCGACGAGCCCTATTTCGCCGAGGGCGCCCGGGAGATGATCGTGGACGGCAAGTGGGCCGTGCCGCACGTCAACGGTGTCGTCAGCACCGACAAGCCGCCCCTTTTCTTTTGGCTGATCGCGCTCGCGTCGTTGCCCTTCGGAGCGGTGACCCCCTGGACCGCGCGGTTGCCCTCGGCGCTGGCCGCTCTCGGCACGCTCACGATCACCATGGCTCTGGCCAGGCGCTTCTACGGCACGCGCACCGCGGCGCTGGCCGGGACCGTGCTCGCCACGAGCTACTTGTTCTGGGAAAAGGCCCGCTGGAGCCAGACCGACTCGGTGCTTTGCTTTCTGATCTGGTGCGCGCTGGGCTCATTCGCCCTGTACCGGTCGGGCGAACTTTCGAGCCGGCGAGCGGGAATCATCTTCTGGGCGGCCATGGCTCTGGCGGTCCTCGGCAAGGGCCCGGTCGGTGTGCTTCTGCCGCTCGGGATCACCCTCGCGGTTCTGGCCGGCGATCGCGATCTTGGCGGCATCCGCAGGATCACGCCCTGGCCGTCGTTGGCGATCTTCGCCGGTATCATCACCGCCTGGATCGTGTTCGCGACTGTCGGCGGCGGCGGCGAGTACTCGGTCTGGGGAGCGCTCAAGGAGCACTTCATCGAGAGAGGCATCCACGGCTACCATCACAAGCAGCCTCCCTGGTACTACGCCGAGGTACTGCCGGCCATCCTGATGCCCTGGACGTTCCTCGCACCGGGAGCCCTGTTGCTGGCTTGGCGGCGCCGTACCACCCCGGACCGGTTCTTTCTGACCGTCGCCTGCTTCGTGGTGCTCTTTTTCTCGATCTCGACCGAGAAGCGCGAGCTCTACGTGCTGCCCGCCTTTCCAGCCTTCGCGGTGATGATCGCCGCTTTCGGTGCGGCGCTGGGAGGTTGGAAGGAGGAGCTCGGCGAGTGGGTAGAGGGCCTTTCGCCGCGATGGGGAAGCCTCGGCCAGATGATCCTGGGAACGCTTCTCGTCGGCGTCGGGCTCTATTCGCCGACGGCGAGACTCCAGGTGCCCTTCGTTCCCGAATGGATCGGTTACGCCTTCGGCGCGATTGTGGTGGCGACCGGTATCGGTGCCTTCGCGTTCGCCCTGCGCGGGTCGATTCCCCGCTCGATGCTCGCGACGGTCACCGGATTCGCGGTGCTCTATCTCTTCATCGGCAGCGTGGTCTGGCCGGTCTACGAGCCGGTCAAATCGGCCCGGGCCTTCACTTACGTGATGAAGGAAGAGACCCGGGACGCGCGGGAGGCGGGGCGCCAGGTGATCTGCTTCGGTCTGGCCAACCTCCCCGAGCACTTTGCCTACTACTCCGATGGCGTCTACACGCTCGAGACCGACGACCCGGAGGAGCTTGCCGAGTACCTTGCCGCTCCCGAGCTGACCTACGCCCTCGTCAACGGCAACCGCTTGGCCGAGCTACCCGAGGCGCTGCGGGAGCGCATGCGCACGATCCACGAAACCGTGCTCGCGCGCCGGAGAGTCCTGTTGGTGTCGAACACCGGCGGCGTCTAGCCGGCCGGAGGTATCGCAGCCGGGGGAGCCGGCTAGCGTAGGCGATAGAAGAGATAGCGTTTCTGTCGCCGAAACAAATCGCTGTCGAGGTTCTCGAGCCGGCGGCTGAGCTTTCGCAGGCGCTTACGCAGCAGTCGGGCGATGAACCGCGTGATCCGGGGCTTCTTCTGCGCTCCCCGCAGCAAACCCAGCCGGACCGACGGAAAGAAGTACTGCTCGAGCAGTTGGCACGCGAGATCGAGGCTGGGAGCGGCGCGGTCGGTGACATCCTCCTGCTCTTCGATCTCGAAGCCGCCGGCCTCGATGGCGGCGAGGAACTCGGAATGGACGTGCCCGCTTCGGGTGACGTAGCTGCCGTCGCGCTCGAGCACGAAGTAGTCGCTCAGAACGAGTTGGCCACCCGGCGCCAGGGCCGACTCGACCGACGGAAACAATCGATCGAGGGGCACGTATTGCGCCGATTCGCTCATCAGAATCAGGTCGTAGCGTCGCTCGGCGGCGAAGTCCTCGAACTTCGCCCGATGAAAGCGGGCGCCGGTGGCCGCGCGGAAGCGCTCGCCGTGGGAGGCGTCGGGCGAGAGGCCCTCGACCTCGTAGCCCCGCTCCAGGAGCCTGCGGGCGTTGCCTCCCGCGCCGCAGCCGACGTCGAGGATGCGCGTGACGCCGCCTGGAATCAGCTCGAGCAGGCGGTCGAGGTAGCGCTCCTGAGCCCGCATGAGCCCGGCCAGGGTGCGCGGATCGGACGGATCCCAGAGGCCGTAGTGCAGGTGCTCCAGGCCCAGGACTTCGAAGTAGAACCGTAGCCCGACATCGTCACCGGGGACCTCACGCGAATCCAGCAAAGCCGTGATACCGAAG
>CALZIK010000045.1 GCA_945787635.1 Thermoanaerobaculia bacterium | reverse complement strand
CGCTGGAGGGCGGCCGCGGCCTCGCGTGCGTGGCCCAGCGCCAGATACGCCCGGCCCAAGAATTGAAACGCGTCGCGCTGGGCCGCACCGAGGCGGCTCGCCGTTTCGAGGCGCGGCACGGCCTCTTCGTGGCGCCGGCTCTCCACCAGCCCGATGCCCAGATAGAGATTGGCCATCGGGTCGTCCGGAGTCACCTCGAGCTCGGCCTCGAAGTGCACCATCGCGTCCTCGAGCCCGCTGCGCCCCTGGTCGAGAAGATCGATCGAGCCCAGGTAGTAGTGCGCCCGGCGTACCCGCGGATCCATCTCGAGGGCTTGCTCGAGAGCCTGCCGGGCGCTCTCGTAGTTGCCGTAATCGCGCTGGACTCTTCCGATCAGAACCCAGGTTTGAGGAATCGGTCGCTTTTCGGTGAGCTCGGTGAAGAGTGGTTCGGCGGCGTGGGGCTTGTCGGCGCGAAGATAGGCCATCGCCAGCAGGAAGGCGTTCTCCAGATTCTGGGGTGCCACGGCGCGGAGCTGCTCGAGCTCCTGGACGGCTTCCCCCAAGCGGTCGGATGCCGCCAGAGCTCGAGACAACAGGCGACGAGCCTCCGGGTCCGTCGGGTTTCTCAGGACGATGTCGCGCAGCAGCGCCAACGCCTCGGCCGTCTCCCCGAGCTGAAGATGCAGGAGAGCGAGCGAGGTCAGCGGGCGGCGCACCTCGACCGACGAAGTCGCGGCACGTTCGAACGCTGCCCTGGCCGCGGTCAGGTTAGTGTCCTCGATCGCCAGCGAGCCCAACAGCAGCCAGCCTTCGAGGAGTGCGGTGCGATAGCGGCTTTCGGCGATCTGTGGCTCGTTGTCGCGAAGGGCGGACTCAGCTTGGCCGACGGCTGTCTCGAAGGCGGCGAGCGGACTCGCCGTGTCCTCTCGGGCCGCGAGTTTCGGCTCGCCCGTAACCGACTGAATCAGAAAGGCCGCGAGCAAGGCGGCGGCGAATCCGCGGCGGGGGCGGTAGAGGCGAGGATAGGAGGATTGGCGCATCGGCTGGATCAGGCACCGGTGGATGCCGCCCGGGGAGATTCTAGTGGACCGGAATCGAATGGAATCGAATCCCCGGCGAGGCGGGGTCGGGATGAAGCGTCTCGGGTAGGTTCTCAGCCACCGGCGGCACGGCCCGCGGTCCCCGTAGTTCCTCTCACGATCAGCTCTGGCTTGACCGTGACGACGTCGGGGCCGGGAGAGCCATTGCTGAGTCGCTCCAGGAGCGTTTTGGCCGCGAGGATTCCCATCTCCCGGAGCGGCTGGCGCACGGTGGTCAGTCCCGGATTGTGGAAGGCGGCGCTCTGAATGTCATCGAAGCCGACCACCGACACGTCTTCTGGAATCTTCGATCCGGCGTCCAGGAAAGCCCTCATGGCTCCGATCGCCGAGATGTCGTTGAAGGCGAACAGCGCTGTGAAGGGCGCTCCGGACGCCATCAGTCTTTGCGCGCCCGTGTACCCTCCCTTATAGAAGCCTCCGCCGTAGTCCTCGCCGGTGATCTCGATCGCCAACTCCGGCCTGATCTCGAGTCCGAGGCGAGGGGCGGTCTCACGAATCGCTCGCCAGCGGTCCTCGGCGTCGGCGTTGTCGGGAGCGCCGGGGAACACCGCGATCCTCTCGTGGCCGAGGTCCTTCAGATGCTGGAGCGCGAGCCGGGCGGCGAGGTCGTGGTCGATCACGACGTTGGTGACGCCTTCCAGTTGGCGATGACTGGAGACCGCGACAGCGGGCAGCTCGGGTGTGCTCTCGATTCTCGAGGCCAGCAAGATAAAGCCCTCGACGGACCGGTCCTTGAGCACGGCCAGGTATTCCTCCAGGAGGTCGGGTTTGGACCGGTGGCTGGCGAGTAAGTAGAAGTAGCCCTTCTGGCTGAGATGGTGTTCGACGCCTCTCATGATTCCCGCCGCGTAACCTTCACTGATCTCGGGCACCAGCACCCCGACCGAGAAGGTTCGTTGCTTGCGCAGAGAACGGGCGAGGAGATTCGGCCGGTAGTCGAGCTTCTTGGCGGCGGCAAAGACCCGCTCCTGGGTCCGCTTCGGGATCGAGTCGGCGACCGGTGACCGGTTGAGAACCAGCGAAACCGTCGCCGGGGACAGGTCCAGATAGTCGGCCACATCTTTGAGCCGGATCTTTTTCGACACGTCGGGGCTGCGTTTCACGAATGCGAGACTCTCACGCTTCGCCCGCCGTTTCAAGGTTGAGTAAATCGAATTAGTTATACAAAAATGTCTTGACAAGCTGTCATTTGACATGAGACGGTCTCGTGTCGTTAAAACGTTTTAGGCGCTCAGTCGGGTCTCAAGCCCCGAGAAGGAGGCAGTTCAAAAATGAAGCGCGCTTGTCTAGCAGTTCTCTTGCTCACTGTGGTTTCTCTTCCGGCTTTCGCACAGACGACGGGAAGCATCCGCGGGACCGTGACAGATCCGTCGGGCGAGCCCGTAGGTGAAGCCGGCGTCACCGTGCTCAACCCGGAAACCGGCTTTTCCCGTTCTGTGCTCACGAACGACGTGGGCGCTTACTCCTTTCCGAACCTCCAAGTGGGCACCTACCTGGTCACGGTCGAGGTGGAAGGGTTCAAGACCTTCTTGGCCCAGAACATCGTGCTCAACGTCTCGGACGTGCGAGAGGTAAACGCCCAGCTCGGGCTGGGCGAGCTTACCGAGCAGATGACGGTGACCTCATCGTCGATCGTCGTCGAGACCATCGGTGGCGAAGTCGCGGGCCTGATCACTGGCGAGCAGGTCCGCGAGCTGCCGCTCAACGGACGCAACTTCTTGCAGCTGACTCAACTGATGCCCGGGGTCAGCGCCCCCGACGGCTTCGATTACAAGAACAAGGGGCCGGCCTCCGGCTCCGACATGTCGGTCAGCGGCGGTGGCGTGACCGCCAATGTGTTCACCGTGGACGGCGCCAGAAACAACGACTCCGGCTCCAATCGAACGATTCTGATCTATCCCTCGGTCGATGCCATCGAGGAGTTCAAGATCCACCGCAATGCCTACGGCGCGGAGTTCGGTGGCGCGGGCGGCGCGCAGGTCAATCTGGTGACTCGAGGCGGCACTAACGCTCTCGACGGCAGCGTCTTCTACTTCAAGCGGGACGACGCCTGGAACACCGCCAACCTCGTCCTGCGCCGGGCCGGCCTCGAGAAGGAGCCGATCGATCGCGACGACTTCGGCTATACCCTAGGGGGCGCTCTCAAGAAGGACAAGCTGCACTTTTTCGTCTCGCAGGAGTGGAACGACGAGGTCAAGGGCGCGGCCTTGAGCGCCCGCGTGCCGACGGCCCTCGAGAAGCAGGGCGACTTCAGCCAGACCGACACCGCCTGCAGCCAGATTCCGGTGGATCCCCTGACCGGGGAGCCGTTCCCCAACAATCAGATTCCGGCCGATCGGCTCAACGAAGCCGGCATTCTCTTCATGTCGCTCTATCCGGACGCCAACGTCACCACGCCGGGTGCCTGCACTAACTGGGCCGCAGGGATTGGTGTCCCGATCGAATGGAATCAGGTCAACGCCCGCGCGGACTGGACGGTCAACAACAGCACGCGGGCAATGGTCCGCTTCACCGAGGATGACTGGGACGCCCCCGGCCCGACCGTCGGTGCGAACGGCCTTTGGGGCGACGACGCCTTCCCGGCCGCGGACTCGGCCTGGCAGCAGCCGAGCGAGTCGCTGGTCTTGCAGCTCAACAGTGTCATCGGCTCGAGCGCGATCAACACGGTCACCTACTCGATGTCGGGCAACGAGATCAAGATGGAGCAGACCGGTGACCTGGCTCTCTACGACGAGGTGAATGGCGCGATTGCCTCGTTCTTCCCCGACAGCGGCAAGACAGCCTCCAATCGCAGCCACCCCGTCTTCTGGGGAGGTGGCGGCTATCCGACGCTTTGGAGCATCGCACCCTGGCAGAACGATCTCGACATCACCGTTTTGAAGGATGACTGGGAACAGGTGTTCGGCGATCACGTGATCAAGGCCGGAGTTCTCTACAGTGAGTCCTCCAAGCTCGAGGTCGCCGCCGGCGCCTTCGAGGAAGCGCCGCACTTCTGGGGCTCAGATCCGGGCTCGGGCACCGGCCTCGGCGGCTGGGGCGCCAACACCGGCAACACCGTCGCCGATTTCTTGCTCAAGGACATGTTCTTCGGGTATGACGAGCGGTCGTTCAACCCGATTCCGGATATCCAAACCGAGGACCTGGAGGTCTATCTCGCCGATAGCTGGAAGATCAAGCCGAACATGACGCTCGACTACGGCATTCGCTATTCGCGCTTCAAGGAGCCGTACCACAGCGACTCCTCCGTCTACACGATGTTCAACCCGGCCCTCTTCGATCCGGCGCTCGGGGGCGCAGCATGCAACGGGATCGTCTTCGTGCCGGGCAACGACCCCTGCGGCGAGGGCGGATTCGCCGGTGGCACACCTGGCCCCAACAAGTCCTTGATCAACGGAGACACCGACAACTTCGCTCCACGGCTGGGGTTCGCCTGGGATCTCGAGGGTGACGGCGACAGCGTCGTCAGGCTAGGCTTCGGGCAGTTCTATCAGCGCGAGCGCACCGGCCCGTTCTTCGGAATGCTCGGAAACCCCGGTGCGGGCGTCCAGTTCACGGGTGGCATCCGCAATGTGGAGGGCACCGATATCCGGCCTGACTTCGTTGCGGCCGGCTTACCCTCCGCCGGTTTCGACCCCAACGCCCAAACCCCCTACATGCTCCAGTACAACGCGAGCTGGGAGCGGCGTCTCGGCCGGGACTCGACCGTCGAAGTGGGATACGTCGCGAGCCGCGGCCGGCATCTGCTGCGCTCGAACGAAATCAACCAGGTGCCGGTAGGCGACCCCAACGGCAACGGCATTCCGGACCGGCTCGAGCACGCGCGTTGTCCGGGTGGTGACGGCGGCGCCGGTTGCCGGGCCTCGTTCCGTCCCTTCGGGGTCTTCGGTGACCGCGACATCGCCTGGTGGACCACCGATGGCACCTCGGACTACGACTCGATCCAGTCTCAGTACACGCTCCGCTACGGGCGCGGCTCGCAGATCCAGGCGTCCTACACCCTGTCGGACTTCAAGGCCGACCAGGACGTGGGCAACTCCTCGGGCGGTATCGGCGCCGAATCGACGACCGACCAATCCAACCCGGACCTCGACTATGCTCCGGCGTCTCTGGATCGCGAGCACGTCTTCAACGCCAGCGCGATCCACAACCTGCCCACCTTCGAGGGCCAGGGTGGGTTCAAGGAACACTTTCTGGGTAACTGGTCGGTGGGCGGCATCGTGATCTACTCCTCGGGAACGCCTCTGACGATCACCGCGGCCGATCCGGGAGGGCCGCTGGCGGGTGAGAGTCCGGCCGGCACCGGGTTCGACCCGAACTTCCGACCGATCCGGACCAGCGCTTCGTGCAGCGGTGCCGGCGGAAGCCAGTTCCTCAACCCGGACGCGTTCACGCTGAACGGCTTCCGCCTGGGCGACACCTCCCAGATGGCGAGCCGGGGCGCCTGCAGGGGACCGGATTATCTGCAGATCGATCTGTCCCTCTACAAGCAGATTCCGCTCAAGAACGACAGCGTCAACATCCAGCTCCGCATCGAAGCGTTTAACCTTTTCAACACCAACAACTACACCGGCGTCGACACCAACTGGGGAGGAGGCGACGTGACCCTCGACGGGCCTCTGGAATCGGCCACGTCGATCACCGGCTCGAGCCCGACATCCACTTTCGGTACGGCGTTCGGTGCCCGCGATCCACGGCAGTTCCAGCTGGGTCTCAAGGTGAGCTTCTGAGGACTTCGACGCGCTACTGTTTGATCCGGTTCTAAACGACGGTCTGATTGGGCTGCGATCCCCCAGAGGATCGCAGCCCGTTTTCTTGAAGGAGAGGCGAATGCTGTTGAGGCCCTTGAGGAATCTGGCGATCGGTGGCCTGGTCGGCCTGCTGGTGGCCTGTGGAGCGCTCGAGATCGAAGCACGGGACGATTCGGCGGACTCCGCGACCGTTCATCCCGAGCTCTGGCCGCAGATCGAGCCCCCCCTTCCGCCGGACGCGGGAGTCGAAGACGCGGTGACGCGGCTTCTCGAGACCATGACCGTCGAGGACAAGGTCGGCCAGGTCCTTCAGCCCGAGATCAACAGCGTGACGCCGGACGACGTCAGGAAGTACCGGCTCGGCTCGGTTCTCAACGGTGGCGGCGGCTGGCCGGGCACCAACAAGAACTCGACGCCCAGGGACTGGCTGGCGCTCGCGGACGCCTTTTGGGAAGCCTCGATGGACACGTCGCAAGGCGGGCAGGCGATTCCGATCATCTGGGGCCTGGATGCGGTGCACGGCCACAACAACGTCATCGGCGCGACGCTTTTTCCTCACAACGTCGGCCTCGGCGCCGCCAACAACCCGGACCTGCTCCGCAGGATCGGCGAGGTGACCGCGGCGGAAGTCGCCGTCACCGGTCAGGATTGGGACTTCGGACCGACCATCGCGGTCGCGCGAGACGGCCGCTGGGGACGCGCCTACGAGAGCTATTCGGAGGATCCCGAGATCGTGGCCGCCTATGCCAAGGCGATGGTCGAGGGGCTGCAGGGCGAGGTCGGGAGCGACGAGTTTCTGGACGGCAATCACCTGATTGCCACGGCCAAGCACTTCCTTGGCGACGGCGGCACGGTGCGCGGCGTCGATCAGGGCGACAACGTCTCGAGCGAGATGGAACTACGCGACATCCACGGCGCCGGCTACGTCACCGCCCTGCCGGCCGGCGTGCAGACCGTGATGGCCTCCTACAACAGCTGGCACGGTCGCAAGATGCACGGCTACAAAGAGTTCCTGACCGACGTGCTCAAGGAGCGGATGGGGTTCGACGGCTTCGTGGTGGGGGACTGGAACGGGCACGGTCAGCTGCCCGGGTGCTCGAACGATAGCTGCGCGGCGGCGTTTAATGCCGGCATCGACATGTTCATGGTGCCCAACGACTGGAAAGGGCTCTACCAGAACACGCTGGCACAGGTGAAATCAGGCGAGATTCCCCACGAGCGGCTCGACGACGCGGTGCGCAGGATCCTGCGGGTCAAGATGCGCGCCGGGCTGTTCGAGCGCGGCAAGCCCTCGAGCCGGGCGCTGGGTGGACGGACCGATCGCTTCGGATCGCAGGAGCATCGAGCGGTCGCGCGTCAAGCGGTTCGCGAGTCACTGGTGCTGCTCAAGAATAACGGTGGTCTGCTGCCGCTCGATCCCGGCGGGCGCGTCTTGGTCGCCGGCGACGGCGCCGACAACATCGGCAAGCAGAGCGGCGGGTGGACCATCACCTGGCAGGGCACGGGCAACTCCAACGAGGAGTTTCCGGGAGCGACGTCAATCTGGGGGGGCATCCGGGAGACGGTCGAGGCCGCCGGCGGCACCGCGGTTCTTTCGCCCGACGGCAGCTTCAACCAGACGCCCGATGTCGCCATCGTGGTGTTCGGCGAAGATCCGTATGCCGAATTTCAGGGAGACCGGGATTCGGTGGACTACCAACCGGCGGCGGATCTGGTGCTCCTTCGCAGCCTCCGGGAGGCCGGAGTGCCGGTGGTGTCAGTCTTCCTCACCGGCCGGCCCCTGTGGGTGAATCCCGAGCTGAACGCTTCCGACGCTTTCGTGGTCGTCTGGCTACCGGGAACCGAGGGTGACGGGGTGGCGGAGGTCTTGTTTCGAACCGGCGACGGCGACGTCGACCACGACTTCAAAGGCCGTTTGTCGTTCTCGTGGCCGAAGAGCCCCACGCAGGCCGTCGTCAACCGCGGCGATTCCGGCTACGATCCGCTCTTCCCGTATGGTTACGGCATGACCTACCTCGAGGACGCTGCTGGCGGCGAGTTGGCGACGCTTTCCGAGGACGCAGGCGCTCTCGAGGTCGCGAGCCGGGCGGTCTACTTCGAGGGCGGGCCGGTGGCGCCGTGGCGTCTCTATGTCGGTGATCAGGGCAATTGGCGCGTGGCGGCGGATAACCCCATCACGACGACCGCGGGCTCCGAAAACCTGGTGTTGAAAGCGGTCGATCGAAGGGTGCAAGAGGACGCGCGCTCGGCGCGTTGGGCGGGGGAGGGCATGGCCGCGGTGTATCTCAGGGCCAACGATCCGGTCGATCTGCGTCGGGAAGCCAACGGCGAGATGGCCCTCGCGTTGGACGTCTACGTCGAGGAGATGCCAAGCGGAGCACTCATTCTGAGGATGGACTGCGGCGATTCCTGCTCGGGCGCCGTCGACCTCACCGACACCGTAGCCGGATTGGCGCCGGAGCAATGGAGCACGGTCGCGGTGCGCCTTCGCTGCTTCGAAGATGCCGGTGCTGAGATGGAGCACATCAGCACACCGTTCGCGCTGGCTACCGCAGGCACCGCGGCGCTTCGGTTTTCCGATGTGCGCCTCATCTCCGGAAGCGAAGGCTCGGCGACGTGCCCGTGAATCGTCGAGTCACGAATTCTCAATGAACGGGAGTAGCGCATGAAACTGCTGGGAACCCTCGACTGGCTCTTGATCTTCGGCTACTTCGGCTTGGTGTTCGGCGTCGCCTACTGGGCGACCCGCCGGGAAGAGACCCGCGAGACCTCGGCCGGTTATTTCCTGGCCGGGCGCAACGTCGGCTGGTTCATCATCGGGGCATCGCTTTTTGCCTCCAACATCGGCTCCGAACATCTGGTCGGCCTGGCCGGCACCGGTGCGGCCAGCGGCGTTGCTGTGGGTCAGTTCGAGATCCTGGCCTCTCTGATCCTTTTGCTCCTCGGTTGGGTGTTCGTGCCTTTTTATCTGAAGAGCGGCGTTTTCACGATGCCCGAGTTCCTGGAGCGGCGCTATTCCTCGGGGGCTCGCTGGTATCTCGCGGTCATCTCGATCGTCGGTTATGTCTTGACCAAGATCTCCGTGACCATCGCGGCCGGCGGAATCGTGTTCGAGTCGATCATGGGAATCAATTTTTGGACCGGTGCGCTGGTGGTCGTGGTCGCGACCGGCATCTACACGATCTTCGGCGGCCTGCGCGCGGTGCTCTACACCGACATGATTCAGATGTTCGTGTTGGTCGGCGGAGCCGTTCTGGTAACCGGTATCGGCCTGTCCGAGCTCGGCGGTTGGGGCGCTCTCAGGGCGTCGGTAGACTCCAGCTTCTTCGACATGTGGCAGCCGTCGAGTCATCCCGATTTTCCTTGGACCGGCATTCTCTTCGGCGCTCCGATCTTGGGTGTCTGGTACTGGTGCACCGATCAGTTCATCGTTCAGCGGGTCCTGTCGGCGCCCAACGAAGATCAAGCGCGGCGCGGCACGATCTTCGGCGGCATCCTCAAGGTGCTGCCGCTGTTTATCTTCGTGCTTCCGGGCGTCGTCGCCTACGCCTTAAGCCAGCAGGGCGCGCTCGAGCTGGCCAAGCCTGACGAAGCCCTGCCGACCATGATCGCCGTGCTCTTGCCGGCGGGCTTACGCGGACTAGTGGTCGCCGGCCTGCTGGCCGCGCTCATGAGCTCTCTGTCATCGGTTTTTAATTCGTGCTCGACGTTGATTACCTGGGACATCTACCGCAAGCTCCATCCTGGTGCTTCGGAAAAGCGGCTGGTACGCGTGGGCCAAGTGGCGACGGCGATTCTCGTCGGTTTCGGTCTGGCCTGGATTCCGATGATGAAGTTCATCTCAGGTCAGCTCTACGTCTACTTGCAGAGCGTCCAGGCCTACATTTCGCCTCCGATCGCCGCGGTGTTTCTGATCGGCGTGCTCTGGAAGCGAGTGAATTCGCGAGGCGCGATCGCCTCGCTCGGCACCGGCTTCGTCCTCGGAATGGGCCGCTTGATCGCCGAGATCGGCAAAGATTCACTCGACGGCTGGCTGCTCCGCGTCGTTGAGATAAACTTTCTGCACTTCGCCGTCTTGCTCTTCCTCGTCTGCTCGGCAGTACTCGTAGTCGTGAGCCTCTTGACGCCCGAGCCATCAAGGGGCCAGCTTGCCGGCCTTACGTTTGCGACTGCGGCGGAGAGCAGCGAGCAGACTCCCGTTCTGACACCGTCAGATCCCGCCTGGAAGCGTCGGGACGTTTGGCTGAGCGCGCTTCTGGCCCTGTGCGTGGCGGCGGTCTGGATCTACTTCAGGGGCTAGGGGCGATCGGATGGCTAGTCGAAGCGACGTCGAGCACGACCAGAGCAGCGAGAGGCAGGTGTTGGCCAGAGGCACGAGCGAGGCCGTCGAGCGGTCTGAAGAGGAGTCCGGCTCCGTTTTGGTCGGGGACATCGGAGGCACCCGCGCCCGGTTCGGGATCGTGGATTCCGAAGGGCGGTTGGTCGAGGTGCGCATCCTCAGCGCGGCGGACTACCCGACACTCATCGATGCCGCCTCGGACTACCTGGCGGGGTTCGAGGCCGACGCCAGGCCGAAGCGCGGAGCGATCGCGGTGGCTTGCCCGGTCCTGGGAGATCGGGTCCAGATGACCAACCATCCCTGGAGCTTCTCGATCGGAGAGACCTGCCATGCCCTCGGACTGCGCATGCTCGAGGTGGTGAACGACTTCATCGCGCTGGCGTTGGCGCTGCCGGTCTTGAGAGAAGAGCACTCCCGCGTGATCAAGCCCGGCGAGCGCGAGACCACGGCGCCGCTCGCGCTGCTGGGCCCCGGAACCGGTCTTGGGGTCTCCGCCTTGATTCCGGTGGCCCAGGGCTGGATTGCTCTGCCCACCGAAGGCGGGCACCGCGACCTCGCGGCGACCACCGAACGGGAGTGGCAGATCGTCGAACGGCTGCAACGGCGATACGGTCACGTTTCCGCCGAAAGAGTGCTTTCCGGGCCCGGTCTCATCAATCTCTACCGGGCCATCTGCGAGCTCGACGGTGTCGAGCCGTCGGCGACCGAGCCCGAGGGCGTCGTGGCGCGGTCGATGACCGCGAGCTGCGTCGCCTGCGACGAAGCCGTGGCGGTCTTTTCTCGGCAACTCGGTGCGGTGGCGGGAGATCTGGCGCTCACCCTGGGGGCGAGGGGCGGCGTCTATCTCGGCGGCGGCGTTCTTCACGGAATGGACTCGACTTTCGACGTCGGTTTGTTTCGCGAGGGTTTTCTGGACAAGGGCCGATTTCGGGAGTACGTCGATTCGATTCCGGTGCGGATGGTGCTCAACCCGACCGCGGCGCTGCTGGGTGCGGCGCGGGCGCTCGAGTACGACTTCACGGCGGGCGTGCGCGCGACCGGCCGTTGAGCGGCGGAACGGCACAGACGCCGGCCTCGCTGTCTTGGCCTCGCGTGTCGCGGTCGATGTCGAGATACAGGTTTGTAGCGGTCGACGTCCCTGTCGACCGAATCTGATGTTCAAGCGCCGATAGTGGGCCGCCGGCGCCTCGTCTCGCTCGGCGGACCTCGCTTCGACGGAACGAGCAACGCTCGGGGTCTTCCCGTCAGCTGGAGCGCCGAAGAAAACGTCCGCTGGCGCTTCGAGCTGCCGGGTCCGGCGGCCTCGACTCCGATCGTCTGGGGCGAGCGGATCTTCGTCACGTCGACACGCAAAGAGTCCGACGATCTGCTGGTGCTGGCCGTCGGCCGGGACGGTGAGCTCCTCTGGGAGCGCAAGGTCGACGAGGGAGGACTGGAGGTATTCGAGCAGTTTGCCCACGAAACCTCGCCGGCCTCGCCCTCGCCGGTCACCGACGGCGAGCACGTCTGGGCGCTCTTCGGCACCGGCAAGCTGGTCAAGCTCGACTTCGACGGCAACCCGGCGTGGCGCGTAGATCTGGCCGAGCGCTACGGCAAGCCCAACATGTTTTTCGGTCTCTCGATGTCGCCGCTGCTCTACGGCGACCGGCTCTATCTCCAGCTGCTCCACACCGACGCCCAGCTGGTCGTCGCGCTCGACAAAGCAACCGGTGACGAGGTCTGGAAGCACGAGCGAGAGACGGACGCGCGGGGCGAGTGTCTGCACTCTTATGCTTCGCCGGTTCCTTGGAAGGCCGGTGACGGTGCGGAGGATCTCCTGTTGATCCACGGCGCCGACTTCACCACCGCCCACCGGATGAGCGATGGCCGCGAGGTCTGGCGTCACGGAACGCTCAACCCGCCGGAGAGCTACAACTCCATGTTCCGGCTGGTGGCAACGCCGGTGGTGGCCGGCGATCTGGTGGTGGTGCCGACGGCCAAACGGGGCCCGGTGTTCGCCCTGCGACCGGGTCGGGCCGAGGGCGCGCTCTCGGGCGCCGGGCACGTTGCTTGGAAGCTGGACAGCGGCACCCCGGACGTGCCTTCGCCGCTGGTGATGGACGGTCTCGTGTACCTGGCCGGGGAGCGCGGCACCTTGACCGTCCTCGAGGTGGACGGCGGTGCGGAGGCGTACGCCGAGCGCGTCCACCAGAGTCCGCACCGCGGCTCTCCGGTGCTTGCCGACGGCAAGCTCTTTCTGGTCGCCACCGACGGTACCGTGTCGGAGGTGGGTCCGGGACGCCGGTTCGAGCTGCTGGCCAAGAACTCGCTCGACGAGCGGCTGGCGGCGTCACCGGCAGTGGCCGGGGATGTCCTCTACTTGCGCACCTACGATGCGCTCTACGCGATCGGGAAATAGGGGATACCCAGCGCTTTTCCAAGAGAGGGGATCCGCGCTTGCCGCGTGGCCCGACGATAAAATTCGTAGATCGATGAAGGCTTTACTCGTCTGCGCCCTCACTGTGAGCGCCTTGGCCGGAAGTGTCCGGAGCGGGCGGCACCTGGCAACGGCGGCCGGTGAGCCCGCACCGCAGCTTCTGCGCCACTCCTACAAAGGCACGACGGGCGAGGACCGCGACGCCTACGTCTATCTACCTGTCGGGTACAGCTCGGACTCCGATCGCCGCTGGCCGCTGCTGCTGGTTCTTCACGGCAACGGCGAGCGCGGCGACGGGCGTGAAGACCTCGACTGGGTGACGGTCCACGGTCCGCTCTACGAGGCCTGGGTCCAGAAGCGTGAGCTGGGGTTCGTCATCGTTGCGCCGCAATTGCCGCTCTTCGGTTTGGACGAGACGGTCGACTACATTCGCGACCGCGATCCGGCGTTGATCCCGCGGCGTCTGGAACGAGGGGTGCCGCCGCGCCCGGCCGAGTTCGCGACCCGCGAGCCGATGG
>CALZIK010000044.1 GCA_945787635.1 Thermoanaerobaculia bacterium | reverse complement strand
CGTGGCGAGCGGCATGGAGCGGGCGGTCGCGGGCGCCCGGCGCGAGCAGCAGGCCGGCGCGAGCGGTAAGTGGGTGGCGCACTGGAAGATGGTCCAGATCGTGAGGCCCGTCTGGGCGGAGGCGGGAGAAGACAACCAGCTCGGCCGCGAGTTCCCCCGGTTGACCTATGGCGCCGAGGACGCAAAGGCTCTGGTCGGCCTCGAGCCGGCGCCGCGGACGGTGCGGGGCGCGCGCGATCTCTTGAGCGTGTCCCTCCAGTACGGGAACGCCTTCGCGCAGGGTTTCCAGGCGGCAGCGCTCAAGCCGGCGGATTTCTTCGGCGATCCGGACGTGCTCTATCTCATGGAGGACATGGCGACCGGAGAGATCCGTCTCAGCATCCTCTGGGAGTGGCTCCACAAGAGCGCCAGGTTCACCGAAGACGACGCCGAGAGCGGAGTGGCGGCTGGAGACCGGCTGAGCTCCCCGCTTTTCAAGAAGATACTGTCGGAGGAGTTCGACAAGCTGCTCGCGGCGGATAACCGGGATGTGCACGAAATCTCCAAAACCACCACGCTGCCGATCGTCCGAGAGATTATCGCCGCCTACGTGATGGACGCGGTCAAGCCGCCCTGGTACATCGATTTTCTGAACATCAACCTCGATCTCAACGATCTCGCGGTCGCGAGGGAGCGAATCCAGCGCTTTCTCGGCGCGTTCCGGCGCGATGCCACCCGGATCACCGAGAATCTGGATTTTCACGTCGGCGCGAACCACGGCAAGGAGTCAGCATGAAGAAACTGGAAGAGAGAATCGCGGAGCTCGAGGTATGGATGTCCGCCAAACGTTTCGAGGGCATCATTCGGCTCTATTCGGCTCGCCAGATCGCCGAGCAGCAGGGTTTAATCGAGAACGACTACACGGTCGCCCGGGTCGCAGCCGAGGGGTTTTACGCCCGCCTGCGGGAACTGTTCGACCAACGGGCGCAGATCACGACCTTCGGACCGTACTCCCCGGGTCAGGCCGTCACCATGAAGCGCAAGGGAATCGAGGCGATCTACCTCGGCGGCTGGGCGACCTCGGCAAAGGGTTCGATCGAAGAGGACCCCGGCGCCGATCTGGCCAGCTATCCTCTGAGCCAGGTGCCCGATGAAGCCGCGCCGATCGTTCGCGCGCTGCTCACCGCGGACAAGAACGATCAGTTCGCGCGCGCGCGCATGACCGAGGAGGAGCTTCGGAGCCAGCCCGAGATCGACTACCGGCCGTTTATCGTCGCCGACGCCGACACAGGGCACGGTGGTGACGCCCACGTGCGCAATCTCATTCGCCGGTTCGTCGAGGTCGGCGTGCCGGGCTACCACATCGAAGATCAGAAGCCGGGAGTCAAGAAGTGCGGTCACCAGGGCGGCAAGGTCCTGGTGGCGGTCGATGAGCAGATCAAGCGCTTGAACGCCTCCCGCTTTCAGCTCGACGTGATGGGCGTGCCGGGTCTGATCGTGGCGAGAACCGACGCGGAGTCGGCGACCTTTCTCGAAAGCCGCTCCGACGAGCGCGATCAGCCGTTCATCCTGGGCGCGACCAATCTCGATCTGCCCAGCTACAAGGCCGGCTTCGTGGCGATCTCGCGGCGTTTCTCCGAAGCCGGGCTGGGAGACATCAGGGGACACCTTCTATTCGAGCTCTCCGATGAGGAATACGCGGCGGCCAACGCGTGGCTGGAGCGTACCGGTCTCGACGAGGCCATCACCGAGAGTGCCAGGGCGTTTGCGAGCAACGGGAAGGGTGGCGCCGAGACCGTTCTGGACGGCGTGGTCTCCAGCTACCTGGACCTGTGGGAGGTAGAGGCCGGGTTGAAGACCTACGGCCAGGCGGTCGCCGACGAGCTCGAGTTCCGCTGGAGCGAGGGCGAGCGTTTCGACTGGACGTTCGAGGAATGGAATCGCTTCGCTCTGAACGCTTCGTTCTTTGCCGCCCGCGAGAAAGCCAGAGCGCTCGGCATCAACCCGATCTGGGACTGCGAGCTCTCCAAGACCCCCGAGGGCTACTACCAGATCAAGGGTGGGATCGAGTACGCCATCGCCAAGTCGCTGGCGGTCGCGCCCTTTGCGGATCTGCTCTGGATGGAAACCAAGACCGCGGACCTCGAGGACGCCGCCAGGTTCGCGACCGCGATTCACGAACGCTTCCCCGACAAGATGCTGGCCTACAACCTGTCGCCCTCTTTCAATTGGGACACGACCGGCATGAGCGAAGACGAGATGAAACGCTTTCCGGTCGAACTGGGCAAGCTCGGTTTCGTCTTCAACTTCATCACCTACGGCGGACATCAGATCGACGGCCTCGCCGGTGAGGAGTTCGCGACGGCGCTGCGAGAGGATGGAATGTTGGCGCTGGCCCGGCTGCAGCGAAAGTTCCGGTTGCTGCAGTCGCCCTACAAGACTCCGCAGACCCTGGTCGGCGGGCCCCGGCTGGACGGAGCCCTCATGGCCTCGTCGGGCCGCACGGCGACCACCAAGGCGATGGGCAGGGGCTCGACCCAGTTTCAGCATTTGGTCCAGACAGAGGTGCCCAGAGCGCTGCTGGAGGAGTGGGTCGGGATGTGGACAGCGCACTACGATCTTGGGCGCTTGTCGGTCGAGCTGCGCCCCCACACCGCCGGATCGGAGCTGCTCGAGCTTCGGATCGCCAATGAAGCGGGCGAGAACGTCGCCAACGTCGTCTTCGCGATCATTCGGGACCGCCGTGAGCGCAACATCCTGTCGGTGCGCGACCAGAACACCTTTGATATGTCGTTGCGCAAGAAGCGGCTGATGACCCTGGTTCACCTTTTTCTGATTCACCGCTACCGGGTGAGCTCAGTGCACTATGTGAGCCCCACGGAGGACAACCAGTATCAAACCCAGAAGATGAAGACCCACGGGCTGTTCTCCGACGTTCACACCGAGGTCGGGCACATCATCGTGGCGACCGTGGACGACGACGGCGTCGCCGAGCTTCTGGAGCCCGACCGGGTCGAGCTGACCAGGCTGATCGACAAGCGGCGTGCGCCGGTCCCGGTGCCGGCGTAATCGGGGACACCCCGGGCGCCGATCAGATCAAGCGGCCGGCTTGGTCTCGTGAATGCGACTAACATCGATCGCCAGTGGCGCGTCCGCGGTTGGCGGCCATGTAAGCCGCGAGCGCGAGCAGAATAAAACGTGGCCACCACATCTCCAGCAGGGAGTGATACCAGCTGACAGTCGATCGCCAGCCCAGGCCGTGGCGTTGCACGTTGAAGCTGCCGTCGCGATTGAGCAACCGCCGCCGGCTCTCGCTCGCCACCACCGCGCCGAACCCGAGATCCCGGTCGTTGCGCTTGTCAGCGGCTTCCTTCTCGTCAGCGCTGAGGTTTGTTTCGACGGTCATGATGTGCTCCTTGGTCGAGATCGGCGAGTTTCATGGGCTTCTCGGTTTCATTTCGGCCGTTGGGAGGCAGGTGAAGCGCGCGTCCCCGACCGGCACGAGTCTACTCGTGACGTGACGGCGGCTTCGCCCTCACCGCCTCGCTCGGTACTGGCGGGCTGGTAGACTCGGGGAAAGTTCCACGCGGGAAGGAGTCTTCTTGGAGTTACTGGTCGGATACGGCACGCTTCTCTATCGCCCGTCCCTCGGACACACGATCGGTGACGAGGCGGGGAACTCGATCGAGATGCTCCCGGTCATCGTCGACGCCTATCAGCGTCTCTTCAACCTCCGGCCCGATCACTACCTGCCCCTGACCAGCTCGGTTCTCAGCGATGCCGGAATAGAGAACGCGGCTATGAACGTGGAACCGGCGTCAGAACACAGCTTCAACGGTCTTGCGTTCAGGGTAGACCACCAGCAGCTGCCCGATCTCGACCGGCGGGAGCGTTACTATCTGCGGAAGCGAGTTCGACTGAGGCACTTCGACACCGACGAGCCGCTGGGAGAGGGTTGGGTCTACTCCTCGGAGCGCGATGCGCGATGGATCGAGCGCGACCTGGCGGCGCTCCTGCCGCTGTGGCGGGACATCGAATGGGCGCGCGAAGGCGCCTACCGCATCTCCCGTCGATTCGGCGAGTACTTCGACAAGACGACCTTTCTCGGCGACGGGACCACCCTGGTGACCGAGCGCTACCGCGAGCACCTGAACGGAGCTCCGGTTCCCTAGGAGCCGCAGACCCAGAGAGGAGACCGATCGTGCCTGAACCGCAGCAGCCCCCGCTGGCCACCTCTGGCGCGCCGAAGCTGCCGGCTCGCCTCTTCATCAACTACGCCAGCGAGGATCGCGAGATCGCCGAGGAGCTCTTTGAAGCTCTGCAGGACGCGGGAGCTCTCAGTGTCTGGTGGGATAGCAAGAACATTCGCGGCGGCGACGAATGGCTGACGGAGATCGACCAGGGTCTGCTCGGAAGTCAGATGGTGATCGCCGTGATGACGCGCAACTCGGTCGATACGGAGAAACACAAGTGGGTCGACTATGAGCAGCAGCGCGCGGTCGATCTGCTGCAGACGGTCATTCCGTGTCTCTTCGAGCCGGAAAAAGAGTTTTTCGCCGAAGGTCTCCTCCCCGAGCGCCTCGACAGCAAGAGCGTCATCCCGTTCTTCGAGGATCGCGAGGCCGGGCTGCGGCGGCTGATCAACTCGATCGGCGATCGCCTGCCGAAGTGGGGGAAGGAGTTCGTCAACCAGGCTCGGGGGATCGAGCACGGATTCGTCGGCCGCAGGAAGGACCTCAGAGCTCTCAAGGGCCTCATCGACAACGAGGCACGTACCCCGTCCGCCCGTCGCCTGATCGCTATCCACGGCATCGGCGGGATGGGAAAGACGGTGCTGGCCCAGGAGCTCGTTCGACGGCTCGCTTCGCGCTACCCGGGCGGAGTGGTGGTCGAAGAGCGCGGCACCGATCCACCCCGGGCGCTCGGCGTCTTGCGACGATGGATGAGCACTCATCTGAAGGAACCGGCGCCGCGTGAATACGAGCCGTCGGAGGTGCTTCCGGTGCTGGCCGACCGCTACGGAGAACTGCTGTTCCTGTTCGACGACGTCGCGGCGAGCGACTTCGCCGAGATACAGCAGCTCCTCGAAGCCGTACCCCCCGGCGCGACCAAGCTTCTGACTACCCGCTCCGAGGACCTCAGCAACGAGTTGGGCGTTAGCTACCCTCTCAAGCGACTCGACGAGGAAGATGCGCTGGAGATGGTGCATGCTCGTCTTCGCGACCGGTTCGGGGCGGGGGAGGGAGCACCCTCGAGAGAGGAGTTCGATCGCCTGCTGGACGAGCGCAAGAGCGTACTTCTGACCCTGATCGAGAAGGTCGAGGGCCACCCCCTGGCGCTCCATCTCGGCGTCTCCACGCTGGACAATCTCGGTGGGATCGAAGAGAGAGTCGAGATGCTCACCGAGAGCCTGGAGCGAGGCGTGGAGAGCTTCAAGCTCAAAACGGCTCTGAAGGCCGCTGACAAGAACCACAGTCTCGCGCACAGCCTGGCGTTGAGCCTGGATGAGCTCGAGCGCAACGACGAGCAGCAGGGTACGAACTGGGAGAGGCGCTTCCGCGCGCTCGGCCTTTTCCCGGACGGTTCAAAGATTCCTCGCGACCTGATCCTCGCGGTCTGGGGCGACGGCGACGCCACTCGCCAGCAGGGGCTGGACGCCTTGAGCGGACTCGTGCTCCGGGCAATGCTGCGGGTCGAGCTGCTGTCGAATCTCTACTACAACCACCCGGTGATCCGTGCCTACGCGACGGGTCTCCTGGCCGACCAGCCGGCGGAGCGCGAGGCAGCTCGCAGTCGGTACTGGCGATGGGTGATCGAGGAAGCGAGCGAGGGCTTCGCCAGACCGCAGACGGAATGGACAAAGCTATGGCCGCTCGTACCGCACATCCGCCGGGTCTCTTTCAACATCATCGATGCGGTTGCGGCCGAGGGGCTGCCCATCAACGAGGCGGCAAAGCCCGAGCCCCTGGTCGACGAAGAAGCGGAGGAGCTTCGCGCCGTCGCTCGCGAGACGATCGACCTTGGTCTACGGCTGGCGAACTCGCTCAAGGAGTACTACATCCGGAGGCCCGAGCGGGAGGAGGGGCTGAAGGTTCTGCGGCTCGGCCTCGCGTGCGCCCGCGCCGGAGGGGAAAAGACCGAGGAGATAGAGTTTCTCAAACGCCTCGGCGGAGCCCTTGCGCGCCGCGACCCGAACCGCGCGCGTCGCTATCTGGCGAGCGCCCTCGCCCTGGCCCGGGCGGAGGGCAATCGCGAGCAGGAGGGCGGAATCCTGAGCTACAGCGGCGAGCTCGAGCGCACCCAGGGCAAGGCGGAAGACGCTTTGGCTCGGCTCAACGAAGCTTTCGAGATTCACCGTGAGCTGGGCAACCAGCGGCTCCAGGCCTCGACTCTGAAATACCGCGGCGAGGTATTCTGGCGAATGAGCCGGCACGACGACGCGGTCGCGTCCTACCACGAAGCGCAAGCGCTCTATGAAGCGGTGGGCTCGATGTCAGGAAAGGCGGACATCCTGAACAAGCTCGGTTCCGTCGAGTTCAACTCGGGGCGTCATCGCCAGGCGATCGAGATGTTTCAGCAGGCGCTCGATCTGCATCGCCGGGTCGGGAATCGGAGCATGGAGGCGGAGGACTTGAACGATATGGGCGCTGCCCATCGCTATCTCGACGAGCCGGCCATCGCCCTCGGTCGGTTCAGAGAATCACTCGAGCTCCATCTTCAGCTGGGCAACCGCCGTCTCGAGAGCATCACTCGCTCCAACATCGCAGGCACCCTCTGTGACCTGGAGCAATTCCAGGAAGGCCTCTCCGAAGCGCTTCGCGCGAAAGGCATCGCCAGGGAGGTCGACGCGCCGATTCCGCTCTTCTGGGCGCACTGCTGGGAGGCCAAGGCCTTGCGCGGGCTGGGAGACAGGGGGCCAGCGGAGGAGAGGTTGCGACAGGGCCTGGAGATCGTCCGCGGGCAGAAGAACCCCCGCGGACTGGCCGGCGGCCTGGGGATGCTCGGGGAGCTGCTGAGCGAGCGACGGGCGGGGAGAGAGGAAGCCGCCAGGCTCTTGCGGGAAGCGATCGAGGTGATGGACGCCGCAAAACCGAAACTGGACCAGGCGTTCGGCGGGCAACGCCGGGCGGAGCTCGAGGAACTGCTGAAGACGGTCGAGGCCTGAGCTGGCCGAGTGACCTTCTGCAGCACTCGTCTGATGAGAGCCCTCTCCGGACCTCACCCCACCGGGCGCAGCCGGAATTCGTCGGCGTAGGGCGAGAATTCGATCACCTCGCCTGCGCGGATGCGCTCCTGGGTCTGCCGCCAGAACTCGACTGTCGTCAGATCGCCGTGCGTCCGCAGGAAGGCATCGCGCAACGCTCCCGAGAAACCCAAAAACGAGTTGAGCTCCTCCGGGAAAACGTCCTCGTCGGCGACCGAGTACCAGGGCTCTGCTGACATCGTCTCGAATTCGTCGCGGGGTTGCGGAAGGCGCCGAAAACTGCGCGTGCTCACCCGGCTGACCTCGTCGTAGTCGTAAAAGACGACGCGGCCGTGCCGGGTCAGGCCGAAGTTCTTGAGCAGGATATCGCCGGTGAAGATATCGGCGGCGGCGAGATCCTTGAGCGTCCGTCCCCAGTCGAGCACCGCCGCCTCGGCCGGCTCGGGCGCCGCGGTCGGCAGGAAAACGTCGAGTGGCGTGACCCGCCGACCGATGTACATGTGGTGGACCACGACATCGTCGCCGGCCAGCTCGACGGTGTTTCCGGCCGTTGCGAGCAGGTCGGCGAGCAGGTCGTCATTGAATCGTGCTCGCGGAAAGCGGACGTGCTCGAACACTTGGTAGTCCACCAGACGGCCGACCCGATCGTGGAGCAGGACCTGGCGGTATTTGTCGCGAATCTCGTCTCGAGTGGTGCGCTTCGATGACGGGAACACGTCTTTGATCACCTTGAAAACAAACTCAAACGACGGGAGCGTGAACACCGCCATGACCAGACCCGGCTCCCCGGGCGCTACGACGAACTGCTCGTGGGTTTCACGGATGCAGGCGACCAGGTCGGCGAAGAACTCGCTCTTGCCGTGTTTGTTGTAACCCAGTGAGATGTAGAGCTCGGAGACTCGCTTGCGAGGCAGCACGGAATGAAGGAAACCGATGACTTCTCGCGGGCTGGCAAGATCGGCGTGCAAGTACCAGCGCGCGAAGCTGAAGAGGATACTGGCGGATTCTTCGGTCAGGAGCACCGCGTCCACCTCAAGGCCCTGGTCGCCGTTGAGGATCGCGAGGACCATCGGCAAGACCGCGTCGCCGCGGCGGATCCGCCCCACGACGTAGGCCGCCTTGTTGCGGATGAAAACCGGCACCAAGACGTCGATCGCCTCGATGGTTTCGCGGCCGAAAGCTAGGGTGATCGCTTGCTCGACGCGCTGGGCGGCCCGCTTCGCGTCTCCGTCGAGGTCCTTGAAGGCAACACCGAAGTCGGCGTCCTCGAGTATCTTGCGCAGCAACATGGGCTCGACCCGGCGGACGCCGTACATTCTCGCGCTGGCCATCTCCCAACCACGGAACGGCAAGGGAAAGTCGCTCGAGACGTAGTCGATCTCCGGATCGACGCCTATATGGGGGAAGATGCGGCGGGTAATCGAGTTGAAGTAGGTCTCCGCAAGTTCGAAGTCGTTGCGCCCGAGAATGGCTCGGGTGTAGGCGAGCTTGGTGGCGATCCAGAGGTTTCGGTCGCTGAGGCGCTCACCGAGCTGTTCGTCGAGTGCGCTGATGGTTTCGACCACGCACTGGTCGTAGAGCTCGAGCCGCTTGATCGTGTCCCAGCGAATTCCTTCCCAGTCCCGCCGCACGAAGCGCTGCCGCGCTCGCCGGGTCGCGGCCCGAAAACGCTCGTGGTGATCGTCGAAGCCCCGCAGGACGGTGTCGGCGGCTCGGTGTGCCCGGGAGGTGGTCGTCATCAATACGTTTCAAAGCCGAAGCTGCCCGGAAGACGATATCGCGAGCCTGTGTGGAAGGCCCCGCCCGTTAAGGCGGTCGGGCCTAGGGCTCGACGCAGACGTTGACGTCGGCGTCGAAGCCGAATCCTGCGCCGACGTCTTTGGCGCAGACGAGATCGCCGAAGCAGTCCCCATTGGTCTTGCAGTTGCCTTGTCCTTCACCGCATGGTCCGCATTTGCGGCAAAAGCTGGTCGAGCCGGGGACCCTGGTTGCGCAGGCGGCCGCCCAGAAGTCTTCGTCGTAGATCTGGCGTGCGGCCAGCACGTCGTCGTCATGGATCTCGGGACCGAAGACCTGCTCGATGCTGGCGGCCATCAGCGCGTCGGCCAGCAAATCGCTCTTCGAGCACTTTGGGCTCTGTGAATCGCCGCAGGAGTGTCCGAGTCCCAAGGAGTGGCCCAGCTCATGGGCGTAGATCTGGCCGAGAATCTCGGCGTCGCCATCGACGAAGCACTCGATGCCGTCGTTCATGATGATCTCGCCCTCGTGGACGACCACCGTATCGAGTCCTTTCCAGGAGGTGAAGAAGAAGTCCGCGGACGACACGCCACCAATGGCGAGCACTCCACCTCCAGGACACTCGAAGTCGTCCTTGATCATGTCGTTGAAGTCGCGGTGGAGAAGGGTGTTGCGGTCGTCGGAGCTACTGAATCCGGCGGTCGAAGAGGTCTTTCCCGCGCTGGTGAGCCGGATGGGCACTCCCGAGAACTTCTTCTTCCACGCTTTGCGCGCCCTTTTGAACGCCTTCGAGCCGCCGTCTGGGAATCCCTCCTGCCCGTCGCGATGTCGATCCCAGCGCACCTTCTTGCCGTCGTCGAACTCGAACCACCGCAGGACGACTTCGTCATCGGCAAGGTAGGTAAAGGGCGAGAAGGAGGCGCCCACTTCGCGTGGGCTGTTGCGCAGGAAATAGTCGGCGGGACGCTGGTTTCCCCTGAGTCGGTCCACGATCCAGCGCTCGAAAAGCTCCGCGTCTCGGGGAACGGGCGAACCGGCTCGGATCTCGAGCTCGCCCGCGGTGGCTTCGCCCGTAGCGGAGACAGTGCGCGCGACCTCGAGGGCGTCGGTTCCCGGACGCTCATAGAAACGGCCGCTCGCCGAGAGCCGCTCCGAGAATGCGCCCTGAAAGACGTGGAGGACGCGGTACGAGTCGGTGGAATTCGACAGGAAGAGGAGGAGTGAATCGCCGGGTCGAAACTCCGGCGTGCCGAAAATCTTGACGGCGAATCCGGCCTCGAGATCGACACCGCCGGGCACCCGAACGATCAGTCTGGACCCGGGGTGGGCCCCTTTGAGCTGGTCGATGACGTCGACTTCGTACGTCGTCATGACCCGGCCGGTCTCGACACCGACCCATCGAGCGACCACCTTGGCGCGAACGACGATGTCGGCGCGATCGACCAATAGATGATCGGGCACGGGTACGTAGGTCAGCGCGGCAGCCTCGGCCGCGAAGAAGGCAGCGCAGGCGGCAACGGAAAGTCCGACAACTTTCATGAATGTCATACGCACATCTTACCGCCCGTCTGGTTGCTTCGCGGCTTGCTTCGCGGATTGTTTTGCGGCTTTTTCTGCGGCCCTCTCCGCTTTCCGCCGCTTCCTCTCGTCGAGGCGCAGCCGCTTTTCCTTGAGGCGTCGCTTCTGCTCCTTCGGTTCCGCCGCCAGCAGCGCGTCGGCTACCTCGGAGGCCATCATCTCTCGTGCGCACAGGGCGCGCAGGCTGTAGGAAAGGTGCTGATTGGTCTCGAAGCGACGGCGGTAGCGAAAGTCGAGGCTGTAGGCGGTTCCCTCTTTGGGCTTGGTATCGCTCCAGATGCAGCAGGAAGACAGAAAGATCGGATCGGCGATCTTGTGCGGCCTGATGGACCACATGGCCTCGAGCGTCTCGAGCTCCGGCGCGCTCGGCATCCGCCAGTTCAGGTAGGCGCCCAGCTCGAGATCCTGGCAGTAGGACTCCGCGCGCGCCCAGGTTACGTCCGCCGCGTTGTCGGTCCGCTGCCACATCAAGCCGGTCTTCAGGTCTCGAAACACGCGATCGCGACGCTCGACCTTTCGGAGCTCTTCGATCGCCTCGAGCATCGGAATGGCGAACTCGCGGACCTCATCCTTCTCGAGCACCAGGAATTCCTCTTCCGGGGTGTCGAAACGGGCGCCCAGGACTGCTGAGGAGATAGCGGCGAGCTTGATGACGGAGGTGTGTATGGCGACTTCGTGCGATTCATCGGGTGACGCGATGGCGACGACCGGCGCGTCGTTGAGGTAGACGGTGCACGGGGAGTCGGCGGTGAGAACCAGGGTGGCAAAGGGCTCTTCGGCTTCGGGGCTGACTGCGGGATCGGCGGCTGCCGCGGCCGGGTCGGGCGTGACTTCAGTGGGTTCTTGGGGCGAGGGTGAAGCAGCCTCCGCTGCCGGCGCGTCCGTTGCCGGGCTCTGCGATGCGAGTGCGTCCGGCGGCTCGCCGGGGCCCGCGCTGACCAGCAATGCCAAGCAGATCGCCGCGACGCGAGTCGTTCCTGGCACTCTCGGGCTCACCCTCCGTCTCACGCTCTGGCCGCGCTACCCCCGCGCAGTCGCGCGGCCTTCGCCGAAGATGATCCGGACGATGAACTCGCGTGTTCCGACCAGCGACTCGCTCTGGAGCCTCTGTTGAGGCTCGGTAGGCAGTCCGTCCACCAAGGTCGGATTCTCATTCGAGAGGTTCTTGATGAAGACATGGCCGTCCATCTGATAGAGCTGAAACTGCTCGGGCGAGGTGCCCGGTTCGTCGATCAGAACGCAGTCACAGGTCGAGCGCGAGCCGATCAAGGCCTTCTCGAGCAGAGTGATGTTGTAGGAGCGCCCCGGCTGTTTGCCTCGGACGACGACCAGTCTGACTACCCTCAGCTTGATCGGGCGCGGCGGCCTCGAGGTGACGACGCCGGTCGGCGTGGTGTAGCTCTCGCTCTCGACCGGACCGATCTCGGGCGGGCTGTCGAGCCCGATAGTCGGCGCGATCGGCTTGGAGTGCTTGCGATTCCAAACAAGCCAGCCGCCCGCCGCGGCGGCGGCGAGCGGCAGTCCCCACCACAGCCAACCCCAGCCGTTGGACGAGTCGCCATCAGGTACGGAGTCGGTCGTGGATCCAGCTCTCTGCGGAGAGTCCGCGGCCGGACTCTCTTCACCGATTCCGGCCCCGGGCGCGAGCTCGCCACCGGTAGCCGGCGCGGCTGCAGGTGGAAGCAACCGCAGCTTCAGTCCGTCCGAGAGCACTCGCTCGCCGTCGGAAAGGTTGAGCTGCAGCCGGTAGCTCTCGCCGTCGCGGTTGCATTCGGGGCAGACGAAATCGAGCACCCAGACATTGTGCACGGCTTCGCGGATAGCAGCGTACGATGCGGTGAGGTTGTCGGTCGACCCCTCGAAGAACGCTCCGCCCGAGTTGGTCGCCAGCCGGCGAAGGAGTTGCAGGAACTGCTGCCGCTCTTGCGGATCCCGGAGCCTGCTCAAGCCGATCGCGTAGATCGGAGTGGGATCCTCCTTGAGGGTCGCGAGCACGTCCTCCAGCGACCACCCGCTACCCTCATCGCGACCATCGGTCAGGACAATAAGGGCACGCCGCCCGGGAAGATCCGGATCCCGACGCCTCGCGAGCTCGAAACCGTTCTGGAGCGCTTCGAAAAAGACCGTCGAGTTGTCGGTCGGTCCGAGGGCGCTGACGCTCTCGCGCAGCAACTCGGCGTCGTTGGTGAAGTCCACAACCAGCCGGCTCTCGTCGCCGAAAGCCAGGACCGCGGCGCGATCGCGCTCACGCAGGCTGGCCATCCAATTCTCCAAAGCGGCCTGGATGAGACTGAACTCGTTGACGCTGAGTGAGCGCGAGATGTCCACCAGAAAGATGTAGGCGACGCCTTCATCGCTAGCCTCGAACGAGCGTAGGTTGTTCAGAGCCAGTTCGTGTTCGCCCAGCGAAGCGGTGACCGTCATGCCGTCCAGGTAGAAGACCGGTTCGTTGCGCTCGTCGAGCGCGCTTACGTACGCCCTGATCGCGGTCGGCGAGTCGTCGAGCATCGCCGTCTGGCTGAGTCTGAAGGAGCGCAGCGCTCCGAGAATCGGGCCGGCGACGAGGAGCAGGAGCGCGACCGCGAGAGCGACGCAGAGGCCTCCGGCAAGCGAGGCCGGGAGGTGTCGATTCGAAGGCGATAAGTTGCGATGAATCAACGGTTTCTCCAACTCCTTCAAACGCCGGAAGCAGGGCCGCTTATGCTACCATTCCGGCCTCATGCAGCCGACCGTTTCTCCTCGCAAGGCCGAGCTTTTGGGCTCGACATTCCGGCGTATGGTGCGCCGTGGCGCGCGAGCGCACGTGACCAAATTGCTGGAGAAGACCCGGCCGGAAGACGTCGCCTTGCAGCTTCGTGGCCTGACCCCTTCGGAGCAGGCGAGCGTCTTTCGCATGCTGCTCGCCGACTACCAGGAGAGCGCTGGCGATGTCTTCATCGAGCTCGAGCCGTCGCTGCGGGGAAGTGTCCTAGAGGAGCTCTCTCCCGAGGAGACCTCGGTTCTTTTCGGGGTGATGCCCGTGGACGATGCCGTGGCGGTTGTCGAGGATCTTCCGCCCGAGCTCCAAGCCTCGGTCATGGCTCTGGTCGAGCAGCCCGATCTCGAAGAGGTGCAGGAGCACCTCACCTACGAGGACGATTCCGCCGGCCGGATCATGGACACTCACTTTCTGGCGCTGCCGGAGAAGACCTCGGTAGGGGAGGCCATCCGACGAATTCAGCGGGACAAAGATATCGAGAACATCTTTTATCTGTACGTGGTTGACAGCGAGGAGCGCCTCGTCGGAGTGACCTCACTGAGGCAGCTTCTTCTCAATCCCTCCGATACGCCTCTCGAGGCGCTGATGTCGCGCTCGATCATCCGGGCCGACATCGACACCGATCAGGAGGAGGTTGCTAGTCTGGTGAGCCGGTACGACCTGTTGGCGATACCCGTCACAGACGGAGAGGGCAGGCTCGCCGGCATCGTCACTGTCGACGACATCATCGACGTGGTGAAAGAGGAGGCGACCGAAGACTTCTTCAAGATGGTCGGCACCTCCGACGATGAGATCGTCTATCAGGACCGGTCCTTCAAAGTCTTCGGGATCCGCTTTCCCTGGCTGGTGATCAACCTGGTCGGCCTGGCCATGGCCGGTCTCTTGATCCACTGGTTCGAGCTCAGGTTGAGCGAAGCGCTCTTCCTGCTGCCCTTCGTTCCGGTGGTCATGGGAATGGGCGGCAACATCGGGAGCCAGACCTCGACGATCGCGGTTCGAGGTCTGGCGACCGGGAGAATCACGTTGCAGCGCAAGACCAGCCGCCAATTCCTCTGGCAGCAGTTCAAGGTCGGAACCTTGATCGGGATCGCCTGCGCCGTGCTCGCCGGTATTGGCGCCTTCTTCCTGCCCCAGATCGGCATTCTGGATCTGGGTAGCGGAGTCGAGCTTCTTCCCTACGCGTTCGTTGTCGGTGTTTCATTGTTTCTGGCGATCCTGGTGGCTTCGGTCAACGGGGCTTTCATCCCGCTGGTGTTCGAGAAGCTCGGCATCGATCCGGCGGTGGCCGCCGGTCCGTTGGTCACCACGTCGAACGACATCAGTGGGATCATCATCTACTTCGGTCTGGCCTCGCTCTTGATCGATCGGCTGGTCTCCTGAGGAGAATGGGACTCCAATCCGGAGAGGCCATCATCCTGGATGTCATGGACCTTCAGGAGTACGACCGGATCGTGGTCTTCTTGACCCGCGAAGCCGGCAAGAAGCGGGGTGTGGCCAACGGCGCCCGGCGCAAGTACAGTCGCTTCGCGGGGCAGCTGCAGAGTCTGGCCAAGGTGGAGATGACCTGGTTCGAAAAGGAGGGCAAGGAGCTCGTGCGCATCTCGAGCGCGGAGCTGATTCGAACCGTCGAGCCTCTGCACCGGACTCTCGAGGGGATCCTCCAGAGTGCCTACCTGGCCGACCAGATGAACGCCTTCGCGCAGGACAATGAAGACAGCGAGCTTCTGTTCCGGCTTCTGGACTCGACCCTCGCGGCGATGGTGGGTGGTTGCGATCCGGATCTCGCGGTGCGTTACTACGAGGCCTGGCTGCTGCGGCTGAGCGGTCTCTTGGGCATTTCCGAGGAGTGTCCCAGCTGCGGGCGCCTCTTCGGGGATCTTTCGGAGGGTGGAGTGCCCCTGGGGGCGGCCCTGCCGCCGTCCGACGAGACGCTCCTATGTCGCGAATGCGCCGGTCCCGCAGGGCTCGAGGTCTCGGCGGCGGCGCTGGCTTTTTTGCGTGAGATCAGCCGGTCGAGCCTGGCGAAGCTCAGCTCCCGACCGCCGGACCCTGGAGTTCTGCGCCAGATGGAGGAAGTCAGCGGCCGCATTCGACGAACTTTCTTGCAGCAGGAGTTGAAGAGTTATCGCGTTATGCGCGAAACTCTGGCCGGCCTCCCCCGGGAAACGCCTTCCCCTACGGCGCCCGGACACCGACATGAATAGCTTTCAGGATCTGATTCTCAAGCTGTCCGAATACTGGGCGGCCCAGGGTTGTGTGTTGCAACAGCCCTACGACCTCGAAGTCGGCGCCGGTACGATGCATCCGGAGACCTTCTTGAGGGTGCTTGGCCCCGAGCCCTGGAAGGTGGTCTACGTTCAACCTTCGAGGCGCCCGGCCGACGCGCGCTACGGCGACAATCCGTTTCGCCTCGGCAAGCACTATCAGTTGCAGGTGATTCTCAAGCCCTCGCCGAGCGATGTGCAAGCGCTCTACGTCAAGAGCCTCGAGGCGATGGGCATCGACCTTGCGTTGCATGACCTTCGATTTGAGGAAGACAACTGGGAGGCCCCGACGCTCGGCGCATGGGGAGTTGGCTGGCAGGTCATGCTCGACGGAATGGAGATCACCCAGTTCACCTATTTCCAGCAGGCCGGCGGCCTCGAGCTGGCTCCGGTGAGCGCCGAGATCACCTACGGGCTCGAGAGGATCACGATGTTTCTCGGGCGCAAGCGCAGCCTCTACGACATCGAGTGGGTCCCTGGCGGGGTGACCTACGGCCAGGTTCGTCATCAAGACGAGGTCGAGTTCTCTCGTTACTACTTTGAGCTCGCCGACGTCGAGTTCCTGCGAGCGCAATTCGACGGCAACGAGGCGGAAGCCGGTCGTTGCCTCGAGGCGGAGGCGGTCCTGCCAGCCTATGAGTGCGCGCTCAAATGCTCACATCTCTTCAACGTTCTCGATGCCCGGGGCGCGATCTCGGTCACCGATCGAGTCGCTCTGATCAAGCGCGTGCGCAGGCTAGCGGTGGCGTGCGCCAAGGCCTACGTCGCCCGCCGTGAAGAGCTCGGGCACCCTCTGCTCGACACCGAAGCGCTGGAGGCAGGCTAGTGCCCGGTTTCGATCGCGTGGGTACCTGCCGCCTTTTTTGTCTCGAGGCGGAGCTTCGATAATGCCCAAGGGCGAGTTCCTGCTCGAGGTCCGCTGCGAGGAGATCCCCGCGCGGATGGTGCGCAAGGCCACCCAGGATCTGGGTAGCCGGATCTTCCAGGAGTTGCTGAACCGCCAGCTCACCCCCCGGGAGATCGAGACCGGTTTCACCCCCCGGCGCCTGATGGTCGCGCTCAAAAAGGTTCCGGGGCGAGAGCCCGACCGATCGGAGGAGCTCACCGGCCCGCCGGCAAGCGTGGCGTTCGACGCGGAGGGCATGCCGACCAAGGCGGCCGTCGGTTTCGCCCGTCGCTGCGGTGTTGAGCCCGACGAGCTTCGCAGGATCGAGACCCCGAAGGGCGAGTATGCGGTCGCCACCGTGCGCACCGAAGGAAGGCCGACGGCGAGAGTTCTGGCCGAGATTGTCCCGAAAGCGATCGCCGAGCTCAATTGGGCCAAGGTCATGCTTTGGGGCGATGGTATCGGGCCGTGGGCTCGGCCCGTGCATGGACTGCTGGCCCTGTTCGAAGGCGAGACCGTCGAGTTCGAGCTCTTCGGCGTCTCTTCGGGGAATACGACCACGGGTCACCCGGTGATCTCGCCGAAGTCGATTCCGGTCAGTGGGCTGTCCAACTACAAGAGCAAGCTTCGCAAGCGCGCGATCGAGGTGAACTTCGAGGATCGCAGGAAGACGTTGTCGAAAGGCCTGGCCGCCGCCGCAGCCGAGTTGGGCGGCACGATGGTGGAGGATCCTTCGCTCCTCGACCGCCTGACTGCGATGTGCGCGACCCCCGGTGTTGTCGCGGGCAGGGTCGCGGACAAGTACCTCGAGCTGCCGCGGGAGGTTCTGATTGCGAGCCTCCGCGATCACCAGAGTGCCTTCACGGTCGAGAAAGACGGCGACCTGCTGCCGGCCTTCCTGACATTAATGGATCGCGCCGATGACCCGGAAGGTCACGTGCGGCGAGGCAACGAGTGGGTGGTCGAAGCACGGCTCGAGGACGCGGTGTTTTTCTACGGAGAGGATCGCCGAAAGTCTCTAGAGGAGCGCGCCGCGGCCCTCGACCGGCTGAGCTTTCACGAGAAGCTCGGTAGCTACGCCGAAAAGACCGAACGAATCGTCGAGCTTTGCGGCTTCATCGGGAGGCAGCTCGACTGGCAGGAAGAATCGCGCGACGCAGCGCGGGTTGCGAGGCTGATGAAGGCCGATCTGATCACCGAGATGGTCAACGAGTTCAGCTCCCTGCAAGGCGTGATGGGTGGCGTCTACGCCCGCGAAGAGGGCCGGCCCGAGACCGTATGGCGAGCCATCTACGAACAGTACATGCCGCAAGGCTCGAGCGACCCGATCTCGAGCACCCGAGCCGGCCGGATCGTCGGCGTGGCCGACCGTGTGGACACCATTATCGGGATCCTCGGAATTGGCATGACACCGTCCGGAAGCAAGGATCCCTTCGGATTGCGGCGCGCGGCCCAGGGCGTCGTGCGAATCGCTCTCGAGGGCGAGATGGAGCTCGATCTGGACCTGGTGGCGGCACGCGCGTACCAGCAGTACGGCAGCCGTCTGGAGCGGGATGCCGAAGACGTGTTGAGCGTCTGGAGGCCCTTTCTGTTCGATCGGATACGGCACATCTTGGGTCTTTCCGATTTCGCCTACGACGAGATCGAGGCGGCTCTGGAGGTGGGCGCGACCAACCTGCCGGATCTGCGCGCCCGGGTCGCGGCCATTCATATGGTTCGTGAAGAGCCGGGTTTTCGCTCGGTGGTGCTTGCCGCCAAGCGGATCGCGAACATTCTGCGCGACGCCCCCGAGCAAGAGCTGCGAGCGGATCTCCTCTCTGAGCCCGCCGAAAAGCTTCTGTACCAGGCGTACCAGAATCTCAAGGACGACATCAAGAAGGCGGAGCAGGAAAAACGGTACGAGGCATGCCTGCGAACGATGACCTCGTTCGCTGATGTACTCGATCGCTTCTTCGTCGAGGTTCTGGTCATGGACGAGAACCCCGATGTGCGCAACAACCGGGTGGCGCTTTTGCAGGCCATCCAAAGATCTCTGTCGCGGACCGCGGGGCTGACCGCCGTGGTCGTGGAAAAGACGGGAGATGGGAATGGGAAAGCAGTCAATGGCTAAGTATGTGTATTCGTTCGGTGGGGGCACGGCTGAAGGCCGGGGTGACCAGAAGGAGCTGCTCGGAGGCAAGGGCGCCGGCTTGGCGGAAATGAGCGGGCTGGGCCTCCCGGTGCCACCCGGCTTTACGATCACGACCGATGTCTGCATCCGGTACCACAAGATCGGCGGCAAGTACCCTGACGGGGTGGAGAGCCAGATCGACGAGGCGCTGGCTCGGTTGGAGGAGCTGCAGGGGCGCAAATTCGGCCAGGCCTCGGATCCCTTGCTGCTGTCGGTTCGCTCCGGTGGACCGGTGTCGATGCCGGGAATGATGGACACCGTGTTGAACCTGGGGCTCAATCACGCGACCGTCGAGGGAATGATCGGCCACGGGTTCGACGAGCGTTTCGTGCGCGATTGCTACCGGCGGTTGGTCTCGATGTACGGCGACGTTGTTCTGGGCGCGCCCCATGACGGCTTCGAAAGGCTGCTGGCCGAAGCCCGCAAGCGCGAGGGAGTCAAGGTCGACTCCGAGATCTCCGCCGCCGGACTGGCCCGGCTCACCGAGAGCTATCTCGAGTACATCAGCGAGCAGGGCCAAGAGTTTCCTCAAGATCCTAGAGACCAGCTGGCCGGCGCGACTCTCGCGGTCGTCGAGAGTTGGAACAACCGCCGCGCGATCGAATACCGGCGTATCCACCACCTGCCTGAGGATTCCGGAACCGGCGTCAACGTGCAGGCGATGGTGTTCGGCAACCGTGGCCTCGACTGCGCGACCGGGGTTGCTTTCAGTCGCGATCCGGCGACCGGCGAGCGCAGGCTGTACGGCGAGTACCTGGTCAATGCGCAAGGCGAAGACGTGGTCGCAGGCATCCGTACGCCGATTGCGATCCTGGCCGACGACGGCGAGTCGAATCTCGGCAAGGACTTTCCCGACGCGTTCGCGGAGCTCGCGCGGATCTGCGACGTGCTCGAGGACCATCGCCACGAGATGCAGGACGTCGAGTTCACGATCGAGGGTGGCAAGCTCTACATGCTCCAGACTCGTCACGGCAAGCGAACCGGCCTGGCCGCGGTGCGGATCGCTCACGAGATGGTCGGCGAGGGCCGCATCGACGAGGTCGAAGCGCTGCGACGCGTCGAGGGCGAGCAGCTCGTGCAGATGCTGGCGCCGTCGTTCGACCCGAAGGAGAAGCAGGCGGTCGTCGATGGAGGCGGTCTGCTGGCCAAGGGGCTGGCGGCTGGGCCGGGAGCGGCGTCCGGACGGATCGCCCTGACCGCCGACAGCGCAGCGGAGATGGCGCCCACGGGGCCGGTGCTCTTGGTCCGCGAGGAAACCTCACCCGAGGACATTGTCGGCATGCATGCCTCGGCGGGCATCTTGACGTCGCGGGGAGGCATGACCTCTCACGCGGCGGTGGTGGCCCGCGGGTTGGGCAAGCCCTGCATTGTCGGCGCCGGAGACCTCGATATCCACGGTGGCGAGCTGCGAGTGGCGGGCAAGGTCTTCAAGGAAGGCGACTTTCTTTCGATGGACGGAACCACCGGGCAGGTCCTCGAGGGGCAGCTCCACCCGCGGGCGTCGGAGGTGATTCAGGCGGTCGTCAAGCGAGGAGACGGGGCGGCCGGTGCGCAACAAGAGGCGTCGCCCTCGGTCAAGGCGTTCGTCGGGCTTCTCGAATGGGCCGACAAAGAGCGCCGAATGCGGGTGCGCGCGAACGCGGACACCCCCGAGGACGCGCGTGTCGCGAGGGCCTTGGGCGCCGAGGGTATCGGCCTTTGCCGCACCGAGCACATGTTCTTCGAGGAGGACCGGATCTCGTGGGTAAGGCGGCTCATTCTGTCGCAAAGCGAGTCGGATGAGGCCAAGGCGCTGGCGGCACTCCTGCCCATGCAGCAGGGCGACTTCGAGGGGATCTTCGCGGCGATGGACGGCTTGCCGGTGACCGTGCGACTGCTGGACCCGCCGCTCCACGAGTTTCTTCCGAACGATGACAAGAGCCGCAAGGGCCTCGCCGAGCAGATGGGCGTGAGCATCGAGGAGATCGAACGGGCCGCCGAGTCGCTCGCCGAGTTCAATCCGATGCTCGGCAACCGAGGCTGCCGGCTGGGTCTGACCAGCCCGGCGATCTACGACATGCAGGTCGAGGCGATCACCTTGGCCGCGGCGAAGCTCGCCAAGGCAGGCAAGAACCCGCGACCCGAGATCATGGTCCCGCTGGTCGGGAGCCGCGGCGAGATGGAGAGCCTCAGGGATCGCGCCGCCGCCGTGGTGGAGCGGGTGCTCGAAGAGCAGAAAGCCAAGCTCGATATTCCGATCGGCACGATGATCGAGATTCCGCGGGCGGCGCTGATCGCGGATCAGATCGCGAAGTACGCGGATTTCTTCAGCTTCGGAACCAACGATCTGACCCAGATGGCTTTCGGCTACTCCCGGGACGACTCCAGCCGGTTTCTGCCGAAGTACGTCGAGGATGGGGTGTTGCCGTTCGACCCGTTCGAAAAGCTGGATCAGGAGGGCGTCGGTCAACTGGTCGAGCTGGGATGCCGCAGGGGGCGCGAAGCGAAGCCGGATCTCAAGATCGGTGTCTGCGGCGAGCACGGCGGCGAGCCCTCGTCGATCGAGTTTTTCGAGACCTGCGGCCTCGACTATGTCTCCTGCTCTCCGTATCGCGTACCGGTCGCTCGACTTTCGGCGGCGCGCGCGCGGATTCAGGGCGGGGCGCCGGTCGACTAGAAGTGGAGGCGACTCCGGGGTGACCGACTACCGAGGCTGCCCAATACGGCGGGCCGATCTCGATCCCGATCCCCTGGTCGAGTTCGCGCAGTGGTTCGATCGGGCAAATTCCTCGGGGCTGATCGAGCCGACCGCGGCCGCCTTGGCGACCGCCGGGGCCAAGGGGCGCCCCTCGTGCCGGATGGTGCTCCTCAAGAGCTTCGACGCGCGTGGATTCGTCTTCCACACCAACTACCGGAGCCGCAAGGGACGCGAGCTTCTGGAGAATCCCTGGGCCGCGATGACTCTGTGGTGGGATCGCCTCGAGCGGCAGGTGCGAATCGAGGGCGCCGTCCAGCAGGTCGGGGAGGACGAGTCGGACGCGTACTTCCTGACCCGACCGCCCGGCGGCCGTCTGGCCGCGTGGGCGTCGGAGCAAAGCTCGGAGCTGCCGAATCGCGAGGCCCTCGAAAGGCGCTTCCACGACGCCGAGGCGCGGTTCGCGGGCGGCCAGGTCCCGCGGCCGGCCCACTGGGGCGGTTTCCGGATCGTGCCGGAGGCGATCGAGTTCTGGCAGGGTCGCCCGAGCCGTCTCCACGATCGCTTTCGCTACCGCCGTGAGGGGGACCGCTGGGTCCTCGCGCGGCTGTCGCCGTAAGCGCGCCGCTAACGGCTGCTGACTGTAGCGTCGAAATCCCCGTCGACCGCCTGTTCTGCGCGACCCTGAGGTGATCGAGCCGAGCCCGCCACACCTATACTTGCAGTGATGACCGAGCCTCGCTCTCTTCTCGAGCTGACCCCATCCGAGCTCGCCGCCGAGCTTGCGAAGCTGGGTGAGCCGGCCTACCGCGCCGACCAGGTTCTGCATTGGGTGTACCGGGAGGGCGCTTCGGATTTCGCGGTGATGACCAACCTGTCGGAGGGTCTCCGAGGGCGCCTCGCAGAGAGCTTCGACCTGTCGAGCGGCCGCGAGATCGCTCGCTCGGAGTCCCCGGACGGCACTCTCAAGCTGCTCCTGGCCTGGCAGGACGGCGCGACCACGGAGAGCGTGATGATTCCGGCCGCGGGCGATTCCGGTCGGCGGACGCTTTGTGTCAGCACCCAGGTCGGTTGCGACGTAGGATGCCGGTTCTGCGCCAGCGGACTCGATGGCGTGCTCCGGAATCTCTCTGTTGGTGAGATCCTGGGCCAGGCGCTCGCGGTGTCGAGGATTCTCGCTCTCCGCGGCGAGCGGCTCTCGAACGTGGTGTTCATGGGAATGGGCGAGCCGCTGGCCAACTACAACGCGACCGTAGAAGCTGTTCGCCGACTGAACGCCGGCTGGGGGCTTGGGATCGGCCAGCGAAAGATCACGATCTCGACGGTCGGCCTGCCAAAGCAGATCGTCCGCCTTGCCGGCGAGGGCCTGCAGACGACGCTCGCCCTGAGCCTGCACGCCGCCAGCGAGGAGCTGCGCGCCCGGCTGATCCCCTGGGCTCGGCGCCTGTCGCTGGCGGAGCTACTGGCGGCATGCAAGCTGTATCTCGACAAGACCGGGCGCGAGATCACCCTCGAGTACTGCCTGCTCGCGGGTGTCAATGACCGCAAACGAGACCTCGACGATCTCGCCCGGATCGCGCGCGACCTCCGGGCCCATGTCAATCTGATGATGTACAACCCGGTCGCGGAGCTGCCGTTCGAGCGGCCCGTGCGGTCGCTGGCCGTCGCGTTCTTGAAGGGACTGCGCGAGCGTGGCGCGAACGTCCATCTGCGGGAAAGTCGGGGGATCGAGGCCGATGCGGCCTGCGGGCAGCTGCGGCGTCGCAGCGCAGCGGGTGGAGCCGCGTCGGGATGACGGGTTCGCTGCAGAGGGACGTCGGGCAGGGGTGCCCGACGCTACAATGACGCGCGATGGCCACGATTCACCGACTGCCCGAGAAGCTGGTCAGCCAGATCGCTGCGGGCGAGGTCGTCGAGCGACCGGCGTCGATCGTCAAGGAGCTGGTCGAGAACGCCCTCGACGCCGGCGCCGGGTCGGTCGCGATCCGGCTCGACGACGGCGGCAAGGCGCGCGTTCTGGTCGAGGACGACGGCTCCGGCATGAGCGCCGACGACGCCCGGTTGGCCTTTGCCCGGCATGCGACCAGCAAGATCGCCGAGTTCGAAGATCTGCTCGAGGTCGCGACCCTCGGGTTCCGAGGCGAGGCTCTGGCCTCGATCGGGTCGGTGGCTCGTGTCGAGCTCGAGACCGCACGTGAACCCGGTGAGGGCTTCAAGGTACGGGTCGAAGCGGGTGTCGAAGTTCTGGCCGAGCCCTCGGCGAGATCTCGAGGCACCACCGTCGAGGTGTCGTCGCTTTTCTACAATGTGCCGGCGCGGCGCAAGTTCCTGAAAGCGCCGGCCACCGAGACCCGGCGGGTGGTGGAGGTGGTCCAGGGCTATGCACTGGCCCGGCCCGAAGTTCGCTTCGAGCTCAAGACGGCGTCGCGCCGGCTGCTCGAAGCGCTGCCGGCCGGCGAGGGCGCCGCGGGCCTCGAGCGGCGGATCGGTCAGGTGTTCGGTCCTTCCGTCGGCGACGCGCTGACACCGCTCGCTTTCGAAAGCTCGCGCTGCCGCGTCACCGGCTTCGTCGGCGGTCCAGAGACCACCAGGGGACGCCGTTACTTTTCCTACGTCAACGGCAGGTTGCTTAGAGACAAATCGATCCTGTCCTCATTCTACCGGGCTGTTCGGGACGTCCGGAAAGCAGACCGGTTTCCGGCGCTGTTTCTTTTCTTGGAGCTGGACCCGCGAGGGGTGGACGTCAACGTCCATCCACAGAAGGCCGAGGTCCGTTTCCGGGACGGCGAGGTGGTGGGTGATGTGTATCGGGCCGTGCGTCGCGCCCTCGAAGCCGGCCTGGGCGAGTCGGCGGCTCCGGCTCGCGCACTGAGCGGGCCGGGGGAGGCGAGTGACTGGGCCGCGGCGGGTGATCCGAGTTTTCTCGGCCAGGTGGGATATTCCGCCGGCGAGCTCGCCGGAGGGAGGCTCTCGTGGGAAGGTCTGGGCCGTCGGTCCCTGGCCAGGGCGGCCGAAGTTCGCGAGGCCGATGCGGGCTCGTCGCGGATCGCGGGCGCGACCTACGCTCCGCTCGAGTCCGTACATGTGCGACTGAGCGGTCGGCCCGGCCGGGAAAGGACCTTCCGGATCCTCGGGCAGTACAAGGCGACCTTGGTGCTGCTCGAGGGGCCCGACGGCCTCTACCTCATCGATCAGCACGTGGCCCACGAGCGAATCCTCTTCGAGCGCCTCCGCGCCGAGTTGGCAAGGGAGGTCCCCAAGCGCCAGCCCCTGCTCGAGCCGGTGCTGCTCGAGCTGTCGCCGAGCGAGGCGGCGCGTCTCGAGGAGTCGGCCGAAGAGCTCGACCGAGCCGGATTCACGGTCTCGTTTCTGTCCGGCGGGTCGGTGGCGGTGTCGGCGGTGCCGACGGTACTGAGCGGTCGCCAGGCCGAGGGAGTCCTTCAGTCACTCGCGGCTTTCCAGGAGCGCGACGCCGAAACCGATCTGGCCGAGCGCCTGCTCGATTCGTTGGCGGCGTCTATGGCCTGCAAGCAAGCAGTCAAAATGCACGAGCCGTTGTCGGCGGACGAGATGGAGGCGATGATCGCCGAGCTTTTCGCCGCCGAGAACCCCTATGCCTGCCCGCACGGGCGACCGATCGTGCTCAAGATGAGCGACGCCGACCTGGAGAGCCGCTTCGGGCGGCGCTAGCCGTTCACCGGAGGCGAGTCGGATGTTCTCGAGAACCAAGAACCCGCTCCGAGAGCTCGAGCGCCGGCTCGGTCGCCGCTTTCGAAGGCGGGAGCTCTTGAAGACCGCGCTCACTCACCGGTCATACGCCAACGAGAAGGGGCTGGGCTCGAACTACGAGCGGCTCGAGTTCCTGGGGGATTCGGTGCTCGGCTTGGTGACGGCGGAGTGGCTGTTCACGGAGCACCGCGGAGTCTCCGAGGGCAGGCTCTCGGCGCTCAAGGGGCGGCTCGTCTCCGGTCCGGTCCTCGCCGATTTCGGGCGCGACCTCGGGCTCGGCGACTTTATTCGAGTTGGCGTCGGCGAGGCCCGCTCCGGCGGACGGGAGAAGGACTCGATTCTCTCGGATGTCGTCGAAGCGGTCATCGGTGCGGTGTTCCTCGATGGCGGGTGGAAGCCCGCCCGGCGCCTGGTGCGCCGGATGCTCGATGGGGCGGCCGCGGACTCGGGCGACAGCGAGCTCAAGGATCCCAAGGGGCGGCTCCAGGAGTTTCTCCAAGCGCGCGGCCAGGGACTCCCTCAATACCGCTTGGCGGACTCGCAGGGCCCGGATCACGAGAAGGTGTTCATCGTCGAGTGCCTGGTCGGCGACGAGGTCGAGGGCGCCGGAGAGGGCGGGTCGAAAAAGCGAGCCGAGCAGCTCGCGGCGGCGGCGGCTCTGGAGAGCCTGCAGGCCAATTGAGAGTCCGCGACGACCTAGGAGCTTGCTGAAAAACCCTGGCAGGTCGCGTTGCGAGCGCCGTGGGTCGAGCTGCGAAGCGTCGACTCCGCAGTCGATGCCGTAGCATCGGCGAGGAGTCGCAACGTGGCAGATCGGTCCACGCCGCCGCAACCCGAAGGGCGCCAAGGGGTTGCGGCGCATCTGCAGCGTTGCTCGTCGTAGGCGATGGCACCGCATCGACTCCTCCTCGCGCCTCGCATCTGCACCACAAGCCCTTGGCGCGCGACCCGCCAGGGTTCTTCAGCAAGCTCCTAGAGCGAGGTTTCGGTGATGATCTTCCAGGTCAGATCGACCAGCTCAAGCTGAAGCTCCTTGTCGACCTCGTCGCTGAAGGTGTCCGACGAGTACTTCTGCCGGAATTGAACCCTGACCAGCTGGCGCTCCCTGCCGCCCATGAACCCCTTGTTGAATCCGACGTTCTGAAAGCCGGTCAGCTCGACGGTGATGCTGGACGGGCGAGTGAGCCGGTCGCGGCGCTGCGCCTCCCAGCCCTCGCGCGACATGCCGCCCGGGACCTTGAAGTCCGGCGAGTAGTGCGCGAGATAGGCCTCGACGTCCTGATTCGACCACGCCCTCGCCCAGGATTCGACCTCGGGCTGGAGCTCGTCGACATGCTGTTGCCAAAGGGGCTTGGGAACCTCCGGCTGCGGTGCCGCGTCAGGGGCGTCGGCGACTTCGGCCTCCGGCTCGGGGGGCGCGGCGGGGGAGCATCCCAGCACGGCGGCGAGCCAACCGACGGCGAGGACCGCGACCACGATTGTCGCCGTGCGGGCGATCGAGATTCGTGTGTCAGCCATCAAGCTTCCCTTCGCGACATGGAGTCTACCGGTAGCCGGCGATCATGTCCCGCAGGCCGCAGAGGCCTCGCTCGATCTCCTTGGATTCGGGACCGAAGGAGAGCCGCAGGTGCTGATGAAAGCGGGAGAGGTGCCGCGCCCTCCGGCGGCCGGGGTTGACGTCGAAGAAGACCCCGGGGACGGTGATCACCCGGTGGTCGAGAGCCGCTCTGAAAAACGCCATGCCGTCGGCGATCGGTTCCGGCAGATCGCGCAATGATGCGAAGATGTAGAAGGTCCCGTCCGGAGGCCGATCGACGATCAGCCCCATCTCGCGGACTCGGTCGAGCATCAAGCTGCGTTTGAGTGAAAAAGCGTCGCGGATGGCGGCCGACTCCCGGGCTACCCGTTCCATCTCGAGCAACTCGATCGCGGCCCGCTGTAGCGGCTTCGAGCCTCCGCCGTCGAGAAACGAGCCCGCGCTCTCGACGGCGGAGATCACCCGCTTGGGCGCGACCGTCCAGGTGACCCGCCAGCCCGGATAGCGCCAGTTCTTGGTGAAGCCGTCGAGGATCACCACCGGGTCGCGGTCGACGTCCTCCACGTAGCGGGCCGCGCTGACCGTGGGTCCGGGTTCTCCGGCTCCGGTGCTCCAGATGTAGTGCGAGTAGAACTCATCGAAGACTAGCGAGCAATCGAGGCGGCGACCCAGGCCGGTCCACTCGGCAAGCTCATCTCCGGAGACCAACTTGCCCATCGGATTGCAGGGATTCGAAAGGAGCAGGGCGCCCAGTCCGCGGCCGAGGATCTCGCGCTCGAGCTCCTCGATTCCAAAAGCGTATCCGTCTTCACGGCTGAGCAGGATCGGAATCGGCGTAACCAGCCGGAAGATGTCCAGCAGCTCTTCGTAGGCCGTGTAGTCGGGCAGGAAGTGTCCCAGGTTGACGTGCCCCAGGGAGGCGACGACGCGGGTGAGCCCGGCTCTGCCGCCGCCGGAGATAGCGACGTTCTCGGCGGTGTACTGCGAGGCCATGCCTTTGCGGTAGAGCCGGTTGTACAGCGAAGCGACGGCTTCGCGAAGCTCGTTGATGCCGGGTATCGGCGCGTAGTCGTGGTCGGTCGGATCGACCGGAACGTCGGCGGCGCGGCCGGGGGCGCCGGGAAGGTCTCCGGTTTCCGGCTGTCCCTGGCCGAGGTTCGACCACTCGGGATGACCCGATCGGAAACCCAGAGCCCGGGCCTCGTGATTCACGTAAATCACTCCGGTCTTGGGGACCCGACGGAAGGCCTGGAGGCTCTCCCGGCCGCGGGTACCTGCTCGGTGGTCCGTCACGGCCGGAAGACTACCAAGGGCGGAACAGAAGGGCGTGGCAATACCAGCCGGGAGCGGACACGAGGGATCGTGTCCCCGATGCCATACAATCCACGATTCGACCGGGGGAAGAGATTTCATGACCGAGATCAGAAACTTGAGCCAGCACGTGAACGAGGAGGTCACGCTCGAGGGCTGGCTGGCCAACAAGCGATCGAGCGGCAAGATTGCCTTCGTGCAGGTGCGTGATGGCAGCGGCACCGCGCAGGTCGTGGCCAGCCGCTCCGAAGTCGACGACGCGAGCTGGCAGGCGATCCAGGAGGCCGTGCAGGAGTCGACGGTGCGGGTGGTGGGTAGGGTCAACGAGGACCATCGGGCTCCGGGCGGCTACGAGATCCACGCCTCCGAGCTCGAGTTGCTGGCGCTATCGGAAGAGTTTCCGATCTCGCCCAAGGAGCACGGGACCGCCTTCCTCATGGAGCACCGGCACCTATGGCTGCGCTCGAGCAAGCAGCGGGCGGCGCTCAGGGTCCGAAGTGAGGTCTGCCAGGCGATCCGGGACTACTTCTACGACGGCGGCTACACCCTGGTGGACTCACCGATCCTGACCCCGGCCGCGTGTGAGGGCACCTCGACGCTTTTTGAGACTGACTACTTCGGAGACAAGGCGTACCTGAGCCAGTCGGGACAGCTCTATCTGGAGCCCGCGATCGCCGCCCTTGGCAAGGTCTACTGCTTCGGCCCCACCTTCAGGGCTGAGAAGTCCAAGACCCGCCGGCATCTCATGGAATTCTGGATGGTCGAGCCCGAGATCGCGTTCATGCGCTTCGAGGCCCTCTGCGACCTCGCCGAGGACTTCGTGTGCAGCCTGGTGACGCGGGTGCTCGACCGCTGCGCCGAGGATCTCGAGGTGCTCGAGCGCGACACCAAGGCGCTCGAGGCGGTTCAGAAACCGTTCCCGCACATCAGCTACACCGAGGCGATCGAGCGGCTGCAGGCGAAGGGAAATCCGATTGCGTGGGGAGATGACTTCGGCGCCGACGACGAGACCCAGATCACCGCCGACTTCGACCGCCCGGTTAAGATCAGTCGATTCCCCACCAAGATCAAGGCCTTCTACATGGAGCCCGATCCCGACAATCCGGAGGTCGTGTTGGGCCTCGACGTGATCGCTCCGGAAGGCTATGGCGAGATCATCGGCGGCAGCCAGAGAATCCACGACCTCGAGCTGCTCGAGCGTAGGTTGGCCGAGCACGAGCTGCCCCGCGAGGCCTTCGAGTGGTACCTCGACGTGCGCCGCTACGGCACCTGCCCGCACAGTGGGTTCGGCATGGGCATCGAGCGATTCGTGGCCTGGATGTCGGGGGTCAAGCACTTGCGCGAGACCATCCCGTACCCGCGCATGCTGAACAAGATCTATCCGTAGGTGTCTCACAGACCTCTGGTCGCCGGCGCGATCGTCCTGATGGTCCTCATCTGGGGGACCTCCTGGGCGGCGATTCGGCTGGGCCTGGAAGGGATTCCGCCGTTTGCCGGTGTCGCGATGCGGTTCACGATCGCGGCGGCGCTTCTGTTCCTGTTCGCCAGGTTCTGGCGCGTTCCCGACCAGCGTGGCCCGAGGCTCTACCGAATCTGGGCTGCGGAGACAGTGTTCTCGCTCTTGATTCCGTACAGCGTGGTCTATTGGGCCGAGCAGTGGGTGCCATCGGGGCTTGCCTCGATCGTGTTCGCCACCATGCCGCTTTTCGTCACGGTTCTGGCGCACTGGTGGCTGGTGGCCGAGCCGTTGAGAGTCGTGCAGTCGGTGGGCGTCGTCGTCGGGTTTGCCGGCGTCGTCCTCATCTTCTCGGACGACGTCACTCTGGCGACCGACTCGCGTGTCCTGTTCCCGGCGCTCGTTCTGCTCGCGGCTCCGATCGCGGCCGCCATCGCCCATGTCTACATCAAGAGGTGGGGTAGAGGCATCCACCCTCTGAACGTGATCCGGGTGCCGATGCTGGTTACCGGCCTGGTCATGGGCGGTGCATCGCTGGCGCTCGAGCGCGGCAGAGCGTTTACTTTCGATACCCAGGCGGTCGCTGCACTCTTGTATCTCGCGGTCGCGGCGTCGGCGGTGGCCTTCACGCTCTTTTACTGGACCCTCGAGCGCGTCGCCGCCGTGCGGCTCGCGCTGATCACTCTGGCCATCCCGGTGGTAGCGGTCCTGGTGGGCACCGCGCTTTTGGACGAGCCGTTCTCGATCCGGAGCGCGCTCGGGTGCGTCCTCGTTCTGGCCGGGGTAGGGATCGCTAGCCGAGTCGGCTGGCGCCAAAGGTAGGCTGGAGCTTCAGAGGCAGCATCCAAAGCCGGCCGCGACAGGCGCCGGTTAGCCGCCGGGTCTCAGCGATTCCAGCATACTCTCGAACGCCGCGCGGTTCGCCTCGACGGTCGCGCGCGGACCGGTCAGCTTGAAGAACCAGTTGGCATCGGCGCCTTCCGCGACGGCGCCAAGGAGCATGTAGTCGGGCAGCAGCTCACCGGAGCCGCCCATCATCGGGCTGCCGCTCTGGTACGTGCCGGTGACCTCGGCCTTGAGGACCGGGATGCCGGCGACTTCGACCTTCTCGGTCACGAGCCGCTCGGCTGACGGCGACCCGTCGGGCTGGATGAACTGATTGGCCCAGCGCACGGCATTGCTCATGGCGTCGCCGCCCTGCCCCGGTCCGAAATAGAACACCACGCATTCGCCGGCCGAGCGGGCATCAGTGTCGGGTCCCGGCACTCTGTACTGCGCCCGGCGCATGCTGTTGGCGGGGGTTTCGGCAATCCAGTTCTTGGGAACGTCCCAGGCCAGTCCGCTCGCGCCGGTGCCGGCCGTGGGATCCACCGGAGCAATCAGCTGTTCCTGCGTCTGGGAGAGCGGGGGATGATCCGGTGGAAGCTCGGCTTCGGGCGAGATGGGACCGGCGGTTTGCTCGCCGGCCGGTGGGTTCTCCCCGCCCGACTCGGAGCAGGCTGTGAACAGCAAGAGCAGCGCGAAACCCGCCGCCGAGCAGACAGTCGTCGTTTTGATCATCCTCATATCCTCTTTTTTTGGTTGGAACAGGCTCCGCGCAGCCCGGTCGCAAGATTCTACACGGTATGGCCGCCTTGTCGTCGCGGGATGCGCCCGTGACCTTGTACTATGCCCGTCATGGCATCGTTGTCCGAGTCGATCGCGGACGCGACCGTCAAGAGGTCGCGCTTCGCCTTCCTGCTGTCGCCGCGAGCGAGAACCTGGCTGCTCACGGTGCCGCTCCATCTTCTGGCCTTCGTCGTGCTCTATCTGGCGAGCGCTCGCATCATGGAGAGGGAGATCATGTCCCTGGCCGGCATCGCCGCCGGAGAGCGCCTGGAGCGGTTGAATCGCGAGCTCGAGAGTGTGATGCTGGCACCGGTCGAGGATCCGGCGAGGGCGCACGGTCTGCGCGCTCTGATCGCCTCGAAGCGGGACATCAACCTCCAGCTGTTTACCACGCCGGCGACCTTCATCGGGCCGCCGCTCGAGCTTCCGGAGCGCGTGCGGGACGACATCGCCCGCTTCTTTTCCGGAAACGAAACCCAAAGGCTGTGGATGAGCAGCGAAGGGGAGAAAGAGAGGCTGCGGGCTCTGCGGCGGATCACCGCCGGGGAGCAATGCGCTCGCTGCCACGAGCCGGGAAAGACCATGGCCGTGGCGGCGATGAGTCTCGACCTCACCCTGATGGTGGCCCGCGTGCGGTCGGACTCGAGACGCAACCTGGGTCTGCTGATCCTGGCCTGGGCGATGCTCCTGGGTGGCATCAACGTCCTGGTCCGGCGATCGGTGGAACGGCTCGGCGAGCGCTTCGAGGCTCAGCTCGCGGCCGTCGAGGCCGGCGAGCCGGAGGCAACAGACGGGCCGGCGCTGGTTCTCGACCCGGCCTCGGCTCGGCTGAACCGCTCGCTGCAGGAGTTCCTGGATCGCCGCCGTCGGCGGCAGGCCGAGCTCGCCACGCGTCTCGAGCACAGCGATCAGCTCGCCTCGCTCGGTGGGCTCGCGGCAGGCCTGGCGCATGAGATCAAGAACCCGCTCGCCGGCATCCAGGGTGCGCTCGAGATCCTCCGCGAGGACAGTATCGAGAAAGCCAATGTGCAACTCTACGACGATATGCTGGGCGAGCTCGGGCGTGTCAACACAACGCTGCGGCTGTTGCTCGAATCCGCGAGACCCTCGGAGCCCCGGTTGGTACCGACACATCCCGAGCGTCTGATCAAGGAGACCATCTACCTTCTTCGGCCGGGATTCGCCGGTCGCGGCGTCACTCTCAGGTACGAAATTGCTCCCGGCACCCGCGAGGCCATGATGGATGGCTCGAAGATGCGCCAGGTGCTGATCAACCTGATCCAGAATGCCGCCGAGGCGATGGTGAACGGAGGCAAGATCGTGGTTCGCGCGGGTCCCTTCCCCGAGTCGGCGCAGGGCTTGATCCTGGCCGTCGAGGACGACGGTCCGGGCATCTCAGAGGACGCGCAGAGCAAGATCTTCGAGCCGTTCTTCACCACCAAGTTCAGCGGCACCGGCCTCGGTCTGGCGATCGCCAAGCGTCTGGTGGACCAGCACGGCGGATCCCTGCAGGTCGACTCAGAGCCGGGGCGCGGCACGACCTTCTATATTCTGCTGCCGCCCCCCACCTGTGTGCTGCCGGCGCGAGATGCCGACATGGCTCTGGCGGACTAGCGACATGGCTTTGATACTGCTGGTCGAGGACGAGAAGCTCTTGCGCTGGGCGCTGACCGAGCAGCTCAAGCGGGCCGGGCACGCCGTGGACGACGCCGCAGACCTGGCTGCCGCGGCGCGGTATCTCGAGCAGCGGCAACCGGACGTGATGCTGCTCGATCTTTCACTGCCGGACGGCCACGGGCTCGACTTCTATGAGACGCATGTGTCGCGGCTGGAAGATACGGCCACGATCGTGATGACGGCGGTCGGGCAGGTCGAGGATGCGGTGCGAGCCATGAAACTCGGTGCCCTCGACTTCCTGACCAAGCCGGTGAACCAGCAGGATTTGCTCGCGCAGATCGAGCGCTCGGTGTCGGTTCGCAGCGACCGGCTCGAGGCCGAAGCGGCGCGCAGAAGCCGGGAGCGAGACCTGAAGACGGATCTGGTGTCGGAGTCGGCGCAGTTCCGCCGGGTCGTGGAGATCGCCGAGGACGTCGCGCGCTCCGACGTCGACACCGTTCTTCTACTGGGCGCCAGTGGCACCGGCAAGAACGTGCTGGCTCGCCATGTTCACGCGATCTCCAAGCGCAGCGGCAAGCCGCTTGTCGAGGTGAGCTGCGCCTCGATCCCCGACAATCTCATCGAGAGCGAGTTGCTCGGACACGAGCGTGGGGCGTTCACCGACGCCAAGACCACGCGCCGAGGCGCCTTCGAGCTGGCCGATGGCGGAACGGTCGTGCTTGACGAGGTCGGTGAGCTCAAGCTCGAGCTGCAGGCCAAGCTCCTGCACGTCCTCGAGGAACGCCGGTTGCGCCGAGTCGGTGGCAGCCGTGAGATCTTTGTCGACGTCAGGGTGATCAGTCTGACCAATCGGGATCTGGCGAAGATGGTGCGTGATGGCTCCTTCCGTGAAGATCTCTTCTACCGTCTAAATATCTTTCCGATCGCGGTCCCCCCGTTACGCGATCGCGTAGAGGACATCCTGCCTCTGGCGCGTCACTTCGTAGCGATGCTTCAGCCCAAGGTGGGAAGGAGCTTCGAAGGGTTGACGCGGGACGCCGAGAACCGTTTGCTGTCCTACTCCTGGCCGGGCAACGTCCGCGAGCTGCGCAACGTCATCGAGCGCGCCTTGATCCTGGAGCGGGGAAAGAAGTTGCAGGCCGACGCGTTGATTCTGGATCAGGTCGGACTCGAGGCGAATGCGCCGGAGCCGGAGCTCGGCGGATCGTCGGTTGGAATCGTGCCATTGGAGGCGCTCGAGCGAGAGATGGTAACCCGGGCGATGAAGGCGACGGGCGAAAACCAGACTCGCGCCGCCGAGATCCTCGGCGTGACACGCGATCAGCTGCGCTATCGGCTGAAGAAGTTCGACATCCGCGGCGATTGAGATCCGGACGTCCCCGCCGGCTGGAACACCTATTGCAGCCAGGGGAGGAGGAAAGGGGGCGTATGCGCCTTCTGGTAGTTGATGGGAGTCGGCTCCTGGTCTCGCTGGTTCGTCGCTTGGTCCGAGAACCGATCGACGTCGAAGTGGCGGACAGCTTCGAGGAGGCCCTGGCCGTCCTCATGCGGGACCCTCCGGACGCTCTGATCGTCAACGTGACGCCGGCCGACCACCCCTGGGGAGAGCTCAAAGCCGTCTGCCAGCGCCACGAGCCCAAGATTCCGGTGATCTTCGAGTCGTGCGTGTACCAGACTCCACTCGAGGCCGGTCTCGGCAATCTCAATCACTCGGCGGCTTTTCTGCCCAAGCCTTACGAGCTGGAGGCCTTGCGAGGAGAGCTCGCCCGGCTTCTCGCCGAGCACTTCGATCGGGATTCGGAATCCCAGCAACCGGGATCACGTCCGCGCCCGTGAGCCAGCCAGGGCTGCGCAGAGAGGCCCGTCCAGGGAAATATTCCTCAGGTCCGCCAGTGAAGAGGGCCAAAATCCGCTATTTTGGAGCCTGGATCGGTGGAGAGGTTTGAGGGACGTGTCGGACGCAGGCGAGAAAAGACGCCGGCTCGGGGCCAAGGCGGCTCTGGCCATCGCGGCGCCGGTTGCCTTTCTTGCCACTCTCGAGCTGCTGCTCGCTCTCGGCGGGGTGGCGCCGGCGGTGGAGCGCGAAGACCCCTTCGTGGGATTTGCCGGCAACATCCCGCTGTTCGTGCCGGAAACCGCCGACGGCGAAGAGTGGCTGGCGACGTCGAGCGGCAAGCTCGAGCTCTTCAACCCACAGCGCTTTCCCAGACGCAAGGCACCGGGGACGTTTCGCATTTTCTGCCTCGGCGGGTCGACCGCCTACGGCCGCCCGTACCGCGACGACACCTCCTTCGCCGGTTGGCTGCGATTGATTCTCCCTGCACTCGATCCCGCGCGACGCTGGGAGGTGATCAACGCCGGCGGCATCAGCTACGCCAGCTATCGGGTGGCCGAGCTCATGGAGGAGCTCGCGAGCTACGAGCCCGACCTCTTTATCGTCTACACCGGGCACAACGAGTTTCTGGAGGAGAGAACGTATTCGTCCATCAAGGAACTTCCGCGGCCGGTCAGAGGGTTGTCGGCGCTGCTGGCGAAGACGCGGGTCGCGACGTTCATGGGAGCTGTGATGGCCGAGGTGGGCCTGCTCGAGCGCCAGGACACGAACAATCGATTCCTTCTTCCGGAGGCGGTCGCTGCCAAGCTCGATCGAGCGGCCGGGCTGGATCTCTACGCACGAGACGATCGCCTTCGAGAGCAGGTTCTCGAACACTACCGATCGAGCCTCGAGCGAATCGTCTCTCTGTCTCGATCGGCGGGTTCTGAACTGGTTTTCGTCACGCCGGCATCGAACCTGAGAAGCTGCTCACCGTTCAAGAGCGAGCACACCGATGGGCTCGCACCCGAACAGTCAGCCCGTTCGCGGCAGCTGCTCGAGGTCGGCCGGCGACAGAACCAGGAAGGGAACTGGACGCAAGCTCTCGCGACTCTCGATCAGGGGTTGGCGCTGGACCCCAGGTTCGCCGAGCTGCACTTCGAGCGAGGTCGCGCGCTTTTCTCTCTCGGGCGTCACGCGAAGGCCAAGCAAGCCCTGCGTCGAGCTCGCGACGAGGATGTCTGCCCGCTGCGCGCTCTTTCTGAGTTGGAAGCCGCTCTCGTGACCGTCGCGGCAGAGACCGGCACCCGGTTGGTGGACTTCAACGGTCTGCTGGAACGAGACCTCGAGAGTCGCGAGGGTCACACCATCCTCGGTGAAGAGGACTTCCTCGACCACGTGCATCCGACCATCGACGGCCATCGCCGATTGGCGCTCGCTCTCACCGAAGCCTTGCGCGAGATGCGGCTGGTGCCCGCGGAGGCGGTTCTGAGCGATGCTCGGCTGGCGCAGATCGAGGGCCGGGTGGAAGAAGGGGTGGATCACGAGAGACACGCCGAGGCTCTGGCGTCGCTCGCCTGGACGCTGGACTGGGCCGGCCAGCGGGAGGAATCGCGCCGGCTCGCGCTCGAGGCCTTGGAGTCGGGTGTCGAGTCGCCGAGAGTCCTGCTGATCGCGGGCAAGCATGCAGCGCTCGACGGCGACGGCGAGCGCGCCCTCGACCTGTATCGGCGAGCCGTCCGGGCCGATCCTCTGAGCCCGACGCCGCACTATCAATTGGGGCTCCTCGCGATCGAGCTCGGTAGGCTCGAGGCCGCAGCCGCCCGTTTCTTTCTCGCCACGGTGCTCTGGCCGCCCGACGCCAAGGCCCACGAGAAGCTCGGTCTGGTCATGGCGGAGCGGGGCCGCTACGGGCTTGCTGTCGCCAGCCTGACCGAGGCGAAGCGGCGCGACCCCGGGCGGCCCTCGATCGACGACCTGATCGCGCGAATCGAGCGCCACGCCGGGGTCGCCTTCGGGTCGGCCGGAGAGCCGCATCTCGAGATCGAGAGGTACCCCTCGGGAGCGGTGCGCACCGCCAGGGGAGTCTGGCCCGATCCGTCCGGCGGCTCCGCGTCGCTCGGGGTCCACACCGAATGGGGCGAAGATGGCGCTCTCTTGCGCTTCGCCGACATGGTCAACGGGTCGGTACTCGGGGCCGAAATTGGCTGGGACCGTTCCAGGAAAGTGGTGCCTTTGGCCGAACGGGCGCCCTGAGGCCCGCGTGAGCCATCGCGAGCGACAGGCAGGCACGGCAGGCGAGGCAGGGCACCAGGGCCGGGCCGCGCCGGG
>CALZIK010000043.1 GCA_945787635.1 Thermoanaerobaculia bacterium | reverse complement strand
CGCGGCCGGCGGCGAGGCTCTTTACCACGAGACCGGGGTCGTGATGGTGTGTCTCGATCCGATGGCGCCGGGCGGATTCGAGCACGAGAGCTTCGAGCTTCTCAAGCGCCGGGGTCACGCTCCCGAGCAAATCGGCGGCGCCGCGCTCGCGAGGCGATTCCCGGCCTGGAGCGAACGCTTCGTCGACGGCTTCTTTCACGCCGAGGGCGGCTGGGCGGAGAGCGGCCGGGTGGTCGAGGCGCTGGTTCGCGAAGCGCGGGCGCGAGAGATCGAGGTGCTCGAGAACGAGCATGTTTCCGCTATCGTCGACACCGGCAACGCGATGTCAATGGTCAAAACCGAGAGGGGCCTGAGGCTCGAAGCCGAGAATCTGGTCCTCACCGGCGGCTCCTGGCTCGCCCTGGAAAGTGACCTCATGCCCGAGCTCGCCGATTCGTTGAGGCGGAGCTACCACCCGGTCTGGCATCTCAAACCCGAGGATCCGGACTTCTTCACCGCCGATCGCTTCCCGGTCTTTACCGCCGACGTCGCCCGCACCGGCTTCTACGGCTTTCCTCTCCACCCGAAGGAAGGGGTCGTCAAGATCGGCCACCACGGCGTTGGGGTCGAGCCTACTGAAGCGTCCGACGGTGGTGCCTTGGTCGTTCCTCAAGCAATCACCGAAAAGCTCCGCAGTTTTCTCGCCGAGAGCCTCCCCGCCCTCGCCGATGCCGAAGTCGCGAAGACGCGCCTTTGCCCCTACTGCGACACGCCCGACGAAGACCTCTGGATCGCAACGCACCCGAAGAGGACCGGCCTCACCGTCGCCTCGGGCGGCAGCGGTCACGGCTTCAAGTTCGCCCCGGCGCTGGGGTCGATCATCGCCGACGCCGTCGAAGGGAAGACCAATGGCTATTCGGAGAAGTTTCGTTGGCGGCCGGACGTCAGGTTGGCACGCGGGCTCGAAGCGGCGCGGTGTCACGACGACACCTGGTAGCTGAATCGACGAAACCCACCCGACTCAAACCGCGGCGGTTGAGCGTCCACAAGCGGGCACCCGGCTACATCTTCCGGCTCTTCCGGAGAGTGTCCGTCAAGGTCGATACCACCTTCTTTTCCTCACGGTCCGAGAGGTCCAAGATGTCGCGCAGGGCGATGCCGATGTGGGGGATGTACTTCTCGATGTACTGACGCTTGCGATCCGCGTCGCGGGCTCGGGCGGCGCGCTTCAAGTGGACGCCGAGCTTTCTGCCCACCTGCTGGAGGCCGAGCTTCACTTCTTTCAGGATCTCGTCATAGGAAGCGACTGCCTCCTTAGACTCCGACGTGAACGGCACCCAGACGCTGGCGATGTGGACCATGACCAGAAGCGGCCCGGTCGGTGGCGCGCCTCGCGCCTGGAGGAGACCGTAGGACTTCCAGTTGGTCGAGAGTACGCTCTTGGTTAGCGCACAGGCGCCCGCCTGGTAGAGCAGCGGCACCCGGTTGGCGTAGCGGAAAACGCTCGCGAGGTCCTCGGCGCCGAGGGCTCCGCCGTAGGCCAGACCCACCTCGATCTGGAAGGGATTGCCCCGATACACCGACGGCGAGCGGGTGACCGCGTCGTAGTAATCGGCCTCGACCTGCTGGCGCAGACTCGCGAGGATCCGTTCCTCGCCGATCGGCGACAGACAGTTCATCGGCGGCGGCGGAATTTTGGCCCCGGCTACCGCCGCCAAGAGCCCCTCGGCGCGATCGGACGAAACCCGGCGCGGCGAGGTGCGCGAGCGTAGCCCGGCCGCTTCCGCGAGCCGTTTGGCGATCGTCGGACCGATGCGGCTGAACTCGGTCTGAAAGAACTGCTTCAAGGTCGTCGCCTGGGTGTCCTTCAACATCCGCATCAGAAGACCCAGCTCGACCCCGTGTGGGTGCGGCTTGATCTCGCGAGGCTCGACCGGAAGCTCCTTCGACGACCGCTTGAAGACCACCGGCTCGGTTTCGACCTCGTCCGACTTCGGAGCCCAAAACCGGATCTCGACGTGCGGGTTGGCGAGCGCGGTCTGAGCGAGATACGACTCGACTCCGTGCTTGCCCCCGCGGTAGACGCCCTCGAGCTCGATCTCGACCCGGGTGCCGTGGGCGGCCTCCCAGGGGACCGTGGAGTCTTTCTTGACCACCGGCTCGTTCTTCTTGGTGTCGATCACGAGCTCGTAACGGTGCGCTGGCCGGCGTTTCGAGGTTCGACTCTCGATCACCACGGGTTTTCCGGTCGTCAGCTGGCCGTACATGCCCGCGGCCGAGATGCCGATTCCCTGCTGACCGCGGCTCTGGCGCAGGCGGTGGAACTTCGAGCCGTAGAGGAGCTTGCCGAAGATCCGCGGAATCTGGTTCTTGAGAATGCCCGGCCCGTTGTCGGTCACCGCGATCCGGTAGCGATTCTCGCGGGTGGCCTCGATCGAGACCCCGAGTGTGGGCAGGATGCCGGCCTCCTCGCAGGCATCCAAGGAGTTGTCGACCGCCTCCTTGATGGTCGTCAGAAGCGCCTTGGTGGGTGAATCGAAGCCGAGAAGATGGCGGTTCTTGGTGAAGAACTCCGAGACCGATATCTCGCGTTGGGCAGCGGCCATCGAACGAGCGGTGGCGCGGCGCCGGGGAGCCTGCGCCTTGGCGGCTCTGGTGGTCTTGGCCTTGGCGCTCTTCGGCGCGGCTTTGGGCTTCGCCTTGGTCTTCTTCTTGGCGCTTCGCTTGGACGCCGTCTTCGCGTGTGCGACCTTCTTCTTGACTATCCGCTTCTTGGCCGGCACCTTCGCAGCCCGCTTCCGGCGCTTCGGCGCTCGTTTCGTCGCTTTCTTTCTCGCCATCTTGCTTGAGCAACTCCCGTCCCCGCGCGCCGGATCAAATTGCCCGGTCACGGGGCGCGCCGATGATATCGTCGCCGCACTCCAAAAACGCCCTTTTCGAGGAGGTCCCCAAATGACCCGCTCCATCCTGTTTCGATCAACGGTCGCTCTCGGCCTCGCCGCGATGACCGCGTTTGCCGCCGACGCCGCCACCCTGGTACATGCCGGCACGCTCATCGACGGCGTCTCCAACGACCCACGTTCGAAGGTCACGGTGATCGTCGAGGAGGGGCGTATCACCGGGATTCGCGACGGGTTCGCGGCTCCCGCTGACGGCGACACGGTGATCGACCTCGAGAATTCGACTGTTCTTCCGGGTCTTATGGACATGCACGTCCATCTGACCGGCGAGCTCAACCCGAAGAACTATCTCGAGCGCACTCAGCTCAACACCGCTTCCTACGCCGTGCGCTCGGTCGAGTACGCCCGGCGCACACTGATGGCCGGCTTCACCACCGTCCGGAACCCTGGCGATGACGGCACCATCACGGTGGCTCTGAAGAGCGAGATCGAGAAAGGCATGGTGCCCGGCCCGCGGATCTTCACCGCCGGCAAGAGCCTGGCGACGACCGGCGGCCACGCCGATCCCACCAACGGGCTGCGCGAGGATCTCACTCGAGACGCCGGTCCCGAGGACGGCGTGGTCAACGGACCGGAGGACGCCGCCAAGGCCGTGCGCCACCGCTACAAGGAGGGCGCCGACTTCATCAAGATAACAGCTACCGGCGGGGTGCTCTCGGTCGCCAAGAGCGGTCAGAACCCCCAGTTCACCCAAGAAGAGCTCCGGGCGATCGTTGCAACCGCCAACGACTACGGCTTTCACGTCGCCGCTCACGCTCACGGCGCCGAGGGCATGAAGCGCGCGGTGCGCGCCGGGGTTCGGTCGATCGAGCACGGCACGCTCATGGACGCGGAGACCATGGACTTGATGAAAAAGCACGGCACCTACTACGTGCCGACCATTCTCGCGGGCGACTTCGTCGCCGAGAAGGCGAAGATCGACGGCTACTTTCCGGATCTCGTCCGCCCCAAGGCCGCCGAGATCGGCCCCAAGATCCAGGAGACCTTCGGCAAAGCCTACAAGGCGGGTGTCAAGATCGCCTTCGGCACGGATTCGGGCGTTTCGCCCCACGGCGGGAACGGACGCGAGTTCGCGCTGATGGTCGAGGCCGGCATGCCGGCGATGGAAGCCATCCGGTCGGCGACCATGACCCCAGCCGAGCTCCTGGGCATCCAAGACACGCTGGGTTCCATCGAAGCCGGCAAGATCGCGGACCTGGTCGCGGTCCATGGCAACCCTCTCGAGAACGTCGACCTGCTCCAGAATGTCGCGTTCGTCATGAAGGAAGGCACGGTCTATAAAGATGAGCGATACCCCGGAGCCGTCGCCCGAGTCAAAGCTCTCGATTGAGCCGACAGCCGAGACGATCCCCTGGTACAAGGAAGGCCTTCGTTTCGGCTGCACCGGTTGCGGCAATTGCTGCACCATCGAGGGCCACGTCTGGGTCGATCGGCGCGAAGCGCGGCGACTGGCGAGGCACCTCGGGATCGACCTCGACGCCTTCGGCAAGAAGTACCTGCGCAAGGTGGGCTGGCGCTACAGCCTGACGGAAGTTCCGATTCCAGGCGTCCGCGGAAAGAGGGCCTGCGTCTTCTGGAATGGCGTCTGCACCGTCTATCCGGCGCGGCCGCGACAGTGCCGGACGTTTCCGTTCTGGAAAGAGAACCTCGAGTCCCCCGAGACCTGGCTCGAAGCAGAGGGGCTGTCACCGGGCGTCGGCGCGGGGCGACTCTATTCGATCGGTGAGATCGAAGACCTGGCGGCCGGCAAGGGCGAAACCGGCGGCGGCTAGACAACGTCGGGACGGAGCCCCGACGCTACCTTCGCGAGGCGGATTCGCCCGATCACAGATACTTCAGGATCGCGCGATCGCTGGTTTTCTTGAGCTCCGAGTACCACTTGCACGGCCAGTAGAGGGCCACGGTCACCGCGATCCACACACCCCAGACCAGCCACAGGTTCTGCACATAGTTTTCGGGGGCGTACTGCTGCCCGCGGAGGTACCAACCGACCAGGCTGCCGTCCGCTGCGAGGAAACCGTAGCGAAGCTTCGAATAGACCATCGCCAGAACGTGGATGAACGGAATGTGGACGACGTAGAAGAACAGCGGCACGCGGCCGAACACGATGAGCGCTCGCGAGAGCTGGCCGCGCAGTCCTTCGAGGTAGGGCACCAGAAGCAACGCCGGCCCCAAGGTCATGAGAAGGAAGTCCAGCGAGGCCGGGTACTTGGTGGCGTTCAAGAACGAGAGGGCCGTGAAGAGTGGCCCGCGTTCGTTGGGCTGCCAGGGGGAAGGGTCTCCGTAGGCGTTGATCGCGCGCAACGCCACGAAGAGAACCATCAATACCCAACCCCAGGTCAGGAGCCGGCGCTTGCGGTCCTCGGGCGGTAGTTGAAAGATCGGTCCGAAGAGGTACCCCAGCGACATCACGCCGATCCACGGGATGAGCGGATAGATCACGATCAAGCCGAACCCTTCCGCAAGTGGCACCCAGTGCCTGGCATGAAGAACGCCCCAGACCGGCGCCCAGGCGCCCAAGGCCGCGGGCTCCATGCCGTCGAGCAGGTTGTGGCCGAAGATCATCGCCAGGGAGAAGACCAGGATCGCAAGACGCGGCAGGTAGAGCAGTCCGGCCAGCGCAATCATCGAGGCTCCGATCACCCAGATCACCTGAATGAACATGTAGCCGTTCCAGTACGAAAGCCAGCTCACGTTGATGACCGCGAGCTCGAGCACGATCAGAAACAGCCCGCGGGTCCAGAGAAACCGCGCGGTCTCGGCCCGGCTACGCGCGACTCGGCCGCCTCCGCCGCGCGCCTGCGCCCGACTCTGATAGAGCGCCGCGCCCAGGCCGGCCAGAAACACGAAGACCGGCGCGCAGAAGTGGGTCACCCAGCGGGTCAAAAAGAGCGCCGCCGAAGCCTGGCTCAGATCCTCGGGCCGGATCGCCGAAGGCCCGAAGAAGTCACGGGTGTGATCGAGACCCATCAACACGATCACCAACCCCCTCAGGAGATCGATCGAGTCGATGCGGTGTTTGATCTTCACTTATCGAAAAGCTTCAAGACCGCGATGGTCGCGGTGACGCCGTCGTCGGGGCCCTTGACCGCGACCCCTAGATCGACGTTGATGAGAGTGCTCCAGGGCCCGACCAGGGTGCCCGCCACCCCGACTCCTGCCAGCATCTCGCGGTCGAGACCCGAGGTCCGGTCGGTCGCCCAGGCGGCGTCGGCCAGCGCCTCGAGCCGGAAAGTACCGCCGACGTTCCAACCGTAGTTCAGATGAAGAGCGGCCGTTTCCTCGGCACGCACCTTGCCGGTCTCGTATCCCCGAACCCGGACGCTGGAGAACGTGCCGAAGTCGAACTTCGAGAAGCGGTCGAGGTTCGAGCCGTCGAGGTACTCGAGCTCTATGCCGAACTTGAGAAACTTCGGAAGGTGGAAGGTCTTGCCGAGCGCGACGTTCCAGGTCGTGTAGGAGTCGTCGTCGGCCTCGAACTCGGTGTTGCCGGGCAGACCCCAGAAGTCCCAAGCGCCCCGGCGGTGGTAGCTTCCGCGCAGCCGGAACCGGTAACCCTTGCGGTTGTACTTGCCGGTCAGCCGAACTTCGTGGTTGAGATGGTTCGAGGGCAACACGAACTCGGCGGCGGTCTCGTCACCGCGCCGGAAGCTCTGGTAGCCGAGCTGGTACTGAGCTTCGACCTTGGCGAAGTTCCCGAGCGGCCGGCCGAGCTTGAGGTCGAAGTTCGGGTTCGAGGTCTTGACCTCCTCGAGCGTCGCCTCGCGGCCGTCGCGAAACAGGGTGTCGGCGCCACGCAGAGCGAAGGCGAAGGCGTCGAGCCCGAAGTCCCACTTCGAGCCCAGGAAGCTCGGGTCGTTGATCGCCACGGTGGCCAGGGCCCCGGCGAAGAAAACGTTCGCCTGGGTGCCGGTGCCGCGCCAGTCGAACCAGAACCAGTTGATGCCGGCGAGCGGAATCGGAAAGTCCTGGTTCTCGTCGTAGAAGACGCCCCCCACGAGGAAGCGTCGCTTCTTGTCGAACTCTTCCTTCACCACTCGCTCTCCGGTCTCCTCGTCGACGACCAGATACTTCAAGCCCTCGTCGGTGTCCCGAACGATGGTCGCTTCGGACTCGAGCGCCGCCCGCCGATCGGCCTCGAAGCTTTCCGGATTGATCCGCACGCTGTCGAGCAGAATCTCGCGCTCGACCACAGTCGTTCCGCCCAAGAGAGACCAGATCTGCTGGCCGGTGAGTCGTACCGGCACGAAGTAGCTCGAAGCCGCCCAGGGCGCGGGCTCGCCATCTGCCGTGAGCGGGGAGAAGGTCAGGGTCTCCTCGTTCGAGATCACCTCGCCCTCGAGCCCGAGCTGGACCGCCCGCGTCTTGACGCGCGCATAGATCTCCCGGTCGATCCAGACGGTGCCCTGATACAGCGTGCGCTCGGGGGTCACCGCGACCGCGGGGGCGAAGTCCACCACCCAGGTGTCGCGGCCCTCGACGGTCTCGGTGCCGCGCAGCTCGTAGCGGTACTCCTTGGAGAAGGTGATCTCGACCGGCAGAGCTGCGGCCTTCTCGGGTTGGACCAGCGGGATCTCCGGAATGGTTTTCCTCTTCCAGCGCACTCCGTTGATCAGAAACTCCTGCCACACCCAGTCGAAGCCGCCGCCCTGGCTGAAGAAGTACGGCCCGCGGAACGTAGCCTCGAGCGACTGGCTGGTGGTCCCGAACTGAAACCGCAAATGCGAGGTGTTGATCGCCGTGTAGGTGCGGATCGCCCGCGTCTGCGCGTCCTCGAGGGCCTGGTGGCGCCGGAGGATCTCCTCGACCGGCATCTGCCGGCTGTCGGCGACGGTGACCTCCTCTTCGAGGCCGAGGATGCCCTCGAGCTCGGAGGCGCTCATGCGGGCGAGCGAGAGCACCACCACCGGATCCGGGTCGGCGAGCTCCACCGTGAAGCTCTGCGCGTCGCGGCCGATTCCGTACTGGCGAATCGCCTCGCCGGTCTCGGGATCGATCACCGCCGGCTCCCGCAGGCGCGGGTCGGAAAAAACCAACGTCACTTCCTTCGCGCCCGGGGGCACCGCCGCCACCACCCGGAGGCTCAGATCCTCGCCGCGAGCGAACGCGAAGGCTTCCACCGCGCCCGCGGGCGTGGTCGAGTCGGGCGCGACGTCGCCCGAGAACTCGCGGGCCAGAAGCTTCAAGCTCCGAACGGCCGCGGGCGTCAACTCTGTGGTCTCGAACAAGACGACGTCCACGCTCGCGTGCGCGAGACGCGCGGCCTCGAGCAGCAAATGCTCGGGCACCGTGGGCATCGCCAGCGCGTCCACCACGATCTCGGCGCCGGGATCGGCGGCAATCACTTCGCCCACGGCAGCAAGGAGCTCGGCCGCCGAGGCCGGTTCGAACGCAACGCCATCAAGATAGGCCGCCATCTCGTTGGCAAAAAGCGCCCGCACCGCCTCGGGCGTGGCCGGAATCGGCGGCGAGACGACCCGCGCGTCGGGCTGGGCGCCGATGATCGCCACCGCCGCCTGCTTGAAAAGGAAGCTGCGTTCGTCCGAGCCGGCCCCCGCGCCCGCCGGCCAAAGAACCTGAAACCGGCTGCCAGGAGGACTCGCGGCTGCGTACCGCGCCAGCGTCTCGAGCTCGATCGCGAGGCCGGCAGCGTTCTGCAGAAGCGGCGGCCGGCTCACGAACTCGACCGCGATCCAGGGCGTCGAGCCGGTCGCGGATATCTCGGCAACGCCCGGAACCGAGGGCGCGTCGCGGTCGCCGAGCCCGGTCGAGCGCTTGACGAACACTGTGGCGCCGTCTTCGAGAGCCGGTCCGGCGGCGAGCGCTCCGGCGGCTTTCGCAAGGTCCGACACGACAACGCCCACGCAGGGGTTGCAGACGTCGGCAGTCGCCGGACCGTGAAACATCGCGGCCAGGAGCCCGGCCAGTAGAAGGTTTTTCGTTCTCATCCTCGTCCCCGTAACCGTTCCATTGGATACGCGCCGGAAAGCGCGGTGTTGCACTTGGCGTTCGCTGCCGGGCGCAGTCTAGCCTGCCGCCGAAGCAGCGCCTACAGTGCTTTCCGGCCTACCGCGGCGGCCTCGCGTCGCTCGGCTTCGCCACAACTCGGCTCGCACGGCCTAGGCCCTCGATCGCTTGCGACGATACCCGCGGATGTAGTCCGGTGGCTCGATCCCTTCGCGAAGATCGGGCGCCGGCACGGGAGCGCCGGTCGCGAGAGCCAGG
>CALZIK010000042.1 GCA_945787635.1 Thermoanaerobaculia bacterium | reverse complement strand
CGGCCGCCGACGCGACCTGCAAAGCCGCCGCGGCGCAGACCGCTCGCGCGCGCGCCGCGGTATCGCTGGGTCGAACCGAGCTCTCCAAGACCGTGTTGCAGGCGCCCTTCGATGGGATCATCGCCGAACTGACCGTTGAGGTCGGCGAATGGACCACCCCCTCGCCTCCCGGCCTGCCCATCCCGCCCGTTCTCGACATGATCGACCCGTCGTCGATCTACATCAGCGCGCCCATGGACGAGGTTGACTCCGCCCGCATCCGCGTCGGCCAGGCGGTGCGGGCGACGATCGACTCGCACCGCGGCCGGGAGTTCGAGGCCGCCATCACCCGGGTCGCGCCATATGTGCTCGACATCCAGGAACAGAACAGAACAGTCGAAGTGGAGGCCGAACTGCTCGACCTCGAGCTCGCCTCGACCTTGCTGCCTGGAACGTCGGCGGACCTCGAAGTCATCCTAGAGCGACGGGACGAGGTGCTTCGTATTCCCACCGCCGCGCTCCTCGAGGGCAACAAAGCGTTGGTTCTGGCCGGAGACGTTCTGGAGGAGCGCCAGCTCGACGTCGGCATACGCAACTGGAACTTCACCGAGGTGCTGGCGGGCCTCGAAGAAGGCGATCAGGTCGTCGCGTCACTCGACCAGGCCGGCCTCGAGGCCGGAGTCGAGGCGGTGGCGGCGCCCGACGCCACAGGGCGTTGAGCCAGGCAGCGACCAGCGCGAGCCCGGACGATGCGCCGAGACGCGTCATACGACTGGACGGCATCCACCGGACCTTCGAGGTGGGGGGCGAACAGGTCCACGCCCTGGTGGACGTCGACGAGGAGATCCTCGCCGGCGAGCACGTAGCGATCATGGGACCGTCCGGTTCGGGCAAGTCCACGCTCCTCAATATCCTGGGCTGTCTCGACCGGCCGACGGCCGGTACCTACGAGCTCGAAGGGCGCAGCGTGGACGAGCTCTCGACCCGCGAGCTGACGCTCGTGCGGCGTAACCAGATCGGCTTCGTATTCCAGTTCTTCCACCTCATCCCGAGGCTGACCGCGACTGACAACGTCGAGCTGCCGATGGTCTTCGCCGGAATCCCCAGGGCGGAGCGAAAGCAGCGTGCAACGGAGGCTATCCAGGCCGTCGGGCTGACCAATCGCGCCGACCACCAGCCCGAGCAGCTCTCCGGAGGTGAGCGGCAACGTATCGCCTTGGCGCGGGCCACGATCATGCGCCCGGCGATCCTGCTCGCCGACGAGCCGACCGGCAACCTCGACAGCAAGTCCAGCAAGGACATCCTCGATCTGTTGGACGGCATGAGCGAACGGGGGCTGACTCTGCTGGTGGTCACCCACGACCCCAAGGTGGCGCGCAGAGCCGACCGCATCATCGTTCTCGTGGACGGGCGCATCGCCAAACGGGTGAGCGGCGACCGGATCTCCGACGTACTCGAGATCCTCGCGGAGGACTAGATGCCCGCTTCCCCACAGAAGAACGAGCTCGGTTCGCTGCGCTGGCGCGACCTGCTCCAGTTCGCGGGCGGAAGCCTCAGGGGCCACGGTCTGCGCACCGCCCTGAGCTTGCTCGGGGTCATGATCGGCGTCAGCGCGGTGGTGATTCTGACCGCGCTGGGGGAAGGCGCCCGCCGCTACGTGATCGAGCAGTTCGCAGGCCTCGGCACGAATCTGGTCATCGTGTTGCCGGGCAAGACCGAGACCACCGGCACCATCGGAATCGGGGGAGTGCCCAACGACCTGACTCTGGACGACGCCCTGGCGATCGAGCGGCAGGTTCGATCGGTGCGCAAGGTCGCGCCGGTAACCGCCGGCACGGAGGAGGTCTCGAGCGGCGACCGCCGCCGCCAGATGCCGATCCTCGGCACCACCCGCGCCTACATCGAGGTCCGCGATCTGAGAATGGAACGCGGCGAGTTTCTCCCGGACGAGGAGATGTTCCGAGGCGGCGCCGAGTTGGTGCTCGGTAACAAGGCCGCGCGCGAGCTCTTCGGCGCTGACGATCCGATCGGCACGATAATCAGAGTCGGCGATTGGCGCTTTCGCGTGATCGGCGTGCTCGCGCAGCAAGGCACCAACCTGGGTATCAACTTCGACGACGTCGCCATCGTGCCGGTCCGCACCGGCATGCGCATGCTCAACCGGTCGTCGCTGTTTCGAGTCCTCGCCCAGGTGCGCGCTCACTCCGATCTCGAGATCGCCAAGCGGTCGATCCTCGACCTCATCACCGAGCGGCACGAAGAAGAGGACATCACCATCCTTACGCAGGACGCGGTGGTCTCGACCTTCTCGCAGATTCTCGACACGCTCACACTGGTCGTTGGCGCCATCGCGGCGATCTCTCTTTCGGTCGCGGGAATAGGCATCATGAACGTGATGCTGGTCTCGGTATCCGAGCGGACCCGGGAGATCGGACTCCTGAAAGCGATCGGCGCCTCCGGACCGCAGATCCTCGCCGCGTTTCTGGTCGAAGCCACGTTTATCTCGGCAGCCGGAGGTCTGCTCGGCCTTGCGGTCGGCTGGTCGGCGGTGGCGCTTCTGGTACAGGTGTATCCGGCGCTCCCCGCGAGCCCGCCGGTCTGGGCCGTGGCCGCCGCCTTCGGGCTCTCGGTGGCCGTGGGCACGATCTTCGGATTCTTGCCGGCCAGGCGCGCCACCCGGCTGGACCCGGTCACCGCGCTCAGCCGTAGATAGGGAGAAAGGACCGGCGCAATGCTCGAGCTCATCCGTCTCGCCGCAAAGGCCATTGTCAGCCACCGGCTCCGCTCGATTCTGTCGATGATCGGCATCGCGATCGGCGTGACCTCGGTCATCCTGCTCACCTCCCTCGGGGAGGGCACGCGACTCTACATGGTCGAGCAGTTCTCACAGTTCGGCACCAACATCATCGCCATCAACCCGGGCAAGATCGACACCGGCGGCATTCCGGGCATCTTCGGCGGCAGCACTCAGAAGCTCAGCCTCGACGACGCCGAGGCGCTGCGCCGGATCCCGGGGATACAAGACATGGTTCCCTTCTCCTTCGGAATGGCCCGGGTCGAAGCCGGCGGCCGAGGACGCAGCGTCTTCGTCTACGGCGTGACCCCGGACATGGAGGAAGTCTGGCGCTGGCGCGTGCGAACCGGGAGCTTCTGGCCCGGAGGCGACCCGCGACAGGGCTTCCAGCTGGCGGTGCTGGGACCAAAGGTCAAGCGCGAGATTTTCGGCAGCGAGAACCCTCTGGGCAAGTTCGTCAAGATCGCAGGCACCCGCTTTCGAGTCATCGGAGTCATGGAATCCAAGGGCCAGATGATGGGCTTCGATCTCGATGACGCCGCATTCATCCCGGTGACGACCGCCATGCGAATCTTCAATCAGGACGAGCTCCAGGAGATCGACCTGACGTTCGCTCATGGCCGAGAGCCCGCTGATGTCGCCGAAGCGATTCGGCTGCTGCTCAGGGATCGCCACGACGGCAAGGACGACGTCACGATCACCACCCAGGCCGCGATGCTCGAGACCTTCGGGAACATCATGAACATCGTCACCATGGCGGTCGGCGCGATCGGGGGCGTGTCGCTGTTAGTCGGCGCGATCGGCATTCTCACCATGATGTGGATCGCCGTCGGCGAGCGCACCAACGAGATCGGCCTGATCCGCTCGATCGGCGCCACCCGCCGGCAGGTCGAGCTGGTGTTTCTGACCGAGGCCGCGTTTCTCGCGATGCTCGGCGGCCTGCTGGGCATCGGCACCGGACTCGGCTTGTGCGCGCTGATTCGCGCCGCGGTGCCGGGTCTGCCCGTTCACACCCCAATGATCTTCGTCGCCGCCGCCATCGCGGTCAGTTTCCTGACCGGCATCGCCTCGGGCGTTCTCCCGGCGCGCCGCGCCGCAGGCCTCGATCCAGTCGAAGCCCTACGTGCGGAGTAAGCGGTCGACCTCGGTGTCGACCGTCTCCTACCCCTCCTCGAACTTCTCCACCGTGTACCGCCAGAAGCGCATCTCGTCGCTCCAGAAGTCGCTCTCGAGTCGGGCCTTTCGCCTAAGCGCCGCCAAGAACTCGGAAGGCTCCGGCAACTCGCCCCAGACTTGCGGAAGAAAAGTCGCGCGCTGCTTCCCGCACTCGAGAACCAAACCGTCGACTCCTGGCCGTACCGCCCCGAGCAGCTCGGCTTCGCTGTGGCAGTCGATCGGTGTTGCCGGCGACAGCAAGGAGACCTCTACCCGCAGACCGTCGAGCTCTTCGACTGTCAGCGGCGTAAACCGGGGATCCTCGAACGCGGCGGCGCAGGCGTTTCCGACCACATCGTCGCGCAGTGCCCGCCGAGCCTCAAGAGTGCCGATACAACCCCGCAGGCGTCCATCGCGCGTCAACGTCACGAATGTCGCGGCGGGAGCTGCGAGCCAGGCGAGGAGTTCGGCGTCCTGCGCCGACACCAGGGCACGCTCGACATCTTTTCCCAGCTCGCGCTCGATCGCCTCGCGGGCGAGACCGATCAGGAGCGTGGATTTCTCAGATGAAGAGACGCTCTCGGCGGAAGTGGTCATGACTCGGAGAAGGCGAATGCGCCATAGCCCACGACGCGGCTTCGGTCGCCGGCGGTGTCGCCCGAGTTCCTGAGATCCAGGAGCTCGCTCTCGAGGCCCCGACGCCGCGCGGTCTCGAGAAGACCGTTGACGCAGAAAGCGCCACAGGCGTCGTAGGAACCGAGTGTCGGATCGAGCCCGAGGATTCTCGCCGCGGTCGCTTGATCGGCGGTCACGGCATCGTCGTAGGGTAGGTAGTGCGACAGGTCCGAGCTGATGACGATGCGGGTCTCGTCGCCTCCCCAGACCGCCTCGAGGACCTCGGCCACCTCCCGCGCGCGGGCGTCGCCGACCACCACGGGAAGGAGGCTGAAGTCTTCGAGCAGTAACTGAAGAAACGGAATCTCGACCTCGAGCGAGTGCTCGAGAGCATGAGCGGACGCGTTCTCGGAGACCAGAGGCAACTCTGCGACCCGGTCCGCGAGCTCGGCGTCTACCGGCACCTCGCCCAGCGGCGTAGCCAAGGCCGACGAGCCCGGAAGAGCCAGACCCCGAAGCGGCACCCGGTGCGCCGGACCGAGCAGGACCACCCTCTCGACCTCGTCGGCGACGTCGGTCAGCGACGCGAACGCGCTACCGGCGATCGACCCGGAGTAGTCGTAGCCGGCGTGCGGCGCGATGATCGCCTTGGGTCCCTTCGTTCGCCCACCGGTCAGAGCCGAGCCCAGGTCGAGATATGCGCGCACGGTTTCGGCGAGCTCAGCTCGATCGGCCGGGTAAAAGAGTCCGGCCACCGCGGGCTGCCGGACGCTTGGCTCTTGGGTCATCGTGCCCCTCTAGCTCATCGTAGCAGCGCGTCAGTTCTTCGAACAGCCTCCAGCAGAAAGCCCCCTGACCCGAAGGGCCAGGGGGCGAGAAGAGCGGCCTCCTGCTGGCTGAGTTACTCGGTCTCGAACTCGGTCTCCGAGATCGTCTTGTTGCCGGACGCTTCGACCGCCGAGATCTCCCACTTGTACGGAACGCCGGCATGAAGCAGTTGATCCGGCACGTTCAGGCTGGTCTCGTCCGGCCCCACGAGGATGTCGAGCTCCTGCGAACCGCCGTCTTCCCGCACCACGATCACGTTGTAGCCGACGATCTCGCTGCCGGGAGGATCGGGAACCCGCTCCCACTCGAGAGCAAGTCCTTCAGCAGCAACCGCATCGCCGTCCACAGGAAACGTCTGGAGCGGACCGGCCGGAATGTCGTAGGTCAGAAACGCTTGCCGGTGAGCCTCTTGTTGTCCTTGCGCTTGCCCTTGAAGGTCTACTCACCCGCGGTGCGGACGACAAGACGGATTGGCAGACGGTCGCCAGGGACGTCGACCGCTACAGGCCGCGGAGCATTACCGGCGAACGGCCGACAGGACCGCTACCGGCCGCGAAGCAAAACCGGTCGGGAGGACGCCAAGGAATGGTGCCCCCAAGGGCTATTTGACCCCGACCGCGAGCTTGTTGAACGGCTTGGCGAGCACCAGAAACACCAGGCCGCTCACGATCACGATCATGGCTACCGTTCCGAAGAGCTGCGGCAGCGGCATCGCCTCGATGTAGCCGGCCACCAAACCGGCAACCAGGTTGCCGAGCGCCGCGCCCATGAACCAGGTACCCATCATCTGGCCGACCAGTCGGTCGGGCGCAAGCTTGGTGATCGAGCTCAGTCCGACCGGACTGAGGCAGAGCTCACCTACGGTGTGCAGAAAGTAGGTCGCGATGAGCCAGCGCATGCCGACCTTGCCGCCGTCCGCGAGATATGTCGAGCCCCAGGCGAGAACCAGGAAGCCGACGCCGAGAAGTGCGAGGCCCATGCCGAACTTGACCGGGATCGAGGGATTGCGCTTCCCCAGCCACACCCAGACCATCCCCACGACCGGCGCCATCAAAACGATGAAGATGGGATTTATGCTCTGCAGCATGCCCGCGGGGACCTCGACGCTCCCTAGAAAACGATCGGTGAAGTCGCGGGCAAAAAGATTCATCGAGGAACCCGCCTGTTCAAAGCCGGACCAGAACATCGCAGCACCCAGGAAGAGGAGTGCGCAAAGGCCGATTCGCTTTCGTTCGGTCGCATCACGGCACACAAAGGCGATGACATAAACGAAATACGCAATCGAGAGGATCACCACGATCAGCCCCGTGACTTGCGCGAACGAAACCAAGGTCAACGGAAGGAAACCCGCCTTGCTCAGGCCCACCAGAGCGGCAACGGTTACGACCATCCCGACCCCGAATTTCATAAACCGGCTCTTGGCTTCCGCGATCTTCGCGGGCTCGGCCGAATCGTCCTTCAGCTCGCCGGCACCCCGCAGATACTTGCCACCGGCCACGTACTGGATCAGCGCGAAAGTCATGCCGATACCGGCGAGTGCAAAGCCATAGTGCCAGTTCACCCAGCTGGCGCCTTCCCGCGGCTCACCGACGAGCGAGCAGAAGAAGGGCCCGGCCAGGGCACCGAGGTTGATACCCATATAGAAGATCGAGAAACCGGCGTCGCGCTTGGCCCCGTCGTCTCCGTAGAGATCGCCCACTATCGCGCTGACATTCGGCTTGAGAAGCCCGGTCCCCACGACGATGAGCACGAGCCCCAGGTAGAACGTCTGGATCGCCGGCACCGCCATCGAGTAGTGCCCGAGAGCGATCAGGATTCCGCCAAACAGAACCGCACGACGTTGGCCGATCAGGCGATCCGCTATCCAGCCGCCCGGGAGAGCCAGGGCGTACACCCCAAAGGTGTAGAGCCCGTAGACGGCGCCCGCCGTCTCCGCATTCATACCCATGCCGCCGGCAACGGCGTCGGTCATGAAGAGGATGAGAAGCGTGCGCATCCCGTAGTAGCTGAAGCGCTCCCACATCTCGGTAAAGAAAAGGGTCGACAACCCTCGTGGGTGCCCAAACCACTGCTTGTCGGATGCGCTGACTGCGGCTTCACTCATGGGTGTCTCCCCGGTTGTTGCTCAATCGCGCCGCTAGGATAGTGGGGAAAGAGAGCGACGGCAAGGCGAGCGACAGGATCGCCCCCTCCCTGGTTCGGCAATGCGAGATGAACCGATAGTGTGCCGCCGGTGCGCTCGTTCCGCTCGCAGAGAATGGGCTCGCTTCAGGAGACACGCGGTGGCCCTTTCAGGCACAGTGCCCGCGAAGACGGCATCGTCGGCATGCCACGAAATGCCCCGTAGGTTGGCTCGCCGTGCCGTCGGGTAGAGAAGGCGGCCCAGGAGGAGGTGGCGTCGGTCGCCCTCCCACATCGAGTTCTTGACCGCTCGGCGGGGCGCGGATATCCTCCTTCTCCCGCTGGTCCGCCTCGGGCCAGTCCGCCGTCGGGGCGTAGCTCAGCCTGGTAGAGTGCACGGTTCGGGGCCGTGAGGTCGGAGGTTCAAATCCTCTCGCCCCGACCATTCTCCCGAACGCCGCGGTCTCCGGCCTTGCGATAGAATCGCGGCCTTCCCGGCCGCTCGGCAGCCCGCCCCAGGGCTGCGGGATCTACGAAGGGGTTAGCCAATGGCCATCCGAACGCTCGCCGATCTTCTTTTCATCATCGAGTCGTACGACAAGCCTGACTGTCTGCTCCACAAGGTGGACGGCGCTTACCGGCCGATTTCCACTCGCCAGTTGATCGACCGCGTCCAGCGACTCGCGACGAGCCTCGCGAGTTACGGAATCCAGCCGGGCGACCGGGTCGCGCTGATGGCCGAGAACGGCCCACATTGGCCGACGGTCGATTTTGCGACACTCGGGATCGGCGCAGTCCTGGTGCCGGTCTACCCGACCTTGACGTCCGAGCAAGCCGCCTATGTGGTCAACGATTGCGGCGCGGAAACCGCCATCATCCAAGGGCGCGATCGGCTGGACGGCCTGCTCGAGATCCGCGACAAGATGCCGGCCCTCGAGCGTCTGGTGCTGATCGACGGGGAGTCTCCGAGCGCCGATATTCCGACGCTTGCCGATCTCGTCGAGGGATCCGAGCCGATGTCGATGGACGAGCTCAGGACTCGAGCAGAGGGAATCTCGCCCGGCGATCTCGCGACCTTCATCTACACCAGCGGCACGACGGGCAATCCCAAAGGGGTGATGCTCTCCCACGGCAACATCGCCTCAAACGTCGAAGCGGATCTCGAATGTCTCGACATCGCGAACCATCAGACCGCGCTTTCTTTCTTGCCGCTATCTCATTCCTTCGAACGTACGATCGACTACATCTACTTTCGCCAGGGGGTTTCGATCGCCTACGCCGAGTCGGTCCAGACCGTCGCGCAGAACTTCGGTGAGGTTCGCCCGCACGTCTTCGTCTCGGTGCCGCGGGTCTACGAGAAAGTGCTGGCCCGCGTTCGGGAAAACGTCGCGAAGAGCTCCCCGCTCAAGCAAAGAATCTTCGGCTGGGCCGAGAAGGTGGCCCAGCAGGCGTTGCCCTACCGCCTCGAGCGACGGAGTCCACCCGGACTCCTCGGCCTCAAGCTCAAGCTCGCCGACAAGCTGGTCTTCGGCAAGATCAAGGAGCGCCTGGGTGGGCGCTTCGAGGTCGCGACCTCGGGCGGAGCGCCGCTGGCGCGCGACGTCGCCGAGTTCTTCTGGGGCGCGGGCATCGAGATCTACGAGGGCTACGGCCTTTCTGAAACCTCACCGGTCCTCACCGTCAACCGTCCCGGAGCGGTCAAGATGGGCACCGTCGGCCAGACCATTCCCGGAGTCACGCTGAAGATCGCCGACGACGGCGAGATTCTCGCCAAGGGACCCAACATCATGGTGGGCTACTACAACCTGCCCGACAAGACCGCCGAGGCAATCGACGCCGAAGGCTGGTTTCACACCGGCGACATCGGAGAGATCGACGACGAGGGCTTCCTCAAGATCACCGACCGGAAGAAAGAGATCATCGTCAACGCCTACGGCAAGAACGTGGCCCCGGCACCCATCGAAGGCGTGCTCAAGTCCAGTCAGTACATCGAGCAGGCGGTGGTCATCGGCGACCGACGCAAGTTCCTCTCCGCCCTCCTGGTGCCTGATTTCGCTACCCTCGCTATCTGGGCTCAGGCAGAGGGAATCTCGACCGACGACCGCAACGCTCTGCTGACCAATTCCAAGGTTCAGGCGCTGTTTGACGCAGAAGTCGAGAGCGCGAACCAGAAGCTCGCCAAGTACGAACGGATCCACGCCTTCGAGCTGCTACCCAACGAATTCACCATCGAGACCGGCGAGCTCACGCCCACTCAAAAGGTCAAGCGGCGCGTGATCAATCAGAAGTACGGCGAGGTCATCGATCAGGTCTACCGCGACGCCGACGCCGAGCGCGGCGCCGGGCACTAGTGGCCGGTAACACTCGAAGCGATACTAGATGGCCGAGCCATTCATCGTCGAGGTCAAGGCGCGCCGACGCAGTCATAGCGGTGCCTATGTCGAGGAGGCGCAACCTAGAGATCGGCGACCAGGGCCGGCCAGGTAGTATCGCTTTGGGTGTTACCGGCCACTAGCAACCGGCAGGCGCTCGAAGGCGGGTTCCCAGTTCGCGCCCGACGATTCAGAATTCCGGAGACTCCCGCTTTGGCACAGGCATTTCATCTCGACATCGCCGACAACGGACTGGCCACCGTCGTCTTCGATCAACCCGATCGCAAAGCGAACGTCTTCACCCGCGAAGCCATGGAGGAGCTCTCTGCTCTCGTGAGCCAGCTGTCGGAGCGCTCCGAGATTCGGTGCGCCGTCCTGGCGTCCGGCAAGGAGAGGATTTTCATTGCCGGAGCCGACGTCGACGCGATCGCGGGAGTCACCGACCCTGCCGAGGCCGAGAGGGGGTCGCGCGAGGGGCAGGAGCTCTTCGATCGCTGGGAGGCGCTTCCCTTCCCGACCATCGCCGCCGTACGTGGTGCCTGCATGGGTGGCGGCACCGAGATCTCTCTTTCCTGCGACTACATACTGCTCAGCGACCGGGAGGACATTCGCATCGGACTGCCGGAGACCAAGCTGGGAATCGTGCCGGGGTGGGGCGGCTGCACGAAGCTGCCGCGCAAGGTCGGTCTCACGGCGGCGCTCGACATGATCCTCGCCGGCAAGGCGGTAAGGCCCTACAAGGCCTTCAAGATCGGACTCGCTGACGCGCTGCTCCCGGAGCCGAGCTTCCATCGCGAAGTGCGACGATTCGCCGAGGGCGTGATTGCGGGCAAGACGCCGAAGCCTCGCGGGTCGAGCTTTAAAGCCAAGATGCTCGAGAAGAATCCTTTGGGCAGAAGAATCGTCTTCGACCAGGCGCGCAAGCAGGTCCTCAAGACCACCAAAGGAAACTATCCGGCGCCGCTTCGCGCCCTCGAGGTCGTGCGCACCGCGGTCTCGGAGGGCCACCGTGCCGGGCTTGCGGCCGAGGCTCGCGCGATCGGCGAGCTCGCGGTCTCTCCGGTCGCAAAGAACCTCATTCACCTCTTTCACATGATCGAAGCCGCAAAGAGCGGCGGATTCCTCGAGGGCGGCGAGCCGGCGAAGATCCGATCCACCGCGGTTCTCGGGGCGGGCGTCATGGGAGGCGGAATCGCTCAAATCCTCGCCGGCAAGCTCGATGCGCCGGTGCGGCTCAAGGACATCGGTTCGGAGGCCCTGGCCAAGGGTATCGAGCACGCCGGCGGGCTGTTTCGCAAGCAGGTCCGGAGGCGCTGGCTGTCCAAGCCCGAGGCCGAGCGCAAGCTCGCGCTCATCCGGCCGACACTCGACTACTCCGGCTTCGAGAACGTCGATTTCGTGATCGAGGCCATCGTCGAAAAGCTCGAAGTCAAGCAAGCGGTTTTTGCGGAGCTCGCGGCCATTGCGCCGCAGACCGCGGTTCTCGCCAGCAACACGTCGTCGCTCTCGATCGATTCGATCGGCAAGAACACGGCCCATCCTGAGCGCGTTGTCGGCATGCACTTCTTCAACCCGGTGGACAGGATGCCGCTGGTCGAGGTCGTGGTCGGCGAGACGACCTCCGCTCGAGCCATCAATACGATCATCGAGATCTCGCGCAAGCTCGGCAAGACTCCGATCGTGGTCAAGAGCGGTCCCGGTTTTCTGGTCAACCGGCTTCTTGCCTTCACGATGGCCGAAGCCATGTGGCTGCTGAACGAAGGGCATCGCATGGAGGACCTCGACCGGGCGGCCTCCAGCTGGGGCATGCCCATGGGACCGTATGCGCTTACTGACGAGGTCGGCCTCGATACCGCAGTGCACGTTTCTCACATCCTGTCCGAGGCCTTCCCCGATCGGCTCACCTATCCGAACTGGATGGACAGGATGGTGGAAGACGGCCGATTGGGAACCAAGGCCCAGAAGGGCTTCTACCTCTATGAGAAGGGTCGGCGCACCCGGCCCGACCCCGAGATCTACCGCCTGCTGGGGATCGAGCGCAAGATCGACAACCCGGATAGCGGCCGAATCGCGGAGCGTCTGATCCTGCCGATGGTCAACGAGGCCGCGCGCTGCCTCGAAGAGGAGGTTGTCCGGAGCGCCGCGGATCTCGACCTGGCGATGATCATGGGTACCGGCTTTCCTCCCTTCCGCGGTGGGCTCTGCCGATGGGCCGACAGCCAGGGCGTGGCGAAACTGGCCGAGGAGATGGAAGCCTGGGCCGAGAAGCTCGGCGACCGTTTCCGGCCGGGTGACGCGCTGGAGCGAGTCATCGAGTCCGGCGGTTTCTATTCGAAATACTCGCGACCCGACCCCCCTCGAACATAGGCCAACCTTCGGAGGTCGCCGCGAGCCGCGCTCGGGGCACCGTCCGAGACCGAATCGCGAGCGCCGCCCAGAGGTGACGGTTCTCTCGGGTCAGGCGCCGATCGGCCGCGCATTCGCCCCGCGGGGCAACCCCCTCGAGCCACTGGCTCGGCTTTTGCTAGCCTAGGTACCAGCAAATCGCACACGCCAGGAGGACTCATGAAACCCACCACCCAGATCTTGCTCGCCCTCGCCCTCGTCCCGACGCTCTCGGTGGCCACGCAAGCCCAGGAAGAACCTGCCGGACGATTCGAAGGCGAGGTTCGCGTCAACGAGGTCCTTCTCGACGTGGTCGTGACCGACCAGAGCGGCAATGTCATCCTGGGCCTCGGCCCGAGCGATTTCGTCGTCGAGGAGGAGGGCAAGCCCGTCGAGGTCACCACCTCGACGTTTTACTCCAATCGCAGTTTCGTCGAGTCCGCCGACGTCGGCAACCGGCTTGGGATCAGCCCTGACGATGTGCCGGTGGATCGCTACTTCATTCTCTTCTACCACGACCAGCGCCGGCTCTTGCCCCAGCTGACAACGAGATACATGGAGGCGACTCGTCGGATCGAGGAGTGGATCTTCAAGGAGCTTCTGCCCAACGACTGGGTGGCGGTAGTGCGCTACGACGCCAAGTTGATGGTGCATACCGACTTCACCACCGACAACGAACGCATCGTCAAGGCCGTTCGCGACGCGGCCAGAGGCAAGAACCCACCGGACACCTGGCCCTCGCGGGTGGACGAGGAGGCCGAAGGCTCCTCGCTCCTGGCTCACCTGCCCCAGGGGCGAGAGCTGATGAAAGAAACCAAACGCATCTACAGCGCCTTCGACGTGCTGGCGAAGGCCGCGGGTAACGTCGTTGGCCGCAAGAACCTGCTGCTCTTCAGCATGGGATTCGGCGAGTTGGACAGCTTCGGAACCTGGACCCCCGACGAGCGCTACTACGACGACATGATGCATTCGCTCAACGACAACAACCTCGCCGTGTATTCGATCTCGGTGCTCGATGCGGTGTCCGGCCAGACAGCGGGCTTCGCTACTCCAGGCGAGCAGTCCGCCGCCGCTGGCCTGACAGCCGTCGTCGGCGGCATGGAGAACGGGTTGAGCCTGTTATCTGACGACACCGGCGGCCGCTATTTCTTCAACTTCATCAACTTCGAGCGTCCCCTCTCGGATGTTCTCGAGGAAAACAACGGCTACTACCTGCTGAGCTACCGATCGGAGACTCCGATCGGCGAATCCGGATACCGGTCCGTCGAGGTCAAGCCCAAGAATCCCGACTTCAAGGTCAAGGCTCGGCAAGGCTACAAGTTCGGAGCGTAAGCGCCCGCGCCGGGCACTCCTCCATCGCCCCGGCGAGACCTGTCGATTCAGTCGGATTCGGTGAAGCTGACGGCGACGACCGTGATGTTGTCCGGCCCGCCGCCGTCGTTGGCCGCGGCGATCAACGATGTGCAGACGAAGTCAAGCGCTCCGGTACTTTCCGCCTGCCCGGCCAGATGCCTGGTCAGGCACTCGGCGATCTCCTCGTCGTCCAGCACAGCGGTCAGGCCGTCGCTGCACAGCAAGAACAAGTCGCCTACCGTGACGTCGTAGGAGCCCAGCTCGACTTCGAGCTGGGCTTCCCCACCGAGTGCGCGAGTCACCACGTTGCGGAACGGATGGCTTCGGGCTTCATCCGCCGAGAGCTCGCCGGCGGAGACCTGCTGCCCCACCCAGGTGTGATCTTCGGTGAGACGCTCCAGGTCGCCATCGCGGTACCGGTAGGCCCGGCTGTCGCCCACATGAGCGATCGCGGCGGTCGATCCGGCGAACATCATGGCGACCATGGTGGCGCCCATTCCGGAAAGGGCATCGTTCTTCTCGACCGCATTGAACACCGCTCGGTTCGCCGCCTCCAGGGCTCTGCGTAACTCGTTCGACGGCGGCGAAAGCGCCGGCTTGCGTCCCGACTTGGCGGGCAGGGTCTCGATGCTGTCGCACACGGAAAGTGCCGCCAGGCGAGATGCGACCTCGCCGTTGCCATGGCCTCCCATCCCGTCGGCGACCACGTAGAGGCTGAGCTCGGGCCGCACGGCGAAATAGTCCTCATTATTCGATCGGGACCTGCCGACGTCAGAGCGTGCGCAGGCTGAAGCGTGAAGAGGCAAGCGGCTCAACCGGTCGATTTCGCCAAACGTAGAGCGGTCTGAAACGCGGCACGCAGCTCGGCATCCTCTCCACCCCAGTCGAGAGCTTCCTTGTAGAGCTTTGCTGCTTCCGCGTACATGCCGCCTTCATCGAACGCCTTGGCGGCCTCCTTGAGATACGCGGCATTCATCGGCTCGAGCTCGCAGGCCTTGGCGAGCGCGGCCCGAGCCCGGCCGCTGCCGCCGGGGCGCTTCTGGGACGCCAGTCCCAGGTGATACCACGCCTTACCGCTGTCCGGATCCTCTCGCGTCGCCCGCTCGAGACTCTGAATGGCCTGGTTGACGTCATTCGCGCGCAGCGCCTCCAGGCCCCTGGTGACGTAGACCTTGGCCGCCTCTTCCGAGCTGCCCTGTTGAGTCTGAGACGGCCGCGTGAGCTCGAGATCGAGCTGCCTGCGCCGGTCCCGGTCGGTCAGGACGTTGAAGGCCTGGGTGATCTCCTGAAACTCGCTTTCGGCCCGGTCTTTATCGTCTCCACGAAAACGATCCGGATGCCTTTCCCGAGCCAGCTCGAGAAACCGCTGACGAATCTGCTTCTCCGTCGAGTTCTGGGCCACTCCCAGAACGGCGTAATAGTCTTTCGCCATCCTTCTTCTACTCTCCTCGAGAACAACTCAAATCCGCGCTTACATCCGCTTCATTGTATACAACCGCTTGGCCGTGCTTCGGACCGCGTTGGCCACGTTTCTGTCTTTGGCGACCTGCTGCAGGTCTCGGACCGCGAGACGCGGCACCAGGCGTGTCGCCACACCTGCCGGAGTCCTGGGGTTCTTGACCAGGGCAAACATAATCGAATACTTGCGAATCCAGCTCCGGTTCTTGGCGATCGTGTCCAGGACCTCGAATATCACGGCCCGATTGTTCGCGATGTGCTCGACCTCCAACTCGTTCATAGGGTTGTTGCGAAGCACCGACGTCGCAACCATCGGGTTCGGATCCTTGATCAAAATGTTGCGAAGCGCCTTCGAGGCTCCCCTGGTCAACTTTAACCGAACCGGTATCGGCAAGGTTCGGATTTGCGATTCGGTGAGACCGATGGTCTCGTCCTTCTCGCCTTCCGCGACGACTGCTTCACGTACCTCCTCGATGGCTTCAACGAGCTCCTCGTCGGAAATGGAGTCGGCGGCTTCTTCGAGCTCCGCCCGTGACCTGTGAGGCCGTTTCTCCCGCGGTAGAAGGTGCTCTCGGTATTCGTTGATGCGGCGCTTGGTGTAGGCCGTCGCACTCGGGTTCTTTTCAAGCTCGACCAGGATCTCCGGATACTCGACGATCATGTCCTGCCTGAGCAGGAGAATCTCTTGGATCTCAGGCTCGACCAGGGCCGCCAATTCACTCAACACTTCGACCGGTGTCGTCCTGCGCCTGACGATCGCCTCGAGCACCAACGGGTGACGCAGATTGCGCGCAAAGTAGGCCAGCACTTCGGGCGCGGTACCGTCCTCCACCAGGGCGACCGCGATCTTGGGCTCCAAGGCAGCCAGTGACTCAGCGGCCTTGGTTGCCACCTCCTGCTCCGGCGCCGCCGCCAGGCGGACTTGAAGAGGAATCAGCTCCGCTGGGGCCACCGGCAGCATGCCACCGGCCGCCAGGAGCTTCGCCTCCTGGCCGCCTTGGAGGATCTCTCGAGCCAGCTCCTCGAAGGATCGCTCAGTCATTGAGCCGGGGCTTCCGGAGCCAGATCGCTCAAGTCGATGACAATGTCGCGGGCCATGCCGCCGGACGGAATCGACAGCTCGTACTGCACGCCGTTGACTTCGACTCGGACTCCCCCCGGGTTGCCGAGCGTCAACCGCACCTCTTGATTGGCTTCGAGCCGCATCGATTCGCCTTGCACGTGCAACTCGCTGATCCGGCGCCGGCCGTCAACCGACGCCTCCACCCAGCAGTCCTCGGTGAAATCCATGGTCACTACCAGCGGAGCGGTCTCGACCTTCTCTTGTTCGGGCTCGGGCAACGGCGGACGGGGCGGCAGGACAGGCGCCGCAATCGCGGGCACGGCCACATCTTCCGGACCGTCGCTTCCTCCCCAGTAGATCAGAAAGGCGATCAACGCCAGAGCGACCAGCAGCGCGACAATCAGGACCCAGCTGTTTCGACTCTCCTTGTCGGGCCGCGAGACCCGGACATCCGCGCGCTCTTCCTCCACATCCTCAGAAGCCTGGAGGGCGTTGAGATACGAGTTGACCACCTCGTCCGAGTCGAGGCCGACGAACTTAGCGTACTCGCGCAGGAAGCCCTTGGCGAATACCGGCGCCGGCAGAACGTCGAAGCGGTCCTCTTCGAGGGCCTCCAGGTAGCGGATACTGATCTTGGTGGCGTCCGAGATCTCCCGCAGCGGCACCTCACGGATCTTGCGCTGACTCCTCAACCAAGAACCGAAGCTCGCGGCGTCGCGATTCTGCTCTTCCTCCCATGGAGGCTGGCGGTTGTTGGTTGCGTTCACTGAGAGACTGCTTGGATTACGAACGGATCGGAGCCCAAAGGTGAGTTTCAACTCTATTGGCGGCCAGCGAAGCGGTCAAATCAGGTCCGGTGCAGGGTTCTAGTCGGTTTCCGATCCAACGTTCTCTTCGGCGCTTGACCCGGCGCCCGGCCAAGCGCCAGGATCGATACCGAGCAGCAACCCGGCACGGCGGCGCACTGACATATCGATCCGTGGGTCGGCGCGCACCTCCCGCAAATCGGCTTTCTTGAGAAAAGCAAGCAGCTCGAGAGCGGTCGCAGCCGCGGTCGCCGGATTGCGCGCGATCGCGGCTCGAATCGGATAGCGCCTTCCCCACTTGCGATTCTCGGCAATCCGCGCCAGCACCCCGGGTCGGGCCCGATCGGAATAGAGCAATGGCGCGAGCAAGCCCTCGGTCATCCTGGAGTTGTCCAAGAGAGCGTCGATCACGCGAAGATTGGGATCGAGCAGAAGACGGGCGATCAGCCCCGGACCGGCCTTGCGGGCGATCGCGATTCGCTCTCCGATTCCGAGCCTCGGCAGGCGCTCTGCGAGCCGCCGGTCGGCGGCCTTGCGCACCCGCGGCCGAATCCGCGTGTTGCCGCCGAGCTCGACCAGATCGCGCCAGTAGAGGCTGGGCACCAGGTTGAGCACTCGCGGCTCGGGAGTCCGCGGATGCTCGACGAGCGCCTTCTGAACCTCATGGGACGAGAGCAGCCGGCGCTCACCCAGGATCAGTTCGATCACCCGGGCGGATGCGTACGGGCTCCGCAGAGCGGTCCTCACCACCTCGGCGTCGAGATGCTCGAGCTCAGCTTGCAGCAACTCCACTAGCTCCTGCTCGCCACAGTCCCGGAGCCGGGCGGTCAGCTGAGCGCGACGTGCAGGATCCATTGCGATACTCTACCCTGCCGAAAGCCGGCGACAACCTCCCCATGAGCCTCCCGAGAACCACCAGAAAACACATCGAGGCCCAGAACTTCGAAGCCGTCGAGGACGAATGGCTGACCCGCCTGGGCGAGGCTCCGCTCGACCTAAATTTCTTTTCGACCGCGGCGCGCGCTCTCGCCGCGAGTGGCGGCACCAACGTCGCTCGGCAACTGCTCGAACTGCTGGACGAAGAGCTGCGCTCGGAGGCGCTCTGGGAAGACCGGCTGAGGCTGCTCGAATCCACCGGAGAGATTTCCTTCGCCGCCGAGACCTTGAACGAGGAGGTCATCGCCACGCTCAACCAGGTGTATTCCGACAGCCAAGTCGTCGAGGTCATGATCGAACGGCTGGGGCTGCGCAAGGCGACCGACGACGTGGCCAAGATCTGGCAGCGAGTCAGACGCCTGCGCGGTGTGCTGGCCTACGACGTCGGTTCCATCGTCTCGATGGAGGGCAAGGGGGTCGGACGGGTGGTCGAGGTCAACGTCGAGCTCGAGAAGCTCAAGGTTGATTTCGAAAACCATCCCGGGCTGAGCATCGGCTTTGGGGCCGCGAGCAAGGTGCTCGAGCCGTTGGAAAGAGACCATTTCCTGCGGCGAAAGATCGAAAAGCCGGACGAGCTTCGGTCCCTCGCCGAGTCCGACCCTCCCGATCTGCTGCGCTTGATGCTCTCCAGCCAACCAGGTCAGACCGCCACTGAGATCAAGGCTTCCGTCAGCGGCCTGATCTCAGACAAGAGCTGGACCTCTTGGTGGTCGCGCGCTCGCGCCCATCCGCAGCTGGTGTCCTCCGGCAAGGGCACCAGACAAGCCTACAGTTGGGCAGAAAGCACCGCGGCGGCGGGCGAAGAGGTTCGCGCCCAGTTCCAGAAAGCGGCCCTGGGGCAGAAACTCGAAATCCTCCAACGGGAGAGCAAGCGCAATCCCGAAACGGCCGCTGAGCTCGCCGGCCTTCTGGTCGAGGCCGCGATCGAACAAAGAAACACCAAGCCGAGTGTCGCCATCCGCATCCTCTCGGCCCTCGACAGATCAGGACTGAAGATCGACGTTCCGTTCGACATCGACGAGATCCTGCGCGACGCGAGCGACCCTACCGTCGTCGCGCGAGCGCTCGCTGATCGCAACCTGAGGCTCATGTGCCTGACCCGAGTCGCCGAGCTTCGGGACGATTGGACGCAGGTTTACGCCAACACGCTCAACACCGAGACCGACGGCCCGATCTTGAGCTTCCTGTTCGAGAAGCTCTGGGCGACGGTGCGCTCGGAGGCGGAAGAGATGGTCGACCGGATCTTGAGCCAACCCGCAAAGCGCCCCGCCGCCTTCATCTGGCTGATGCAGAACCTCGAGGGAAGCCCGTATTTCGGTGATCGCAATCCGGCTCGAGCTCTGGGACAGCTGCTGAGGGCCAAGAGCCTGCCCGACTTCTCCAAGTTCAAAGCTCCTCTCAAGCGGATCCTGGACGACGGTGCGGTCACCCACGCCTTGATCCAGAAACTCGAGCCGGATCACGCGGAGAGTGTCAAGGAGTTGTTCGAGAGAACCCCGCTGGAAGAGTACCTCCGCGACCGACTGCTCACCGCCTTGCATATGAAGTTCCCGGACCTTTCGACGGCGGTCTCGGACTCCTTGTACGCGACCTCCAAGGTCATCGACGAGAAACGGGCCGAGCTCAAGAACCTCCTGGAAGCCGAGATTCCCGCTAATCGCAAAGCGATCGAAGAGGCTCGCGCTCACGGCGACCTGCGCGAGAACTTCGAGTACAAATCGGCTCGCCAGCGACACGAATACCTCTCCGCCCGAGTCAGCAACCTCGAGCGTGATCTGGCCCGTGCGCAGCCCATCTCGTTCGACCAGATCGACGACCAGGAGGTGCGAATCGGCGCCACGGTCCGGCTTTCGAGTGCCGACGGTCCCGATTCGAGCCGCGAGATCACGGTTCTCGGTCCCTGGGAGAGCAACCCCGACCTCGGCATCCTCTCCTACGAGTCCGAAGCCGGCGCGAACCTGCTCGGTAAGCGACTGGGCGACACGGTCGAGCTCGGACGCGACACCTGGAGGGTCGAGTCGATCGGGCCGTGGCAGCCGGACGAAGACTAGCGTTCCGCGCGGCAAGTCCTTGGCGCCACCGAGCGCCGTGAGGCGCCCGGGCACTAGGGGCGCGGATTCTCGGACGCCGGCGGAAAGACGACCTCGACGACCCGTTCGCGCAGGCGAAGCCGGACCCGACCGAGCTCTGCGAACGGCACGAGATCGGGATCGGGCGCTGCCGACCCGTCGCGCAGGTCCACCAACTCGGCTGCCGGCTCGCTGTCGAGCCCGCGCTCGACCCAGACTCCGTTCTGGCGCACAAAGACCCGGTCCGCGATCGAGCGAACCGGCGCCACCGCATCGGCGAAGGCCTCCAACCGCTCTTCGGCGACCTGCGGAGCGCTCGGCATCTGCGCCGCCGCCGCCTCGACCTCGCGACCGGGAGCCACCAACCCAGCGACCTCGGAGGCTCGCGATTCGGAACGCGCCGGCTCGAGCCCGTCCCGGTCCGCACGCACCGGCTCGAGCTTCGCGGCCAGATCCGTTTCCTCGGACGCGGTCGTCGACGCCAGCGCGTCGGCAGCGACCGCTCGCTCCGCGGCCGGCTCGGAAAACGGCGCATCCGCCACGACCCGGCCCCCGGCCTCGCCATCGCGGCCGACCTCGTCCGCCGACTGATCTTTCAGCATCGCTCCGGTCTGCCGACCGACCTCACCTTCCTTGCTCTGTGCGGACGCCACGATCAACCGCGTCCGCCCTTCCTCTCGCTGCGCGAGCCCGTAGGAAAACAGGTAGAGAATCGCGCCCAGAGCCAGAACGACGGCGAACGCCGGAGCTAACACGGGCTGGCCAAGCCAGCGTTTCATCTTCCCCTCGAGATCGGGACCCCGCACGTCCTCCAGGGCGGCGAGCCGAAGCCTGCGCTCCATCGCGATACCCAGAGTGGGCGGCGGCTCGACCGACTCGAGGCGCCGCACCCCAACGGCTACCACACGCAGGCCCTCGAGCGTGCGCTTGCACCTAGCGCACTCTTCGAGGTGGTTCTCGACCAGTCGGAGCTGTTTGACGGTGACCTCTTCGTCCAGATAGCTCGATAGGAGCTCGATTGCCGGGTGTCCACTCATATCCGTGTCTCCAGCCACTGCCGCACTTGTTCGCGTCCCCGCGCGATGCGGGAGCGTACGGTCCCGATCCGAACGCCCAGGATCTGGGCGATCTCCGCGTACGACATGTCTTCGAAGTCTCTCAACAGCACCGCCTCTCGATAATGCGCCGGAAGCTCTTCGAGCCCGGCCCGCACCGCCTCCGAGAGATCTGTCGCGACCGCTCGCTCTTCGGGCGACCGCTTCCCGTCACTCTCACGCTCCAGGCGCGCCTCGCCGTCATCCACCTGGCGTGCGGCGCGCTGGCCGCGCTTGCGCAATCGGGTGTTGCTGCAATTGATGGCGATCCGGTAGATCCAGGTCTTGAGCGACGACTTGCCTTTGAATTTCTTCAGGTGACGGTAGGCCCGAACAAAGGTCTCCTGCGTGATGTCCTCGGCGTCGGCCGGGTTGCCGCTCATTCTGAGGGCCAGGTTGTAGACCATGGTTTCGAACTGCCGGTAGAGCTCGCCGAACGCCTCGGCGTCTCCCTGCCGATGACGCTCCAGGAGCCTGGTCTCGTCTCTCAAGCTCGCTGATGCCGTCAGTGTCATGGGCCGGTTGTCGCGATGTCTCCGCCGGTCGCCTCCCATAGATGAGACTCAGGATCGCACGAAAAGTTCCCGCTCGGACACTATCGGGCGGTGGTCGCGGCCAAAAGGCCCGCCGGCGGGCTTCCGTCGCCGTAGTAGGCGATGATCCCGTCGACGATCGCTTCGGCGACCTCCTGCCGGAAGGCTCGAGTCTGAATCAGCGCGCGGTCCTCGGGGTTCGCGAGATTACAGATCTCGAGCAGGACCTTGGCCGGCACCGCGTTGTAGCGCAGAACCGCCGGCACCCACTCGCGCCGATTGCGCACCACCTTGTCGCGCACCGGCTTGTCCGGATGCACCGCCATTCCCCGATCCTCGAGCGCGTGGATCAGGCTCTCGGCCAGACCGCGCGACAGACCTTCGCTCTTGACTCGCTCCTGCTCGCTGAACCTCACCTCGGGCTGCTCGCGGACCTCCCGCCGCGACGCGTAGGCGATACCTTCGCGGCGGTAGCTGCCCTTGCCGTACCTGGCACCCGGAATGTAGGCCATCCCGCCACGCAGCGACGGGTGTAAAGAGTCGGCGTGAATGGAAAGAAACACCGCCTTCTCGGGGTCGCCGGAACCCTTCAAGGTCTCGCGCAGAAAACTATTCGCCAGGTACCAGCGCAGATGGAGTCCGATCGTCGAGTCCTCGATCAGGTAACGAGGGTTGGTCAGCACCGTGTGCTGCCGAGACGCCGGCAGGACGTCCCGGTCTCGCGCCTCGTGACTCGCGCCGTCACGCACCGTCGGCTTGACCACCGCCGCGGTCCTGGCTTCGAGCAGGTCCTTGACCCTGACCATGACGTCGTAGACGTAGAGGCTCTCCCAGACGTCGCCGTACGACGCGCCCACGTCCGAGCCTCCGTGCCCCGAGTCCAGCACCACTGTGATGCCGGCGAGCTGCCGCGCGGTGACGCTATTGCGATACTGCGAGCTGGCAACTCGCCCTGCCTCGTACTCGCGGCGGCGAGGCTCGTTAGCCGGTAGAAACTCGGGCTCGAGCAACTCGAACGGAATCTTGACCTTGTATCCGACCGGAATCGCGGTCATCCGATCGATCCCGCTTCGCTTGGCGATGGTTTGCGCGAGAGCATTGACGTCGTCCGCGTAGAGGCTTCCGGTGAACCGAACGACGACGCTCGAGTAGAGCGCCTCGCCGGGCTTGAGGCGATACACCGCGTAGTCACCGCCCGCGTCCCGGTCGTATTCCAGATAGAAAGGCGATTCCGGAGGCAGGGCCGATCGAAGCGCCGGCCGCAGCAGCCTCGCCGGAATCAGCAGACTCTGGCCGGCGGGCAGCTCGTCGTCAGCGAGCCGATTCGCCACCCGAATCGCCCGGTAGTTGTCGCCGCGGCCGGTGAACCACTCGGCCACGTGCCACAGGCTCGGCCGGCCGTAGGTCTCCGGCCGGCCGACCTCGTGGTACCAGCCGCTGGCCGCCGGATAGTCGTGGCCGAAGAGCGCCCGGACGACTCGCAGCTGCCATTCCGGACGCAACGCCGCAAACGGGATCTTGTACCGCTTGCCGGAGAGCAGGCTGCTCACACCGCCGTTGTTTTTCGATACCAGCTCGACGCGCTCGCGCTCTCCACAGAAGCGAAGCGTGAAGCCGAGCAGACCTTCACCGCGGTGAGGCTCGGCCTCGAGCACCAGAGCGCGCTCCGGCGTGAGCGCGGCAACCACGCCCTTCTCGATGGCCGCGCGCTGCGTCGTAGCGGCCGCCATCGAGGGCAACGCGACGAGCGCCAGGCCAACCGCCATGGCATGGCGGCGGATCTTGGATAGCCGGCGAAGAAAAAGTCTTTGCCGGTCGATATTTAGAGGTGGCATCCTCGAACGAAATTGTAGTCCCTGCGGGAGCATCGGGGCAAATCGGAGACCTCCAGCCGCGAACCTGCCACAATCGCGCCTCGGCATGGAAACCTCCCCACGCGACCGAATCCTGCGGCATCCGCTCGCTACCGCAACCGTCGAAGCGGCTGGAGGGCTTGCCCGGCACGCGGTCGGCGGCACGGTGCGGGACGCGCTGCTGGGGTTCGAGACCCGAGATCTCGACATCTCGGTCGCAGAAAGCGGCGAAGCACTGGCTAAGAGCATCGCCCGGGCCGTGGCCGGGACCGCAATCGCGCTGGGCGGAGACCGGTTCTCGTCCTACCGGGTCGTCGCCGGAGCTCATCACGTCGATATCTGGGACCGTCGGGGCGGGAGCCTCCGCGCGGATCTCGCGCGCCGGGATCTCACCATCAACTCGATCGCCTGCGATCTGGCCGGCGGCGATCTCGACGACCCCTTCGGCGGTCGCTCCGACCTCGGCAGCCGGATCCTTCGCGCCACCCGCCTCGACTGCTTCGAGCGCGACCCGTTGCGAGTGCTGCGGCTCGCCCGGTTTCATCACACGCTCGCGAACTTCGAAATCGACCTCGACACGGTAGCCGCCGCTCGTACTGCCTGCCCGAACCTCTCCGAGGTCGCGGTCGAGCGGATCCGCGACGAGCTCGGCCAGATTCTCTCAGTGCCCCCGACCAGCCGTGCCTTCGGATCGCTCGAGGGCCTCGGCGCCCTGACCGTCGTGTTCCCGGAAGCGCAGCCTCAAACTCTGCTCGCGCAGGCCGAGCGGCTCGATCGTGCATCTGGCACGGCAGAGGGCAAAGACCGGCTGCTCGCCGCCCTGGCCCTCCTGATCGCCTCGGATGCGAAGGCGCCACAGAACCAGGCATCCGTCGAAGACCGGGCCGCGAGCCTCGCGTCCGACTTTGAACGCCGAGGGCTCGCGACCCGGGAGACCTCCCGACGAGCCGCCCGGCTCGCCACCGCGCGCCTTCCCGAGAACGACGATCAGCGCCGATTCTTCCTGGCGGCTCACGGCGACAGGTGGCCGATGGCTGTCGCCGTTGCAACGGCTCGAGATGCAACGCCCCTCGACCGGACCGAAGCGATCCTTGCAGCGCTAGAGCGGCTCGCCGAGATCCATCCTGAGCTTCTCTTGCTTACCACCCCGCTACTCGACGGTCACGAGACCGCCGGCATTCTCGGCGTGGCACCCGGTCCCGAGGTGGGCGAGGCCTTGCGCGCGCTCGTTCGGCAACAGATTCTGGGCCGGATCCACTCGCCGGACGAGGCGCGGGACTACCTGCGCAAGCGCGTCGAGAAGACGGGCGAGTACTCTGCCGCTACTTGGTCGGCGCCAGCAGACGCTGATTGAGCTCTCGAATCCGTTCTGAGAGCTTGTCGATCTTCTGCTGGGCTTCCTGGCGCAACCGGTTGTATTCGCTGGTGAGCTGCGTCTGCTGTTGACTGATCTCTTCCATCTGGGCCTGAGCAGCGGCCACGGCCTCGTCTTTGTCCTCGAGGGTTTTTTCGAGCTCGGCCAGCCGGTTGTCCCTCTCGGCGAGCTGCAGCTTTTGTTTCTCTTCCTGTTCCTCGTACAGCTTCTTGAACTGTTGGAGCTCGGTGATCTGCGAAAAATCGGCGGTAGATGGGCTCATGTCGTCTCCGGCGTCTTCGAGTTTCGGGAACATCTTGCGTAGTTTGAGGGAGAGATCCTCCGCGTCAGGCGACTGATTCATTGCTTCGTCGAGCGAGATCGTTCCGTGCACCATCAGCGACAGCAACGACTGATTCATCGACTGCATCCGGTAGTAGGACACCGACGACTCGATTTCCTCGAGCAGCGGCTCGGTCTCACCTTGCTCGATCAGGTCGCAGATCCTCGGGCTCGCTCGCATGATCTCGAGAGCCGGGACTTGTCCTTGTCCGTCCTGCCTTGCAACCAGCTTCATCGAGATGACGGCCGTGACGACCTGAGACAGCTGAAGCCGGACCTGGCGCTGCTGGTCGCCCGGGAAAGTGTCGAGAATGCGATCGATCGACTGCGCGGCGCTATTGGTGTGGAGAGTCGAGAACACCAAGTGGCCGGTCTCGGCCGCAGTGATCACGGTGCTGACGGTTTCGGGATCCCGCATCTCACCCACGAGGATCACGTCCGGATCCTGCCGCAACGCGTTGCGCAGAGCCTCCGGAAAGCTCGTCGTATCGGTCCCGACCTGACGCTGCGAGACCGTGGCCACGTCGTCCGCGAACAAGAACTCGACGGGGTCCTCGATCGTGATGACGTGGATCGGTCGTTGCGCCAGAACGTACTTCATCATCGCGGCCAGCGTGGTGGACTTGCCGCTTCCGGTCGGACCGGTCACCAGAACCAGGCCTGACCTGATGTGAGTCAGCTCGAGCAGAACGTCTGGAAGCTGCAACTCCTCGAGGCTTTGAATCTCGAAGGGGATTCTGCGGAAAACCGCCGCCAGCGATCCGCGCTGACGAAATACGTTGCCCCGAAACCTGGCCAACCCGGGGACACCGTAGCCGACGTCGACCGACATCTTCTCGAGCAGTTGGGTCTTTTGCACCGGGCTCAGAATCGCCGTGACCATGTCGGTGATGATCTCAGTCGGGACCGGCTCGGAATCCACCGGTATCAGCTTCCCGTGCACCCGCAACAACGGCGGCCGCATCGGCCGCAAATGCAGGTCCGAGGCACCCTTGTCGGTCATCAACCGGAGCAACTGATCGAGATGAGCCTTCGCACCGGGCACCGGACGCGCGCTGCTTTGTCGTTGTCCGAAGGGCTCTTTCATTGCGTTCTTGGCGGTTTCTCGCAGTCGAGGTCCTCGACCGTCGAACCCTAGGTTGTCGCATCGGCGCGGCCCTCGGCTATGGCCTTCTCCATACTGACGAGCCCCGCCCTACCGGCCCATCGTAGCGCAAAGTCCAGCCCCAGAGTCGCCTCAGAACCTGCGCATCAGGCCCACGACGATGCCTTGAATGCGCACATCCCCGGCCGGCACGTGGATCGGTGCCATGGTGTGGTTGGCCGGCTGGAGGCGCACTTGCGCCCCTTCGGGGTAGAACCGCTTGAGCGTCGCATCGCTACCCACCAGGGCCACCACCATCTCTCCGGTAGTGGCGGCCTCCCTGCGCTGCACGACTACCAGATCTCCGTCGTGGATACCCTCGTCGATCATCGAGTCTCCCCGCACCTTGAGCACGAAGTGACTGTCGCCGTTGCCGCTGCTCAGGAGATGATGTGGAACGTCCACCCGGTCGTGGTCAGCCACCGCCTCGATCGGCTGGCCGGCCGCGATCAGGCCTAGAAACGGAAGCTGACACAAGCCTTCCACCTCCTCCGAATCCGGTCGAGCCAACTCGACGCCACGCTTCTGGTTCCAGTGTCGCCTCAAGAAGCCCTTCTCCTCGAGCAGCCTGAGGTGCTTGTTGACCGTGCCGTACGACGAGTAACCGAAGCGTTCGCAGATCTCGCGATGGGTCGGTGATACGCCTCGTCGGTCGATGGATTCGCCGATGAAATCGAGGATCTGTTTCTGGCGTTCCGTAAGGTATTTGGCCATGAACCGATCCTATGGCGCAAACCGAGCGCAAGTCAAGCCAAACAGGGCGTCCAAACCCCTCTCGGACAAGGGTTTTCTTGACTTTCCCCCGGCCAATGAATACCTTCAATGTCTCACTCCTTGGAGGAACCGAACGTGTGGAAAAAAAACGAGCAGATCCCGACGCCGGCCAGCCCACCTCAGACTCCGCCCGCGCGGCCGCGCGCGGCACCGGCTTCGGTGATCGGACCGAGCATCCACATCAAGGGCGATCTCACCGGCCAGGAGGACCTGGTCATTCAGGGCCGGGTCGAAGGTGAGGTCAAACTCAAGTCGAACAACGTGACGGTCGGAAAAGACGGCCGCATCCGCGCGGACATCTACGGCCGCAGCGTCCATGTCGAGGGCGAGGTCAAGGGGCATCTGTATGGCGAGCAGGAGGTCGTGATCCGAGCCTCGGGCAAGGTGCAGGGAGATATCGTTTCGCCGAGAGTGGTTCTCGAGAACGGCTCGAACTTCAAGGGCTCGATCGACATGGAGCCGGCAGCCTCGGCCACCCCGGCTGCGGCCAAGATCGCTCCCAAGAACGTCGAAGTCGCCCCGGCGGCGGCTCCCGCCGGCACGTCCAAAACCAGCGCTACAGGTAGTGCATCGAGCGGAGCATCCGGTCCGCCCCCCGCGTCCCCGGCTTCAAAGAGTGAGGCGCCAAAGGGCGCCCCCACCGGCGTCCAGGCCGCGGGTAATCGATCCTAGAAGCACGTGTATCGCCCAAGCCTGCCGCGAGCCGAGCCCGATAGCACCTTCGAGGCCGCTACGAGCACCGGTCCTGCCGGCGGCCAGTCCGGCGCCAAGGAGCATCCGTCGCTAGCGCTCGAGCACGCGGTCGGACCGATCCGCTCGGGCGGGGGCTGTGTGCTCGACCTCGGTCCCGCCGCCGGCGCCAACGTGGCGTTTTTCGCCGGCCTCGGATGCAAGCTCTTCATCGCCGACCTGAATAGCTCGCTCTTTGGCGCCATCACTCTGGCCGACCGCGCCGTGGCACTCGACCAGGCACTCACCCGGGACATCCCCGCCGAAGAGACCTTCGACCTGATCCTGCTGTGGGATCTTCTCGACTACCTCGACGACGCCGAGATTCGGATCCTCGGCGCCCGGCTGCGACCGGTCTGCCGGCGAAGCACCCTTGTTTACAGCCTCATCTCCTACCGCAAGGAGATTCCCGATCGGCCGATCCGGTTCGAGATTCGAAACGTCAAAGCGATTCACTACGCCCCGGAGTCGCAGCTCATGCGTCCGGCTCCCCTCCACAAGGAGCCCGACCTCGCCAAGCTGATGCCCGGCTTCGAAGTCGACTCCACCTACCTCCTGCGCCACGGCAAGCAGGAATACCTGTTCAAGGCGCGGCAGGTCGAGTAGCGGCCTTTGGCGCCCGACTTCGCTTTCGCAAGCAGCCTCACCCAAGCCCGGCTCGACAACGGGCTCCGGGTCGTGCTGCAGCCGGACCGCTCGAGGCCTCTGGTCAGCGTCAACATCTGGTACCACGTCGGCTCCAAGAACGAGCGCCCGGGCCGCACCGGATTCGCCCACCTCTTCGAGCACATGCTCTTTCAGGGCAGCCAAAACGTCGGCACCAACGATCACTTCGCCCACATCCAGCAGGTGGGCGGCGTCGCCAACGGCTCGACCAGCTTCGATCGCACCAACTACTACGAAACCCTGCCCTCCCACTGCCTCGAGCTCGGCCTCTGGCTCGAGTCCGACCGCATGGGGTTCCTGCTCCCGGCCTTGGACGAGGCGAAGCTTCAGAACCAGAAAGACGTGGTGATGAACGAACGGCGCCAGCGGGTCGACAACCAGCCCTACGGCCGCGCGTTCGAGACTCTTCACGAGCTGCTCTACCCAGATCGCCATCCCTACAGCTGGCCGGTGATCGGCTACATGGAGGACATCGAGGCGACCGAGCTCGCGGAGGTTCACGAGTTCTTCCGCACCCACTACCGGCCGAGCAACGCCGTTCTGACCCTGGTCGGCGACTTCGACCCGGCCGAGGCCATGACACAGGTCAAACGATACTTCGGCGATATACCTGATGGTCGGGCGGAAGAGGCGGCGGATGGTGGGCCGGTCGGCGCGCCGCCACCCGCGGTCGTGACGGACACGAGCCCCACGCGAGCTGTACGCAGCGAGCTTCCTGACGACGTCAACCTGCCGCGCCTCTACATGGGCTTCCGTGGACCGAGCCTCTCGGCTCCCGACTTCCCCGCCGGTGACCTCTATGCCATGGCCGCCGCGGGCGGCAAGTCGAGCCCGCTCTACCGCGACCTGGTGCTCGAGCGCGAGATCGCCCAGGACATCTACGTCGGCATGCTGCCACTCGAGCTCGAATCGACCGTGCTTCTCGCGATGACGCTTCGGCCCGGCATCGAGCCCGCCGAGGCCGAAGAGATGCTCCTCGAAAAGCTCGCCGCTTGGCGAGCCGCCCCGCCCGCATCCGAAGAGCTAGAGCGCGCGCTCAACAAGACCAGCGTGGCCTACCTGCACGAGATCGAATCGTTCGAAAGCCGCGCTGATCTCCTGTCTCACTTCGCGATGTACCACGACGAACCGGCCCTCATCGACAGCGAGCTCGAGCGCTACGCCCGAGTCCGCCCCGAAGAGGTCCTCGAGTTCGCCGGTTCGTATCTCGATCCGGAGACGGCCGTCACCCTCTGGGTCCTCCCGCGGGAGGCCGCCTGACCGCCCACGCCCAGCACGCGCTCGACAGATCGCGCCCCCCGAAGCCCGCGCCGGCCAAGGCCTTCCGCTTTCCCGCCTTCGAACGCCTGAGCCTGCCGTCGGGACTCGAGATCCTCTCGATTCCGAACCGTGGGCTGCCGATGGTGCACCTGCGCTTGCTCACCGACAGTGGCGGGCAGCACGCGCCCGAAAACCTCCCCGGCCTGCCCTCGTTCACCTCCGCCCTGATGGACGAAGGCACCACGAAACGCACCGGCCCAGATCTCGCCGCCGAGATCGAGCGTCTGGGCGGCTATCTCGGCACGGGAGCGGGCTGGGATGCCGCGGTGATCGAAGCCGAGGTCCTGGCAAAGGACTTCGCGACCGGTCTCGAGCTGGTGGCCGAGGTAGCCCGCGAGGCGAGCTTCCCCGAACCTGAGGTCAACCGAGTCCGTCGCCAGCTCCTGGCCGAGATCGTCCGGCGCCGCGCGGACCCATCGTCGGTGGCATCCGAGCACTTCGAAGGGTCGCTCTACGGGAGCGCGGTCTACGGCCGACCGCTGATCGGCACCGAGGAGTCGCTCGAGGCGATGAACCGGGCGAGTGCCGTCGAGTTTTTCTCGCATCACGTGGGACCGGCAGGCGCCACCCTGGTCGCGGTCGGCGACATCCAGTCCGACCGGCTAGCGACGGCCGCCGAGGCCGTCTTCTCGGGATGGACCGGTGTCGCGACGGACGAGACACCGCGTGGCGCCCCGCTCGACCTCGCTCCTCAAAAGCGGCTCCGGGTCGAGATCGTCGATCGGCCCGGCGCCGCCCAGACCGCCATTCGCGTCGGGCATCGCGGCATCGAACGCGGCCATCCGCGCTGGGTCCAGGCGTCGGTCCTGAACTGCCTGCTCGGCGGCAAGTTCACCAGCCGGCTCAACCTCAACCTGCGCGAGACCCACGGTTTTACATACGGCGTCCGGAGCGGATTCGGCAAGCGCCTCGGCCGCGCGCCGTTCGTGATCTCGACCGCCCTCGCGAACGAGCACGTCGGAGCCGCGCTCGACGAGATCTTCCGCGAGCTCGAGCGCTTGCGCGAGGAGGTGGCGAACGACGCGGAGGTCGCCGATACCCGCGACTACATGATCGGCAGCTTCCCATACTCCGTCGAGACTCTGAGGGGCCTTGCCGGGCGGTTGAGCGACCTCGCGATCTACGGCCTGCCTGACGACTACTTTGCTCGATACCCCGAGGTTCTGGCCGCCGTCTCGGGAGCTGACCTCCTCGAGACCGCGCGTGAGCTCCTGGCTCCGGATCGCGCTCTCGTGGTCTGCGTCGGGCCGGACCGGGAGCTGCGCCCCCAGCTCGAGGACCGCTACGGGGCGAACGTCTCCGTCGTTGCCCCCGGCGCCTAGGCCGGCCTACCCGAAAACCGTCCAAAAAGGCCCGATTCCCCTGCCTCCCGGGCCGGTTTGGGCTCGCAAATCCTGTGCTACGATCTACAGCCCGAAAAGCGAAGGAGGCACGCACGGATGCAGGTCGACAGCCCTGAACACATAAGGAATCTCGCGGTCGCCGGCCACAGCGACACCGGCAAGACCACCCTGGTGAGCTCGCTCATCTACGCGGGCCGAGTGGTCAACCGGCTCAACAAAGTCGAAGACGGCAACACCTTCACGGACTTCGATCCTCAAGAGATCGCCCGCGGCATCTCGATCGGCCTGGCGCCCTGCTTCGTGCCCTGGAAGGGGCACAAGATCAACCTGATCGACACTCCCGGTTACTCGATCTTCTTCACCGAAACCCGGGCCGGCATCCGTGCCGCCGACGCCGTCATCCTCTGCGTGAACGCGGTTTCGGGCATCGAGGTCTCGACCGAGAAAGTCTGGGAGTACGCCGAGGAGATCGGCATGCCGGTGCTGTTCCATCTGACCAAGATGGACCGCGAGCGAGCCGACCTCGGGCACATCCTGAAAGACCTCAAGGAGCGCTTCCATCGCAACGTAGTTCCGGTGCAGCTGCCCATGGGCCGCGAGGAGGACTTCTCCGGCATCGTGGACCTGGTTACCAAGAAGGCGCTCGAGTTCACCCCGGACGCCGGCGGGCGCGGCCACGAAGTGAAGATTCCGGACTCACTGGTCGACTACGTCAAGCCCTTCCGCAAGGAACTGATCGAGGCGGTCGCCGAGAGCGACGACAAGCTTCTAGAGAAGTTCTTCGAAGAAGACGGGCTCTCAGCGGAGGATCTCAATGACGGACTAAGGCGCGCGGTGCGCCATCGCGAGGTCTTCCCGCTCTCGATGAGCTCGGGCCTCCACGGTATCGGACCGGGAGCGCTACTCGACTCAATCGTCGAGTGCATGCCCAACCCGCTCGAGCGCAGGACCTTCCCGGCGTTCAACGTCGGCAACGAGGAAGTCGAAGTCGAGACCACGGCCGACGGCCCACCCGCGGCGCTGGTGTTCAAGACCCTGAGCGACCCATTCTCGGGGAAGCAGACCCTCTTTCGGGTCGTCCGCGGCACCGTCAAGTCCGACACGCCGCTGTGGAACACGCAGAAAGAAACCGACGAACGGCTCGGACACCTGCTCTCCATGCAGGGCAAGAACGGCGAGGCCGTGCCCCACCTCGTCACCGGCGACATCGGCGGAGTCGCCAAGCTCAAGCACACCGCGAGCGGCGACACGCTATGCGACAAGTCCCAACCGATCAAACTCGCCTGGATCAACATCCGTGAACCGGCGATCGCCTACGCGATCGAGCCCAAGTCCAAGGGCGATGAAGAAAAGATCGGTGAAGCCCTCCATCGGCTGATGGAGGAGGATCTGACCCTCCACGCCGAGCGCGACGCCGAAACCGGCGAGTATCTGCTCTCCGGGACCGGCCAGCTTCACATCGAGATCGCGGTCGCCAAGCTGAAAGAACGTTTCAAGGTCGAGGTCGTCCTCCACCCTCCGAAGGTCCCCTACAGGGAGACCATCCGCAAGACGGCCGACGGCCACGGCCGCCACAAGAAGCAGTCGGGCGGCCGCGGACAGTTCGCCGACTGCCGGATCATCATGGAGCCGATGGAGCGCGGCGGCGACTTCGAGTTCCTCGACGAGATCTTCGGCGGCTCGATCCCCCAGACCTACCGTCCGGCGGTCGAAAAGGGCATCCAGGAAGCCCGCAAGAAGGGCTTTCTCGCCGGCTACCCGGTGGTCGATTTTCGCGTGCGGCTCAAGGACGGCCAGTACCACGACGTCGATTCCTCCGAGATGGCGTTCAAGATCGCCGGCTCGCTGGCCTTCAAGGACGCCATGGCCGCCGGCGCCCCGGTGATGCTCGAGCCGATCATGCAGGTCGAGATCACGACGTCGGACGAGTTCACCGGCGACATCATGAGCGACCTCGCCCAGCGCCGCGGCCGCCCCCAGGGCATGGAGACCAAAAACGGCTCGCAGATCGTGAACGCGATGGTGCCGATGGCCGAGATGCTCAACTACGACCCGGCGCTCACGGCGATGACCCAGGGCCGCTCCCGTTTCCACATGGAATTCTCGCACTACGAGGAAGTACCGCGAAACGTCCAGGAGAAGCTCGTCGCCGAGGCGCAGAAGGCGAAAGAAGAGGGGTAAAACCGGGGCCACCTAGGTGTCCCCTCCCGACTGGTTCTGCCACGGGCTGCAGCGGTCGGCCGCCGTATCGACCGAAGCCTCCGCCCTCTGCGCTCCCACCCCCGCTCCGACGGTCTCTGTGGCCGTCCGCATCGAGAGTGGGCCGCCGGCCTTGCAGCCGCGAAACGGTCCTGGAATGGAGGGACGGCACCGAGCCCCTCGTGTGCTAGCCTTTCTTCAACCGATCCACACAATCACAAGGCTTGTCCGCGATGCCATCGTCAGTTCTTGGAGACGCCAGCCGGCGGCGACGTTCTGCGTACATGAAGCGCACTATAACGTCTTGCGTCGCTCCCGCTCGAGAAACGCTGAGGGCCGAGCCACTCGGGCGATTCCCGAGGATCTTCGCGACTCTCGGCTCCGGCGTTATGCGCCAGATCGTTCACCGTTCGGGCTCGATATTCGGGCGTCGAATAACATGTTAGAGCGCCTTGGCATGGATGAACCTCTTTATCGCTGTTGGACGAAAGCAACGAACCGTGAGAGTGGATCGCCAAGGCGATCGTGGAGTTGGGCCACCTCCCGTCGTGGGTGGTTCAAGGTTTTCCGAGACCGGGTCGAATGTGGTGGCTGGAAAGTGCCGCTTGACTCGATCCGGCGTGCCGTCGTGTATCGCGGCCACAGCCTCTTCCTCCCGGTTCGGGTTCTCCACCTGGAGGCCGAGAGTGGCACCTATCAGTTTGGGTTCAATCCGTGGGTCAAGATCGAGTTGCGTCTACCCTTCGAGTTTGAGAGGCAGGATGTACGTTTCGGTTACTCGGCGTTCAGTCTCGTACTCCGGGTCGTCCTCGTGGCCTACGTGGTGTTTTGGCTCTGGCAAAGGTTCGTGGGGTGAGGCGCTCTAACCAATCGCTGCACCGGACACCGCCAGCGCGCGTTCTTCAACCGTTGTCATGTCCAAGTTCACCAACTCGCTGCAAGTGGCCGCTGTCGCCAGCGGTGCCGGTGAGCTCAGAATCCGTTAGGCGGCTATAGGTATGTCTAAGGTCGATGCAAAGGTCGCAGCAATGGCTGGCTCGGAATAAGGGTCGGGCCGTAGACGCTCCTCGGAGCCCATCCTTTGGTGCGGTTAGTATGAGCGGGCAGCCGCCTAACAAGTCGTTGGAGCGGGCGTTAGGCGGCAGGGTGGGGTGAAGGCTTCCCGAGGCGACATATGTCCGAGACACCAGAGAACGGAGTTCTGTGCTGGCTTGTTCGCAGCACGGAAACTGGCATTGAGGTCGGCGGCTTCGTCAGAAGCGATCGCGCCGGCGCGCTCATCCTAGGCGGGCCGACAGGGACTCACTTCACAAGCCATGGAGAAGGTTGGCGCAGCAAGTGGGAAGAGTTACTGCATGACGGGTTTATCGTCGCCGAGACGGCAAGGGCCCGTGACGCCAAGTTTGCTACTTGGCAGCCCCCGAGGCTCTCTCGAAAGGAAGGTAAGCTCCTCGCAATTCACCGGCGTGACTGCGATGCTGTCTAGAATCCGTTAGGTGTCTTGGTGAACTGATGTCGAAAGCTGCGAGCATCTCAAGGTGGATTCTTGCTGCTGTGACATGGCCGTTTCTCTTTGTTCGTGCGAACGTCTTCGTCTGGTTGGTCTGGCCCATCCGCATGTTTTTTGCGGAGCGGATGAGACAAGACGTTTCAGCAGGCACGGTCGCCGAGGTTGTATTTCTCAGTCAAGATTCTTACTCACTGGCTGGCACCGTACACTGATGGCCTCCGCTGTCAGCTTCCGCTGGGTCTCAAACTGCGAGCAACGGAGGACGTTCGTCGCGGTTCTCGACACTGCACTTTCGTGCCAGCTGACGATTCAGCTTTTGAAGAGAACTTCATCCCACTTGAGGTTGCGACTCACGAGAAGTTTGCCGGAGTGAGTATCCCTCTCTCAGCCCGTGAGATTCGACAGCATCTGCGGCTCGTGGGTTTCAGCGATGGGTAAGCCACCGAACACCTCACTGCACCGGACACCGCCTCGCGTGCTCCGGGCCGCGTGTAGACTTCAGGGCCGCGGTTATCTTCAGCAACGTAGTTCTTATCGGGACCGCGGGCGGTGCCGGTCTCAAAATCTGTTAGATGCCACTGGAACCGCAAATTGAATAGGTAGGTCCAAAAGAGAGGAGGCTGCAATGTCTCATCTTGCCCTTACCCTTTGGCTCCTGTCTGTGCCGGTCGTGCCAGAGCGACCCTTCCAGATTCCTCCCGAAGCAGTTACGCAGGTTATGCGTACCGACCCTTGCGCAGCAGCCAAGCAGATAGCTGCTCGACGCCCCTGCCTACGCCCGGAGGAATGTGGCGCGGTTCAGGATTGGAAACAGCTCTTTGGTACTCCCCGGACTGAGCCGCTGACCCCGATTCTTGCCGTAGGCGGAATCGCAAGGACTTCGGGGCAGCTCAAGTCGGTCCCTAAAGTGCAGCAGGTTCCGACGTCCTATCTCTGCTTGGCGGCCGCGAGCTCCAACGGGGTGGCATCTAACCAATCGTATCTGGACTCCTCGCGCAAGTAGGCGTCGGCCTTCTTGCTTTCACACGGCCTCATTCTCTTCCCGCGATCTGCGAACGGCAGTGAAATTCGATGAGTGAAACGAACAAAGACCATTGGTTTCCAGCAAAGAAGCTCGGATGGGGCTGGGGGTTTCCCATCACTTGGCAAGGGTGGTTTGCTTTGGCTACGTACTTTGTCCTCTCCATAGCTGGCGCCTTCTTGCTCCCGCACGGCATTATCCTGTTCCTTGGGTTTCAAGCAGTCATTGCAGCCGCGTTCTTAGCGGTTTGCTGGTTCAAGGGAGAGAAGCCCGGGCGGCGGTGAAGCGCTCTGCCGCCTGACAATTCGCTGCACCGGACACCGCATGTGTGCTTTCTACAACCGTAACCATGTTCAGGTTCACCGGCTCACTTCACGGCACCGCTTTCGTCAGCGGCGCCACTGAGCTCACAATCCCCTAGGCGGGCCACCGGGAAAGGCCAAAGGAGACTGCAGATGCGGACACTCGCAATATTTCTGACGGTTCTGACCATTGCCCCCCAAGCTTGGGGCGCTGGATTGGAATCTGAGCGCGCCCAACTGGCGCAGCGGTATTTTCGCGGAGTCTACGGTGGCGACTCGTCCGTCGTTGACGAGCTTTCCGCCAAGGACATAGTCGTGAGCTATCCCATCTTCGTTGACGTTCTCGGGACCCCCGCAATCCGGGGGCGCGAATCGCTCAAGGCGTTCGTCACGGGTTTCAGCCAGAGGTGGGCGGAACCCGAATTCGAGTTCCATGAAGCAGTTTCTGACGCCGGCCGAGTGGTCCTTCTCTGGAGCTTTTCGGCGCGAAGCGTCGCGTCAAGGAGTCCAGGCGAACCGCCGACCAACGAAGTACACAGGTGGGGTGGGATCACGCTCTTTCGATTCGACGGCAGTGGGAGAATCACCGCCGAGATCGGGGAGGAGAGCCGGCCAGGGCCCTTTGGCCGCCTGCAGCAGGTCGATGGTGGTTGACACGTGGCCTCTCGACGAACAGATCAGTGATTCCCGGGCTGAGAAACTCCTAGACTTCTTTGTGCGCGAGTTGGGTCCTCCAGTTTACAACCAGGCCATTCGCGACGCTCATTCGTTTTTCGAGGAGAAGCTCACAGATCTCGAGGGCGAGTTCTACGAGCCGGAAGACCCCCGTTCGCGCTAACAGGTTGCTACCTAACCTCTCGCTGCACCCGACACCCCTGCGGTCGGACCGACCCGTGCAGGTAAGATATGGCAGGAGCTTCGACAGCGAAAGGAGGAAGGGAGTCGGAATAACCGCGAGGAGTCCTTGCGCGAAACAAAGCCGATGACAACCAGAGAGCACAGCGCCGAGCTCGCCGTCCAGTGGATCGAGGCGTGGATCCGGTTCGACATGGACTGGCTTCGGAGCCATCTGGCGCCGGACTTCGTTCACGTCAGTCCGTTCGGCCGGTTCGAAGGGCGTGACACGTACCTGGCGGCGGTCGAGCCGATGGCGCGCAAGAGCGTGATGGAGCTCGAGGTCTTGGACGTCGTCGCCAGCGGAAGCCAGGCGGTCGTCCGGTTCGAGAACAGGACTCCGAATGGCGTGGTCGAGACCTGTGATTGGGTCCGCGTGGAGAGCGACTTGATCCAGGAGATCCGGTCGTTCTACGACACGGCCTTGGTCCGGGAGACGTTGTCGGCCGCCGAGCAGCGGTCCCTCGAGGGTTCCGGCTAGCTGCTGGTCGTCCGAGTCAGCGCTCGAATGAACTCCCTTCGCAACGTCAAGCTCCTTCACACGGTCATCTGGGCCTTCTTCGTCGCCTGCATCCTGGCGATTCCGTTCTTCACCGCCGTGGATCGGTTTCGCCTGGCTGCCCTCTTCGCAGCCATCGTCGCCGTGGAGGTGGCGGTTCTTCTGCTCAATGGAATGGCGTGTCCCCTGACCGGCGTGGCCGCCCGCTATACCGACGATCGTCGCGCGAACTTCGACATTTACCTGCCCGAGTGGCTCGCGCACCACAACAAGACGGTCTTCGGCAGCCTGTACATCGTCGCGTTTCTCTTTCTCCTGGCGCGTTGGATCGCCGGAAGCTAGTGGACTGTACCGTTCAGGAATGCCAAGCAGGCCGGCCGTGACCATTCTCGACACCATCGGCGCCACGAGGCTCCTTCCGCTGCGGCACCTGGTGCCCGAGGGGAGCGCCCGGATCCTGGTCAAGGCAGAGTACGAGAACCCGACCGGGAGCATGAAGGACCGGATGGCACTCGCGATGGTCGAGGCGGCCGAGAACGACGGTCGCCTGGAGCCCGGGGGCTCGGTGGTCGAGTACACCGGCGGGAGCACGGGTGTGTCGCTCGCGTTCGTCTGCGCCGCGAAGCGCATCCCGCTTCAAATCGTGACCTCCGAGGCTTTCAGCAAGGAAAAGCTCGATCACATGCGGGCGCTGGGGGCGCGACTGACGCTGGTCGAGAGCCCGACCGGTGGGACGACGAAGGCTCTGACTCTCGAGATGATTGAGACCGCGCGCAGGCTCGCCGCCGCGCCCGGAAGCTACTGGACCGACCAGTTGAACAACGCCGATCCACTGCCGAGCTATGAACAGATGGGCGATGAGATCTGGGAGCAGTCGGGCGGACGGGTCAGCGCCTTCGTTCACAGCGTCGGGACCGCCGGGTCGCTGCGGGGCGTCTCCACGCGGCTTCGATCTCACAACGAGGCGGTGCACATTGTCGCCGTCGAGCCCGAGGAGTCGGCGGTTCTATCGGGCAAGCCGAGCGGCTCTCACAAGATTGAAGGCACCGGCGCCGGGTTCGTCGTGCCCTTGTGGACCGAGGCGCTCGCCGACGAGATCCAGACAATCTCGACGCAGGATGCCATGGCGACCGCCCGGCGCCTGGCGCGAGAAGAGGGAATCTTCGCGGGCACCTCCACGGGAGCCAACGTCGCGGTGGCACTGCGAGTCGCCGAGCGCCTCGGACGCGGGCAAACCGTCGTCACCATCGCCTGTGATTCGGGCATGAAGTACTTGAGCACCGAGCTCTACGGCCCCGGGCGAGCGAGAGGAGGGGTGTAGGCTTGGCGCGGACCTTCAAGCCGGTCGACCGGTACGCGCTCGGCTAGGCCCCCATGACGCAGACCAAGCCCAAAGTCGCCACCTGCCTGTGGTTCGACGGCAACGCAGAGGAAGCTGCGAGCTTCTACACTTCGCTTCTTCCCGACTCCCGAATCACCAACGTCGCGCGTCCGGATCCTGACCGGCCGGCCCTCATTGTCGAGTTCGCGCTGGCCGGCACCGCCTTCCAGGCGCTCAACGGCGGACCCCAGTTCCCGCATACCGAAGCGGCCTCGATCTCGGTGATGACCGAAGACCAGGAGGACACCGACCGGCTGTGGGCGCTGCTCACGGCCGACGGCGGCAGCGAGAGCCGGTGCGGATGGCTCAAGGATCGCTTCGGCCTGTCGTGGCAGATCGTGCCCGAGCCGGCGATCCGGCTTCTCGACACGCCCAACCGGGCGGCCTCCGAGCGCGCCATGGAGGCGGTTCTCGGCATGCGTAAGATCGACATAGGCGCGGTCGAGGCCGCGTATGCCGGCAAGGTCGAGGCGTGAACAGGCTCCGGGCACATTGAGCGGCGCCGGACCGGGTCGTGATCGGCGGCGACGTCTATCCGGGACCGATGTCGAACGAGGCTCTCGAGCTCCTGCTCACGCTCGAACCGCCGGTCGAGCTTCTCCGCGGCAACGGCGACCGCTCCGTGCTGGCGCTAGCCGCCGGCGAGGAACCGTCGGGGGTTCCGGAGCAGCACCTGGAGGCGATCCGCTGGCTCGCCCGCGACATGTGCCCAGAGCACCGCAGGGTCGTCGCGGGCTGGCCGGCTTACGGTTCGCCTCGAAATCGAGGGACTCGGCCGGGCGCTCTTCTGCCACGCCACGCCCCGAAACGACACCGAGATCTTCACGCAAAAGACTCCCGAGGAGCGAACGCTCGGAGCTGAAGTGAACACGCCGCAACCCACCCTACTCGATGCCATCGGCAACACTCCGCTCGTGCGGCTGCGGCGCCTGGCGCCGCCCGGGCCCACCGAGATCTGGGTGAAGCTCGAGGGCGGCAACCCCACCGGGTCGTACAAGGACCGCGTGGCCCTGGCGATGATCGAGGCCGCGGAAGCCACGGGAGAGCTTACCCAGGACCAGCAGGTCCTGGAGTGCACCGGCGGCAGCACCGGGTCGTCCCTCGCCTTCGTCTGCGCGGTCAAAGGATACAAGTTCACGGTCATCTCGTCCGACGCCTATGCGCGCGAGAAGCTCGACTCGATGCGGGCGTTCGGCGCGACCCTGCTGATCGAGCCTTCGGTCGGCGGCGTCGTCACACCGGATCTCTGGCCGAGAATGCGCCAGCGAGCCCGCAAGCTCGTCGAGGGCGGCGGCTACGTCTACCTCGACCAGTTCCGCAACCGGCACGCCCCCGCCGGCTACCACAAGATGGGCGAAGAGATCGTCGAGCAGCTAGGCAAGCGAGTCGATGTCCTGTGCGGCATGGTGGGCACCGCCGGGATGATCACGGGCGCCGGGTCCGTCATTCGCCGGGCCTGGCCAAAGGCCCGGATCGTGGCCCTGGAACCGGACACCTCCGCGGTGTTGTCCGGAGGAGAGGCGGGAGCTCACAGCGTGGACGGCACCGCCGCAGGCTTTGTGCCGCCGCTTTTCGACCGCAATGTGGTGACCGACGTCAGAGCGCTCTCCGAGGCCGAAGGTCGGAAGATGGCGCGACGGCTCGCACGCGAAGAAGGGATCTTTGCGGGAACGTCCACCGGCATGAATGTGCTCGCGGCGTTCGATCTGGCAAAGGAAGTCGGCGCGGGAGGAACCGTCGTCACTGTGGCCTGCGACACCGGATTCAAGTACCTGGACGGGCCTCTGTATCGGTGAGACCCGCGCCGAGCCCGGCTGATCGTTCGGCATATGGAAACGCACGTCACATTCGGATCCGGGTCCTGGGTGCTGGTGCTCGGCTGGCCGGCGATTCTCGGAGCGCTCCTGGCGTTCGCGTTCGCAATCGCAAACAAGCTCCGGCCGGCGGCGTTCGTGGGCTGCTTTCTCGCCGCGCCGATGTTTCTTTACTTGGCCGCCACTCCGAGGGGTCTCTGGCTCGCGCCGCCCGCCTTCCTCATGCTCTGCGCTCTCGCCTGGCGAGTCGAACGGTCGAACCGGTGGGCTTCGACGGCCCTGGCGCTGCTGGCGGCTGTCTTGGTCGCCTGGGTCGCCTACGCCGTGCTTGGCCAGTGATCGCCAAGGCGGACGCGATGGTCGCCGCGCTGTAGGCACTACTCGCGGGTGCTCTCCGGCGTCGCAGGGTGTAGACTTCCCGCCGTAAGGAGACTTGAATTCGAGACGCCGGGAGCTTGACCCAGTGGCGCAATCGACGCCGGAAAGCCTTCGCTACCCCATCGGCCATTTCGAGCTCGACGGTCCGGTGACCGACGACGATCTGGCGTTCTGGATCGGTCAGATCGAAGTGCTGCCAGAGGAGATCCGCGAAGCGGTCTCCGACCTGACCGACGAGCAGCTCGACACGCCGTACCGGCCCGGAGGCTGGACGATCCGGCAGGTCGTCCACCACCTCTCGGACAGCCACCTCAACAGCTACGTCCGCTTCAAGTGGGCGTTGACCGAAGACGAGCCTACGATCAAGGCCTATGACGAGAAACGCTGGGCGGAGCTTGCCGAGTACCGGGAGCTGCCGATCGAAACCAGCCTCGAGTTTCTCGCGCTCTTGCACGCGAAATGGGCGGTCTTGCTGCGCTCGCTCACCCGCGAGCAGCTCGCGCGGCGCTTCGTGCATCCGGAGTCAGGTCCGACCGAGCTCGCGTGGAACGTCGGCAACTACGCCTGGCACGGGCGCCACCATCTCGCGCACGTCACCCGGGCGATCGAGCGGGAAGGCTGGTAGCGAGGTGCCGAAGGCCATCCACACTCCGCGCCTCGACCTTGTCGCCGGATCGCTCGCCATCGTGCAGCGAGAGCTCGAGAGCCGTGAAGCGCTTGCCGAGATCCTGGGAGTCGAGGTTCCCGAGTCGTGGCCGCCGCCGCTCTACGACCGCGACGCGATGCGTTGGATTCTCGACCGACTGGCGGTGAACTCGGATTTCGAGACCTGGGGCTTTCGGTACATGGTGCTGCGGCGGGACGATGCGCCGCCTCTGGCGATAGGAGCCGGCGGCTTCAAGGGGCCGCCCACGCCACAGGGCACCGTCGAGATCGGCTATTCGGTCCTACCGGAGCATCACCGACAGGGCTACGCGAGCGAAGCGGTCCATGGGTTTCTCGAGCACGCCTACGCGGACCCGCGAGTGAGGGCGGTCGTCGCCGAGACCTTGCCCGAGCTCGCCCCCTCGATCGGCGTGCTCGAGAAGGCGGGCTTCTGCTTCGACGGCGACGGCTCCGAGCCGGGGGTCGTCCGCTACCGCCACGAGCGGCGTTGATGAACGAACGCAACTGCAAGGCGCCCGACCGGATCGAGACCCACCGGCTCATGCTGCGTCCTCCCCGGCCCGCCGACGCCGGCGCGATCTTCGAGCGCTATTCGAGCGACGCCGAGGTCACCAAGTATTTGAGCTGGCCTCGGCATCGGTCGATCGAGGACACCCGAGCCTTCATCGGCTTCAGCAAGGCCGAGTGGTTGAAATGGCCAGCGGGGCCGTATCTCGTCTTCTCCCGAGCCGGGAGCGCGCTCCTGGGAGGCGCCGGCCTTCACTTCGAGACCGCCGAGCGGGCGGAGACCGGCTACGTTCTCGCCCGGGACGCCTGGGGACACGGCTACGCGACCGAGGCGCTCTGGGCGATGGTCAAGCTCGCCCCGCAGGTCGGCGTTCGGCGCCTCTACGCCCTTTGCCATCCCGAGCACCGGCCCTCGCAGCGCGTGCTCGAGAAGGGCGGCTTCGACTGTGAGGGGCTCGTGCACGAGCGCGCGCAGCTGCCGAATCTGGCACCGGGCTGCAAGATCGACATGCTGTGCTATTCACGGATCTTCCGGACTTCGCCGTCCGAGGAAGCGAGACTCGACGTAGACTAGAAGCGCATCAAATGTCCTGGAAGATGCGATCGACGCGCTCGTGGATCCCCAAGCTCCGCCCGGACCTGGAGCCCAAGATCGTCGCGCTCGCGCGCAGCGGCACGAAAATGCTGGCCGACGCCGATGCTTCTCGCTGAAGAGATCCGCAAGGTCCGCAAGGGTCGGCTGACCACGGTCGCGAGGCTCCGAGAGGCGCTGGCACGGACGACCGGCGCGGAGACGGTCTGCCCGATGACGACGGGAACCTGCCTCAGCATCGTCGCAGGTGCGGCCGAGGAGCAGATCGGCGCGGCGCGGCGCCCGGTGGCTCCCCACTAGAGGGCGGTCGAGGCAGACGGAGCGCTACGGGCGAAGAACCCGGCCGGCCCCACGATCCAAGCGCGGCACCTCCGAGCGGAAGGTCACCGTGTGACCAAGGTCAGCGGCCGCGAGATCTGGCGGGTCTGTGGATTCGGAGACCCCGAGTCACGAAGGCCAGGCCGCTAGGACTCTTCCGACTGGAGCTGTCTGGCCTCGAGTTCGAGCCCGTGTACTGAGCGAGATCCCCCGAGGAGAGGGACCTCGGCCAGGACCGTCTGACGCTAGCCCGAAGCAGTTCGGCTGGCCCACTATCGGTGGACGGGACAGAGAGGTGCGATCGCCGGACGGTCGACAGGGGCGTCGACCGCTACAACAAGATGAGGTCCGATGCCTCACGGGCCGGCCGCGTGTCTCGTACGAGCG
>CALZIK010000041.1 GCA_945787635.1 Thermoanaerobaculia bacterium | reverse complement strand
GGTTCCGGCGCCGGCGAACATCACGCGCCCGCCGGACCCGAGCGCGCCGGCGACCCAGTCGGCGGCCTCGGCGATCTGCCCCTTGCGGAGCCGCGCCGCTCTCAGCCCTCTGACGTCCTCTTCGAGCAACAACGAGACGATCTCCTCGCTCGGCAGCGCGTCGAGGTCCGAGCTTTCCGGGTGACGAGCCTCCGTGGGAAGGGTCAGCCATGCGTCCTTTCGATCCGAGTGCCTGGTCAGGGAGCCTCCCAGCGACAAAAAAACCGCTCCTGCTGCGGTATTGTCGCCCAGCGGATTCGAGCGGGCAAGCGGACCGCTTCTCGCGACGAGGGACGCGACCAACCAACGACCGGACCATGAATCCGCTGATCAGCGATCCGTCGGCAATCTTCGTTTTCCTGGCCTGCCTCCTGGGGGCGGTTTTCTGGCTGAGCGGCCTGCCGAGACTGCAGGGCCTCTTCCGGATCACGCCGGCGGTTCTCTACGCGTACTTTCTGCCCGCCGTCGGCACGAGCCTCGGGATCACTCCGGCGGCGTCACCGATCTACGACTGGATGGTGCGCTACCTGCTGCCGGTGAGCCTGCTGCTTCTCATGACCACCGTGGACGTGCGTGCCGTGCTGAAGCTCGGCGGAAAGGCCCTGGCGATGATGCTCGCCGGCTCGATCGGGATCATCGTCGGCGGGCCGATCGCACTCGCGCTCTTCGGGGGCTCGCTGCCCGGCGACACCTGGATGGGGCTGGCGGCGCTCTCGGGAAGCTGGATCGGCGGCACCGCGAACCTGGTCGCGATCAAGGAGAGCATCGGAACTCCGGACGCCCTCATGGGCCCGATCATCGTGGTCGATACCGTGGTTGCCTATAGCTGGATGGGGGTCCTTCTCTTTCTGAGCGGCTGGCAGGCGCGTTTCGACGGCTGGGTCGGCGCCGACACCAGCGCCGTCGAGGCGCTGAATCGAGAGCTCGAGGCCTCCGACAGCGAGCGGCGGCCGACCGAGTTGAGCGATTTGGCGATGATCTTGGCGCTGGGCTTCGGCGGCGCTATGGCCTGCCTCTGGGCGGGAAACCGCCTGCCCACCCTCGGGGACCCGACCATCATCAGTCACACGACATGGACAGTGGTTCTCGCGACCTCCCTGGGTCTGGCGCTCTCGTTCACGCCGGCGGCTCGGATCGAGCGAGTCGGCGGCTCACGAATCGGCTACCTCGCGCTCTATCTGATGTTGACCTCGATCGGCGCACAGGCGGACCTCAAGAAGGTCCTCGAAGTGCCGCTCTATCTGGCGGTGGGCGTCGTCTGGATCGCCGTCCATGTCGTGATCCTGTTCGTCGCGGCCAGGCTGCTGCGGGCACCTCTGTTTTTCGTCGCCACCGGCAGCATGGCGAATATCGGCGGCCCGGTGTCGGCGCCGGTCGTGGCGTCCGTGTACCATCCCGCCCTGGCGCCGGTCGGCGTCCTCATGGGCGTGGCCGGCTACGTGTTCGGTATCTATGGCGGGCTTCTGTGCGCCTGGTTGTTGTCGCTGGTCGCGGCCGCGGCGGATTTCTGATTCACAAAACAAACGGAGGGTTGGGGCATGTCGATTCGGGTGATCCACGTCGGGCTGGGGCCGATCGGCGAGCGGGTGCTTCGCCAGGTCATCGAACGTGCGGGATTCGAAGCGGTCGGCGCTGTGGACATCGATCCGGGCAAGGTCGGCCGCGACGTCGGAGAGCTCATCGGCTTGGAGACCCCGCAAGGAATCGTGGTGCAAGGCGATCTCGAAAGCGCGCTCGCCACGACCAGCGCCGATATCGTGGCGCTCTGCACGCGATCCGCGCTCGAGTCCGTAATGCCCGACCTCGAGGCCATCCTGACCGCCCGACTACCGGTGGTCTCGACCACCGAGACGCTGGCCTATCCGCACCGGGCCCAGCCGGAATTGAGCCGGCGTCTCGACGCGCTGGCGCGGGAGGCGGGCGTCGCGGTCGTCGGTACCGGGGTCAATCCCGGCTTCGCGATGGACACCCTCCCGATCGTTCTGACCGCGTCCTGCCGTCGCGTCGATTCGATCGAGGTGGACCGGATTCAAGACGCCGCCAAGCGCCGGCTGCCGTTCCAGCAGAAAATCGGCGCCGGACTGGATCCCGAGGTCTTCCGCGAGCGAGTGGCGCGCGGCGTGCTGGGGCACGTCGGCCTCGGAGAATCGATCGCCATGATCGCCGGCGCCCTGGGCTGGGAGCTCGACCGTATCACCGACGTGGTCGAGCCTAAGCTCGCCGAAGGGCCGGTCACCTGCGGCATGATTCCGGTGGCCACTGGTCAGGCCTTGGGGATCATCCAAGACGGCGCGGGCTATCGCAACGGCGAGCCGCTGATCCGGATGCACATGGAAGCCTACCTCGGCGCCCCGGACACGATCGACACAGTGCGCATCCAGGGCTCGCCCAATCTGACCTCGACGGTTCGAGGGATCGAAGGCGACGTCGCGACGGCCGCGATCACGCTCAATGCCATGCCGCGCGCGTTGGCCGCCCCGCCCGGCCTGCGCACGATGGCCGATCTTCCCCTGGTGTCGTGGTGGTCGGGAGCGGAGCCCGTAGCCTGTTGAATCAGCCAAAGAAAAGGTAGGTGACCAGGACGGCGGCGATCGCGCCGGCGACGTCCGCCGTCAGCCCACAGCCGACCGCATGGCGCGTACGCCGGATGCCCACCGAGCCGAAGTAAACGGCTAGAACGTAGAAGGTCGTCTCGGTGCCGCCCTGAACCGTGCTCACCAGGCGGCCGGCGAACGAATCCGCACCCATAGTCTCCATCGTTTCGAGCATCATGCCGCGGGCCCCGCTTCCGGAGAGCGGCCGCATGAGCGCCGTGGGCACGCCGTCCACCCAGCGGGAGTCCAAACCGAGCCCTTGCACCGCCCAGCGGGCGCCGTCGAGCAGAACGTCGAGCGCCCCGCTCGCGCGCAACACGCCGATCGCGACCAGCATGGCCACCAGATACGGAATGATCCCGATCGCCACCTTGAAGCCGCCTTTGGCTCCGTCGACGAAGGTCTCGTAGAGCGGCACGCCGCGACGAGCGGCGAGCGCCAGAAAGACGATGATGACCGAGAAGATCGCGATGTTCGACAACACCGAGGACTGTTGTTCCATCGCAGCGCGATCGAGCCGCGCGAAATGCAGCACCAGGGCGCCGATCACGGCGCTCATGCCTCCCAGATAAGCGAGCACGACCGGATCCCAGAGCCGGAGCTTCTGCACCGCCGCGGTGACCAGGAGCCCGGCCATGGTCGAGCAGAAGGTCGTGATGAGCAGCGGAATGAAGACGTCGGTCGGGTCCGCCGCCCCCATTTGCGCCCGGTAGACGAAGATCGTGATCGGGATGAGAGTGACCGCCGACGTGTTGATGACCAGAAAGAGAATCTGATCGTTCGAGGCCGTCTCGGGCTCCGGATTGAGCTCCTGGAGCTCCTTCATCGCCTTGAGACCCAACGGCGTCGCGGCATTGTCGAGGCCCAGCATGTTGGCGGCCATGTTCATCACGATCGAGCCCATCGCCGGGTGCCCGGCGGGAACGCCGGGAAAGAGCCTCACCATGAGCGGTCCGAACGCCCAGGCGAGAAAGTCCACCGCGCCGCCTTTCTCGCCGAGCTCCATGATCCCCAGCCAGAGGCACATCACCCCGGTCAGGCCGAGGGCGATCTCGAAGCCGACCTTCGCCATGTCGAAGGTCGCGCTGACCATGGCGGCCCAGACCGCGGCGTCGCCCAGGATCGCCCAGCGCCAGAGCGCCACGGCGAACGCCACGAAGAAGAAGCCACCCCAGATCTTGTTGAGCAAGTGTCTTCGACGGGCGGTACCCGTTCACCTCGGGCTGTCGAGAACCGAGAGCGCGTTGAGCACCTGAATCGCGGCGCCGAACGCCATGCTCCGCTCGTCGATGTCGAAACGATTGTTGTGCACCGGATGAACGACGCCTTCGGCTTCGTTGCGCACTCCGAGTGAAAAGAACGCTCCCGGCACCTTGCTGACGTAGTAGGCGAAGTCCTCGACTCCCATGTTGGCTCGAGGAATCACGAAGATGTTCTCGTCCCCGGCCAGGGCCCGGGCGCTCTCGCGCACGACTTCGACCATCGCGTCGTTGTTGACCAGCGGATCGTAGCTGGGATCGATCTCGACCTCCGCGTGGCCGCCCATGCCGGCGGCGATGCCCTCCGCGCACTCGCGGACGCGGTTGAGGACCAGCTCGCGGGTCGTCTGATCCAGGCTGCGGACCGTGCCCACGAGCTCGACGCGCTCGGCCAGGATGTTCCTCTGGGTTCCGCCCTGGATCGTCCCGAAGCTCACCACCGCGCTCTGCCGTGCATCGACGTTGCGGCTGACCACCGACTGCAAGGCGGTCACCACCTGGGCGGCGATCACAATCGCGTCCACGCCGCTGGTCGGATACGCGCCGTGGCCGGAGCGCCCGTGGATGGTCAGATGCACGTTGTCCGACGAGGCGTTACGCTGCCCGTAGCGAATCCCGAACCGGCCCACGTCCAGTCCCGGATCGACGTGGAGACCGAAGATCGCCTCGACTGCCGGGTTCTCCAGAACCCCCTCCTCGATGAGCATCTTCGCGCCGCCCACGGTCTCCTCGGCCGGCTGAAAGATGAGCTTGACGGTGCCGCGAAAACGCTCCGTCATGCCGGCGAGGATGCGCGCCGCGCCGAGAAGGACGGCGGTGTGCACATCGTGACCGCAGGCGTGCATCTTGCCCGGCACCTGAGAACGGTAAGAGGTCTCCTTGGCGTCCTCGAGCGGCAGGGCGTCGATGTCGGCTCGAAGAGCTACGGTCCGCCCCTCGGCGGTTCCGCGAAGCAGACCCAGAACGCCTGTGCCGGCCAGACCGTCGACATGCACGATACCGATCTCGTCGAGCAGTCCCTGGATCCGGGACGCGGTGCGGAACTCTTCGAGTCCCAGCTCTGGATGCTGATGAAGGTCACGTCGGATCTCGATCATCCACGGAAGGATGTCGCGCGCCGCAGCCAGAAAATCGGAAGCTCGCGCCGCTTCTGTCGCTCCGCTCACGGGCTGAGACATGAGCGCGACAGTACCACCCTAGCCGACGCCCAGCTCGAGCTCCCGCGTCACGCGCTCGGTTTCAAACAGGGCGGCTAGAGGCTGGCGCTCATTGATCACGATCGCCCGGTCGCCGTCCACCAGCACCTCGGCCGGACGCCCGTGATCGTTGTAGTTCGAGGCCATCGACATGCCGTAGGAGCCAGCGGAAAAAACCGCCAGCAGATCCTCCTGCGAGACGTCCGGGAGCGGCCGGTTGCGGGCTAGAAAGTCCGCGGTCTCACAGATCGGACCCACGATCTCGCACTCGTGCAGGCCCGGCAGCTCGGGGCGCTCCGAAAACTCTCGCGGCACCATCTCGACGGGAACCACGGTCGGCCAGATGAAATGGAAAGCCTGGTACAGAGCCGGCCGGATCATCGTGTGCATGCCGGCGTCACAGATCACGAAGCGCCGGGTGCGGCCCTGCTTGACGTGCTGCACCCGGGTGAGCAGGATCCCGGCGTTGGCGGTGATCGATCGACCCGGCTCGAGAATCACCTTCAGGCCGCGGCGCACCGGCTCTTCCAGCAGCGGAACTAGCGCCTCGGCATAGGCTTCGATCCCCGGCGATTCGCCGGCGACGTAGTCGACCGCCCATCCGCCGCCGAGATCGAGCAACGAGATCGAGTGGCCGGCCTGATCGAGCATCTCGATCAGCTCCAGCAACACCTGAACGGCCTCGACGAAGGGCGTGACTCGCCGCACCGGCGAGCCGATGTGCACGTGGAGACCGATGAGATCAACCATCGGGTGGCCGGCGAAGTCCTCGAACACCCCGGGAACGAGATCGGCATCGATCCCGAACTTGTTTTTGTCTTTGCCCGTCGTCGTGTACTCGTGAGTATGGGGATCGACGTTGGGGTTCACCCGGATACAGGCCTTGGCCGCGACGCCCAGGTCCTCGGCGATCTCCTGAAGCCTGACCAGCTCGCTCACCGACTCGACGTTGAACATTCCGACCGGTCCGCGACTCTCGATCTCGATCCTGCCGAAACGCTCCGCGTGGCCGACCAACGGGCTGAACCGGCCGTCGAGGGCCGCGCGCACCTCGTCCACGGTCTTGCCGACCCCGGCGAACGCGATGTCCTCCATGGGCGTCCCTGCGAGCCAGGCCCGCTCCATCTCGCCGCCGGAGACGACGTCCATGCTCGCCCCGAGCTCGCGCAGCAGCCGGCAGATGTGCAGGTTGGAAGTGGCCTTGACCGCGTAGTGAGGATGCGCACCCAGCGGGCTGAAGGCCCGCTCCAACCGCCTGTACGACGAGCGGATGCCGTCGGCCGAGTAGATGTACGTCGGCGTCCCGATCGCTTCGGCGATGGCCGAGACCGGAATCGGCCCGGCGTGCAGAACGCCCTCTTGGTACTCGAATCCCTGAATCCCGTTGTTCACCGCTGCCCTCTCGTGCTGCTGGCTTTCGATCCGGATCGGATTCAGCGATCCACCGGTTGGAGGTATTCGTATCGTTTTTTGAGACGCGCGACCGTGCCGTCCTCGGCAAGCTCGAAGACCACCAGCTCCCCTCCCGGCCGCTTGAAAGCGTTGCCCTCGACATGAGTCAGCGGCGTCACGCCGCCGTCGGCATCCTCGTCCGGCGGATAGGAGTAGGAGTACATGATGAGCTTGCCGTCGAGTACCCTGACCTCCTCCTTCCAGCCCCAGGGATCGGTGTAGACACCGACAAAGCGCTCCCAGGACGGGTCGAAGGTCTCTGCGGCCGGCTTCGAGCCGACGGCCTTCGCGATCGCCGGTCCCAGCACGTCGTAGGCCTCGAAACTGAAGGTGTGTGGAGCGGCATCGTCGGCGTTGGTCATCGCGACGACCGCGATCTTCTCGCTCGGCACCAGAAGCAGATGCGCGCGATTGCCGCCGATCCATCCGCCATGCGACACCACCGTCTTATCGCTGCGCCGGGAGATCCCGAACCCCAGGCCACGCCCGCCGTTCCAGCCGGGATAGACCCAGTGCGGCCGCTGCATCTCGCGCGCGGTGGCGGCTTTGAGGATCGCCTCGGCCGCTGCCGAGGAGCCGTCATGCAGATGCAGTGCGGCGAACTTGGCGAGATCGACCACGGTCGAGACGATTTCGGCCGCCGGCGCCAGCGCCCGGGTGCTGTAGTAGTTGTGCACGTTGCGGCTACCGTCCGGCAGCCTGATCATGTACGGCGTCGCGAGCTTCGCCAGCAGCTCGCCGTTCGGGAACACCGCGCTCGCACTCATCCCTAGCGGACCGAAGAGATGTTTCTCGACGTAGTCGGCGTAGTCCATTTCGGACGCCGCGGCAACGACCTCGCCGAGCATAGCCATCCCGAGATTCGAGTACTTGTAAGTGACCTCCGGAGCGAAGACCGCCGCCTGCCCGGTCACCGCGGCTTTCAGCTCGTCGCGGGTCGGAAAGTCGTGCGTAGTCCAATACGGAAACGCCCCTTCGCGCGGCAGGCCCGCCGTGTGGGTCAGGAGATGGCGGATGGTGATTTCCGGCGCCCCCGGAAAGTCGCTTTCGAGCCCGAACCAGGGCAGATAGTCGGCAACCGGGTCGTCCAGGCGCAGCTTGCCCCGGTCACGTAGTTGCAGTATCGCGGTGGAGGTGAAGACCTTCGAGATTGATCCGATCCGGTACGGAGTTTCCCGTGCCGCGGGGGCTTTGGTCTCGAGATCGCAGAAGCCGTAGCCCTCGGACCAGACCAGCTCTTGATCGTGGACGACCGCTATCGAGAGGCCCGGCACGCCGTGGTACGACAGCTGCTCCCCGATCCAGACCTCGAGCAGGCCGATCGCGTCCGCAACCGTACGGTCCGGAACCTCGGCGGTTTCGGCGGCTGCTGCGGCAGCCGGCGGTGCGCCTTGGGGGATCGAGAGCGCGAGCGCCATCGTCATCGCCGATAGCGCGCGAATCCTTTGAATCATGGTTTCCCCTTCCATCCCGGCCCCCGGACGAAGCGGCCGGGCAACGCTCCGGTGGGCTCGCCATCGGCGAGCACCCGCTTGCCGTTGACGAAGACGTGCACGACGCCGGTTGCGAGTTGATGAGGATTCTCGAACGTGGCCCGATCGATGACCGTCTCCGGATCGAAGAGCACCACGTCGGCGAAGTAGTCGGGCGCCAGGAGCCCTCGGCCAGTCAGTTTGAGGTTCGCGGCCGGAAAACCGGTCAGCCGCCGGACGGCCTCTTCGAGCGAGATGATCTTCTCTTCGCGGACATACTTGCCGAGCAGGCGCGCGAACGAGCCGTAGGCGCGCGGGTGGGGCTGCGAGTTCGTGAACGGAGGCACCGGAGCAATCGAGCCCGAATCCGAGCAGAAGGCGACCCACGGCAGAGCGACCTTGCGCCGAACATTGTCCTCGCTCATGGTGAACCGCACGGTGCCGATCCGGCTGTCGTCTTCGACGATCAGATCCATCGCCGTCACCTCGGGGGCCGTCCCGCGCTCGGCAGCGATCTCGGCGAGGCTCTTGCCGGTCAGATGGCGCAGGCTCGGGTTGCGAAAGCTCACCAGCAGAATGTCCTCGGGCGGAATCATGTCGGTGTCGGCGATGATTCGCTCGCGGGTCGCCGGGTCGGAGAGCCGCGCGACGAACGCCTCGTGCCCACCCTCCTTGGCCCACGCCGGCAGGTCGTAGTTCAGGCCGGTCGAGCTCGCGTGGTAGGTGTAGATATCGGCGGTCACCGGCAGGCCTGCCGCTCGCGCCGCCTCGACGCGAGCGACGACCTCCTCGAGCTTGTCCCAGTTGCGCTTGTGCGAGGCCTTGAGGTGGTAGATCTCGCCCCGCACCCCGGCTTCGCTGACGATCGTCAGGAATTCGTCGAGAGCGGTAAAGATCTCGTCGCCCTCGTTGCGTATGTGCGAGATGTACATGCCGTCGTACTCGGCCACGGTGCGGGCGAGTTCGATCAACTCCTCGGTGGGCGCGAAGGCGGCGGGAACATACGGAAGGGACGACCCGAGCCCGACCGCACCCTCCTCCATCGCCTGGCGGACGAGCTGCCGCATACGGTCGAGCTCCTCGGGCGTCGCCGGACGATCCTCGTAGCCGATCTCGTGCTCGCGCACCGACGTCGCGCCGACGAACGACGCGACGTTGGTCGCGATGCCGCTCCTCTCGAGATGCTCGAGATACTCGCCGAGCGTCGTCCACGCGACGTCGTAGATGATGTCGCTCTGCCGCTCGATCATCTTCTCACGCATGGCCTCGTTGAGCGGCCCCATCGAACTGCCCTCACCCATCACCTCGAGGGTCACCCCTTGCCGGATGTCGCTCAGCGAGCGACCGTCCTCGAGCAGGGACTCGGTCGCCCAGCTCAGCATGTTGATGAATCCGGGGGCGACTGCAAGACCGCGGGCGTCTATCTCAAGGCGCGCGGTCTTGCCGGTCAGGTCCCCGATCTCTGCGATGCGATCGCCGCGGATCGCGACGTCCACCGAAACCGGCGCGCCGCCGGTGCCGTCGTAGACCGTGCCTCCCCGAAGGATGACGTCATGGTCGGCCGTGCGGCAGCCTTCGGCAAGCAGAACGGCGGGCAGCAGCAACATGGCGGGTACCAGTCCTCTCATGATCTGCGACGGAGACTATCAACGCCGGAGCCCCCGGTCTCCCGTAGAATCACCGGACCGCTTCGCCGATCGAAGGAACTCACGATGACGTCGACCGCAGCCCGCATCGCACTGCTTGCCTCCGCTCTTGCGGTCCTGTGCCACTGCCCCACCTTCGCGTTTACGCCCGAAGAGCTCTGGCGCGTCTGGCCCGAGACCCGCGTCGTTCGGACCCCCGCGCCGTGTCTGCGCCCGGCCGAGCTCGAGAGCGCCCTCGCCGACCTCGCCGCGCGCCACCCCGACACCTTGCAGCTGGCGGAGCTCGGGCACTCGTTCCGCAACCGGCCCATCTTCCTTCTCACCCTCGGCCGAGGTCCGGAGAAGATCCTGCTGTGGTCGCAGATGCATGGCGACGAGCCTTCAGCGACTCCGGCGCTGCTCGACCTCGTCGAGTACCTTCTGACTCGAAGCGAAGCGCCAGAAGTCCGAAGCATCCTCGATGCCGTGACCCTGCTCGTGATTCCGATGCTCAACCCCGACGGCGCCGAGATTTACGAGCGGCGCAACGCCCAGGGTATCGACATCAATCGCGACGCTCTCAATCTGGCCACCCCCGAGGGCCGACTGCTCAAGCGGGTGCGAGACCAGCACCAACCGCTCCTGGGCTTCAATTTACACGATCAGAACCGCCGGACGGCGGTCGGCGACACCGGGCGCCTCGCCACCAACGCCGTGCTCGCGGTGTCTGGAGATCAAGAGAGCACGATGACTCCCCAACGCATGCGGGCCAAGCGCGCCTGCGCCGCGATCATCGAGACCCTGGCACCTTTTGCGCCCGGCGGCATGGCTCGCTACGACGAAGACTGGAGCCCGCGGGCCTTCGGCGACAACCTCACCGCATGGGGCACCGCCGTGGTGCTCATCGAAAGCGGCGGCCTGCCGCCCGGCAGGGACTTGTCCGAGTTGACTCGGCTCAACTTCGTCGCCATTCTCACGGTGCTGCGCGAGCTCGCGCGCAACGATCTCGCGGACTACGACTCCGAGGTCTACGAGGCCCTACCGCGCAACGAGTCGGACGCCTGGTCCGATCTCGCCGTGCGCGGCGGCTTTCTGCAACAGCCCGGCACGACGACTCCCTACCGGGCGGACCTCTCGATCAATCTGATCCGCGACGACCGTCTGCTCGCTGGCTGCGCGGACGGCGAGCCCCAGCTCTCGCGAATCGTCGAGCTTGGCGACAGCCGCTTCATCGCCGCCGGCCGGGCCGTGGATGCCCGGGATCACTTGATCGTCGCGCCGTTCGAGGCCGGCGTCGCCGGATGGTCGGCTCGCAAGTGGATCGACGCCGAGGCCCTCTCCAGGCTGGCTCGGTCGGGCGTCGGAAGCCTGCACTGGCAGGTCAAGAAGCGCCATCTCGAGGCGGCTCGCGCCCACGCGAAGAAGCTCGCCTCCCGCGACGGAGCACGGCTCGAAGCGACCGCAGTGGGGTCGCGGCGGCCGTGGCTGACCCTCGACGGCCCCCCGTCTCAGCCGGCGTCCGACTCGCTGCGAGACGTGCTGCTCGCGCTAGCGGGAGACGGGATGGCCCGCGCTCTCGAGCGTGAGCCCTTGGAAAACGTGCTGCAGAAGCTGTGGCCCTCCGCGGCGCAGGGCGCGCCCGGCGAGTTGGCGGTCAGCAGGGGACGGGCGGCCTCGTTTCTCTTGCTCTCCCCCGCCGTCGAAGGACGGATCGACCTCGACTCCGCTCGAATGACGGCTGTCTGGAGCGACGGTCGAGAGATTCGGCCCCTACCGTGACCGGCTCCGTGATCAGCCCCCACACCAGCACGCTGACTGTGTTTCTCGACCGCACTCGTCGCCGTCTGCGGCTCGGACTGTTCGGGCTCCTGGCTCTGACTCTGGCCGGCCTCGGCTGCGCCGGGCCCTCCGGCGGTTCCGCACCGATCGTGCCACCCGGCGCGCTGCCCGCTTCGAGCGGGGCTGTGGAGGCAACCCTCTCGCCGTCCGCCCGCGAGTGGGTGGAGACGACCCTGGCCAAAGCCAGTCTCGAGAGAAAAGCGGCGCAAATGGTGATGGTGGGCACCACCGGCGAGTTTCGCAACTCCAGGTCCGAAGAAGCCCGAGCCCTGGTGGACGCGGTACGCGACCTCGGTGTCGGGGGCATCGTGACGTTCGCGTCGGAGCTCGAGACGCTGCCGCGCCTCTTGAACGATCTCCAGGCGGCCGCCGACGTGCCGCTTCTCGTCGCCGCCGATCTCGAGCGCGGCATGGCCTTCCGGGTGCGCCACGGAACGGTTTCGATCCCTTCGGCCATGGCGGTCGGTGCGACCCGCTCCCGCGAAGCCGCGAGCTTCACCGGCGAGGTCACCGCCCGTGAGGGTCGCGCCCTCGGTATCCACTGGGCCTTCGCGCCGGTTGCCGACGTCAACAACAACCCAGCCAACCCGGTGATCAACATCCGGTCCTACGGCGAGGATCCGGCTCTCGTCGCCTCGATGGTCGAGGAGTTCATCGAGGGCGCGCGGCGAGGCGGCATGCTGACCACCGCCAAGCACTTCCCGGGGCACGGCGACACCGCGACCGACAGCCATCTGGCCCGGCCGCTGATCACCGCGGATCGCGAACGCATCGAGTCCGTCGAGCTGCTCCCGTTTCGGCGGGCCGTCGCCGCCCGAGTGGACTCCGTGATGCTCGCCCACGTCAGCGTGCCGGCGCTCGACGACACCGAGGCCCCGGCGACCTTTTCACGCCCGATTGCCGCCGACCTCCTGCGCGGAGAGCTCGGGTTCGACGGGCTCATCGTAACCGACGCCCTGCGCATGGCCGGCGTGCGCCCCGCCTGGGAGGGCGAGGCCGTGGTGCGCGCGGTCCAGGCCGG
>CALZIK010000040.1 GCA_945787635.1 Thermoanaerobaculia bacterium | reverse complement strand
GCCACGCGCGCGCCGCGTCTTGCGAGCGCAGCCGCCGCGGCGAAGCCAAGGCCGCTACTGGCTCCGGTGACGAGCGCCACGCGATCGGTCAGGTCCTCGGCAAGCACGATCGGAGTCTAGCGGATCGACCGTCTCTTCTCAGTCGACGCAAACCAGACTACGCTCCACGTCCCCGGCCGTATCCGGCGCGACTACCGCGAGATACAGAGTGTCGGACTCAGCGTAGCTCGGGCACCCCCACGCGATGCCGAGCTCGACGCCGTCGCCGGTCGCTCCGCGTACAGTCGGAGTTCCGTCCGCAAGGGCGGACACCGACCAGGTCGAGACTGCACCGTTGGTGAGGTTCTCGATCCGCTCCTCGAGTCGCGCCCGGCTGGGCGGGCCGGCCTCCTGCAGCACATCGATCTCGATCGGCGCCTCCGCCGAATCGGGCAAGGCAACCTCGATCACCTTGCGCAGGCTCACCCCCAGGGTGGGCAGCGGCGTGGGTTCGGCGGCTCGCAAACCCGTCCACCGGACTCTGAACTGAGGCTCTAGTGCCGTGCCTGGCCCGTCGTCGGCCGACAAGCTCGGGCGGCTTTCCTCTTCGCCGGGCTGGCCGACGAGATCGCCGGCCACCGGCACCACCGTCTTCCGGCCCGCCGCGTGCTCGATGAGGTCGAGCATGTTCTCGAAGGTGGTTTCCCGGTAAAGGTTGCGCGGCGCGTTGAACTCGACCCGAGGATGCGCGTCGGTGTTCGCCGGGACCTCTTTGCCGAAGGTCGCGCTGGAATCCGCGTCCTGAAGGAGCATGCGCAGGAAGGCCTCGCCGCTTCCCCAGCCGGTCGCCTCGAGGTCCTGGGCGACGTCCGGCAGCCGCTCCATCCGGCGCAGCCGGCGGCCGTCCAGCGCGTGCGAACCGTCACTCCCGACCAGGATCAGATCTCCCGGCTGCGGCGACCAGATGGTGACGTGCGCAAAGACGTCGGTGAAGGTGCGCACGATCGATCGGAGGTCCTCGCTCGACATTCCGTAGCTCTGGAACCACTGGCCCATGGCGCCGCGCGGCGCCAGGCGCTCGCGCGCCAGCTCGAAGTACTCCCGGGTGAAGAGGTTGGCTACGCCGCTGATCCATGGGTTCGACGGCTCGGAGACGATGAGGTCCCACTTACGATCGCTCGCGAGCAGGAAGTTGCGCGCGTCGGCGTGGTGAAGGCGGAGGCGCGGGTCCAGGAGAACGCCGCGATTCTCGGCGGCAAAGTACCGCGAAGCCTCGATCACCTCGGGCGAGATCTCGATGACGTCGATCCGTCCCACCTCGGGATGGGCGGCGATCGCGGCCGGCGTCATGCCGGTGCCGTATCCGACGACCAGCACCTCTTTCGGATCGGGGTGAAGAAGTACGGGCAGATAGCCGAGAGCGAGCTGCGTTCGACGGTCTCCGAGACGGCTGCCATCGGTCTTGCCGTTGATCACCAGCAAGCGGTCGTCGCCGACGTCGCGCACCGACACCGAGCCGACCGCGCTTTCGGCGTAGTAGACAATTCGATTGCGTTCGCGCATGGCTCCACGAAACTGCGAGCCGGCCGGGAGATCCAGGATCCTGCTGGCGTTGATAAACGGTCCGCTGGTGGTGAGCACCGGATCCCAGCGTGGAGTCGCCGCTACCGCCACGAGGGCGACCGCGCCCAGGGCGAGCGCCCTGGTCCGCGCCCAGGATGGACGCGGGCGCCGGGCCAGCAGCAACATCGCTGCGCACGCGATCAGACCCAGGGCGCCCAACAGAAGGGTGTTCTGGAGCCCAACGCGAGGCAGGAGCCAAAACCCGGCCGCCAGCGCACCGAGCGTGGTTCCAGCGGTGTTGGCGGCATATGCGGTGCCGACGTCGCCTCCGATCGAGCGGCGTCGGGCCGCGCAGTCGCTAGCCAGAAGTGGCGAAAGGAATCCGAAGAGCGCCGTCGGGACCAGCATGAGGCACCAGGCGGTGAGAAACGCGAAAGCGACCAGCCAGCTGAGCCGACTCTCGAGGTTCCAACGAAACGCAAGGAGAAAGAAACGCGGCAGATCATCGAAGACCAAAAGCCCGGCGACGACGCTCGCGCCGGAGGCCGTGGCGACCCAGGTAGGAAGAGCCGTCCAGCGCTCGCCCCTTCGGCTCCACGCCGCGAAGGCGAAGCCGCCGAGGGCGAGCCCCGCCAGGTAGCCGGAGAGGGTGAGACTGAACGCATAGACGCTCGAGCCGAGAATCTGGCTCAAAGCCTGGACCCAGGCGAGCTGGATGGCCAGGGCGGCGGCCCCAAAGAGCGCGAACCCGACGAGCGTGGCGCTCCGCCCGGGTGCCGAGCCCGTGGTGGGCTCGACCGGCTCCCGAGGCGCGTCCCCGGAAGTTTGCGATGCGAGCGGCGTTCGGCCCCGGTGGAGCGCCCAGATGCCCGCCGCGACCGCGAGGTTGAGAAACGCCGCGACCCACAGGGTATGAATCGTGCCGAGCGCCGGCAAGAGCACGAACCCGGCGGCGAAGGCACCGAGGGCGGCGCCGAGGGTGTTGAGTGCGTAGACGCGGCCGATGACGATGCCGGTCGAGCCCGGTCCGGGGCCGGCCTCGGGCGCGAGCGCTCGCACCAGGGCCGGAATCGTTCCACCCATCAGAAAGGTAGGAGCGAGAAGCGCCGCGGCGGCGACCGAGAAGCGGGTGACGTCGCCCGCCACCGAAGAGATCTCGAGCGGGCTGGCCAGGCGCGCGTACCAGGGTGCCAGTGACGGCAGGATGAAAGCGCTCAGCACTCCGTAGATTCCGATCGCCGCCTCGAGGCCGGCGAAGAGAAGCATCGGGCGCACGGTCCTGTCGGCTCGAGCTCCGAGATAACGGCTGCCCAAGGCGAGGCCGAGCATGAACGCCGCCAGTACCACCGCCTGAGCCCGGATCGTGATGCCGAGGAATACCGAAAGCTGCCGGCTCCAGACCACCTCGTAGACCAACGCCGCGGCGCCGGATACGACCACGGCGGCGAAGACGGTGTTTCTCGAGCCGGCCGTCACGGCGCGAGCTCTACGTGGTCAGGACGATCTTGCCGAAGATGTCGCGTTGTTCGAGCAGGCTCTGCGCCTGGGGCGCTTCGATGAGCGGCAGGACCCGGTCGATGACCGGGGAGAGGCGACCGGCCTCGACATGACGCAGCACTGTCCTGAGCTCCGACTGCCGACCCATGGTCGATCCCAGGATCGACAGGCTCTTGAAGAACACGGCCCGCAGGTTGATCTTGGCGAGGTAGTCCGTGGTGGCGCCGCAGATGACGATTCTCCCGGCCCAGGCCATCGCCTTGAAGCTGTCTTCGAAGGTTTTGCCTCCGACATGATCGAGAACCACCTCGACGCCCTTGCCGCCCGTGGCCTCGCGCACCTTCTTCGCGAAATTCTCGTTCGTGTAGTTGATCGTGTGGGTGGCCCCGAGCGTTCTCGCCCGTTCGAGCTTCTCATCGCTCGATGCGGTCGCGAAGATGTGGCGAGCGCCGAGGAGCTTCGCGATCTGGATGCCGGCGCTCGAAACCCCCGAACCCGCGGCGTGAATCAACACATCTTCCAAAGGCCCGAGGCGGGCGCGCTCGACCAGCATGTGCCAGGCGGTGAGAAACACCAGCGGAAGCGCCGCGGCCTGTGCGTGCGAAAGACCCCTAGGCAGCGGCAGTATGTTGCGGCGCGGCACCGCGACATACTCCGCGTAACCACCGTCGCGGTGCTCGCCGAGAATGCCGTAGCCGGAGCAGAGCATGTCGTCTCCCGCGGCGCAGCGATCACAGACGCCGCACGAGACGCCCGGCGCGATCAGCACGTCGGTACCGGTATCGAGATCGCCGACGGCGGAGCCGGTAGCGGCGATCTCGCCGGCCACCTCCGAACCCGGAATCAGGGGCAGAGGAAACTGGTGACCTTCGACGCCGTTTCTGACCCAGAGATCGAGTCGGTTGAGCGCGCAGGCGCGCACCTTCACCACAACCTCGTCGGCCCGCGGCTCGGGCGTCGGGACGTCGATCCACTCGAGGACCTCCGGTCCGCCGTGCTTCTCGATGCGAAACGCTTTCATCGCAGCATCCTAGCAAGGGGCTCGGCCGGCGCGCGCCGCACGAAGGGGCTCGCCGGGGGAATGCAGGCTAAACTCACCGGGTGAGGTCCAGCTTTTGGCACGTTCCGATCCGGATCGAGTTTCTCGGGCTCTTGGTGGCCGCGGTGCTTTGCGGCCCGGCACTTTCCCAGAGCCAGAAAGCCAGGCCGCTGCCTTATCTCCTCGACGTCGGCGATCTCCGGGCCCTGGTCCGCTACTCGCCGGGCGCCCTCGATCGCGCCTCGCACGTGCAGTTTCGTCTCGCGCTGCTGGCTGAGGACTTCGCCAAATGGAGCGGCCAGGCGGTGCCGCTCTCCGCCGTCCTGCTGTCCCGCACCGATTGGGAGGCTCTCGACCTGGCGGTGCCCTACGGGCTTCCGGCGCGGCTCTCGAACGGCGAAGTCGCGCTGTCGGCCTGGGGCGATTCGGGCACGGTTTCGCTGTGGCGAGGCTTTCTTGGGGGGGGCCTGCCGGTGCTCGAGGGGTACCCTCTGTACGGTACGAAAGACGAGGCTTCGAGCCTGTTGCTCACCGATCTTTTGGCCCAGGGCGTCGCGGCGAGAGCCCTACTCGAGCGTGCCGGCTTCTCGGGCGCCCATCCCGATGTCCTCAATTTCGCGGCTCACGTCGTCGCGCTGGCCGCATCTCACCGCCACGAGCCTCTCTCCCTGGGCGAGGTTCGCCGCGTTTACTCGGTCGCGCCGGAGCCGGTGCCCGGGGCTCAACCCAGCTGGCGCTCGCGGCTCGCGCGCGAG
>CALZIK010000039.1 GCA_945787635.1 Thermoanaerobaculia bacterium | reverse complement strand
GTGGGACAGAACGACCGCTTCGGTCTGAACACCAACGGCTACTCGACGGCCACCGGGATGCCCTTCCCCTACGACGCCATCGCCCAGTTGGCGGTCGAGCTGGCGCCCGCGGACGTCACCTACGGCGGATTCTCGGCCTGCACGATCAACGCGGTGACCAAGTCCGGCACCAACGAGTTTAAAGGCAACGTCTTCTACGAGTACACCGACGACGGCCTGCGGGGAACTAAACTGGGCGGCGAAACGGGAGACTTCAGCTCGCCGCCTTTCGACTCGACCAAACAGGGGTTCACGTTGGGCGGCCGCCTCATGGCGGACAAGCTCCACTTCTTCGGGGCCCTAGAGACCACCGACTCGCCGCGCTTCCTCTCCGCGGGCTACGCGGGCTCGGGTAGCGGCGTCGAGCGCGAGTGGCTGAGCCAGGCGGACCACGACCGCATCGTCTCGATCGCCAACAACGTCTACGGCTACGATCCGGGCGGCCTGCCGGGGGACGGTGTCCAGGAAGAAGACAAGCAGATGCTGAAGCTCGACTGGAACGCCGCCGACCGCCACAATCTGTCGCTGATCTACAACTACTACGACGGCTTCCAGGACCGCGGCTCGGACAATGACCCAAACGAGTTCGAGTTCCCGAACCACTTCTACGTCAAGGGCGCCGAGTCGACGACCACGACGGCCCGGCTCTCCTCGCAGTGGGGCGACGCCGTTTCGACCGAGCTCTTTCTGAGCCAGAACTCGATGGACGATTCTCAGGTCACGGTGGGCCCCCCCGACTTCGGCGACTTCCAGATCTCCGTCGGGGGCCGCACCGGCACGGTCTACCTGGGAGCGGACGACTCGCGTCAGGCCAACTCCCTGGCCACCGACACCGACTACGCCAAGCTCTCGGCACAGCTCCTCAGGGGGCGTAACGTCTTCACGGCCGGATACGAGCAAGAGAAGAACGACATCTTCAACATTTTCGTGCAGCACTCCCGCGGCGGCGAGTGGGACTTCTTCGATGACTCGGTCGGCAACCCTGCCTTCTGCGACGCGCTCACTGCGCAGGGACGGTTTGACGATCCCGCGTGCGGGGTCTCGGGCATCGACCGCTTCGAGCTCGGCCGCCCCAGCCGCATCTACTACGGCAGCGGCGGCGGTAGCAACGACCCCAATGACGCCGCGGCGAGCTTCGGGAACACGCTGCACTCGATCTATCTGCAGGACGAGATCTTCTTCGACGACCGCAATCTGACAGTGGCGGCGGGTCTGCGCTACGAGTTCTTCACCAGCAGTGACCGGCCCACCTTCAATCAGGCGTTCACCGACGCCAACGGCGGGCTGCGCAACGACGCGAACCTCGATGACCTGAGCCTGCTGATGCCCCGTCTGGGCTTTATCTGGGGTCCGAAGCCGCAGATGTCGGTGCGCGGCAGCATCGGCCGCTTCTCTGGTGGCAACCCCAATGTCTGGGTCTCCAACGCCTGGAGCAATGACGGCGTGACCAACGTGCAGACGCGTCTCGACAATTTCTCGGGATCGGGGTCGGTGCTCGACGGCAGCATCCCCCTGACCGGCCCCAATCCGGGCAGGGACGTTCCCCAGTTGCTCTTCGACCGGGTCGCCGCCACCACCGCCGCCGACGCCAGTACCTTCAACCTGGTGCTGATCGATCCGAACTACAAGCAGCCGTTCGAGGATAAGTTGTCGCTGGGTCTCACCTACCGCTTCGACAGTGGCTACCAGGTCGACTTCGACTACCTCCACACCGAGCTCGAGGACTCCGCTCTCTACGTCGACGTCTCCCAGGACATCGTCGGGACCACGCTGGCCGGAGGACCGATCTACGACTATGTGAGGGGTGCGGATAACTTCATGCTGACCAACTCGGGCTTCGGCGCCTCCTCTGACATCCTCTCGCTCCTGGTCGCGAAGCGCTGGGATTCGGGCCTCGACGTCTCGCTCGGCTACGCCAACATAGACGGGAAGGACGTCAGCCCGATGACGTCCTTCGTCGCGTTCTCGAACTTCGACAACCTGGCCCTGATCGACATCAACAGCCCGCGGCCCGGGAAGTCCAACTACGTGGTGCCGCACCGTTTCAGCGTCCGGGCGAGCCTCGGCAGGGAGTTCATCCAGGGATTCGAGACGCGCTTCACCCTGTTCGGCTATCTCCAGGAGGGCCAGCCCGGGAGCTTCGTGATGGATTCGGACGAGCTGGAGGGTGGTCGCCGCGGCCGCCACCTGCTCTACATACCGACTGGCCCAACGGACCCCAACGTGGTCTTCGCCGGCGGCTTCCAGACGCAGGAGTTCTTCGACTGGGTCCAACGGAATGGGTTCGGGCCCGGCTTCGTTCCCCGCAACAGCACCCACGCCCGCTGGAGCAATCGCGTCGACATTGGCGTCCACCAGGACTTTGCCGTCGGCTTCAGCAGGGTGAACGGCAGAGCTTTCGTCAAGATTTACAACTTTGGGAACTTCCTCAACAATGATTGGGGCAAGGTCTACGACGCCAACTTCTTCTCCAACGAGATAGTCGATATCGACGTCAACGACGCGGGACAGTACGTCTTCAAGAACTTCAGTGACCGGTCCGTCACCAACCTCCTGGAGTTCCGGTCGCTCTACGAGATTCGCTGGGGAGTCGAGCTCCGTTTCTAAAGTCTGCGCCGGTCCTTCCTGGACCACGTCGCAGGATCAAAGGGCCGCGCTTCGGCGCGGCCCTTTTCCTTTGCGGTCTGGAGCGCGGGGAGACACCGCAGGTGTGGCGGAGAGGCGCCGGGTGAACGTCGAGCCGGCCAACACGCGCCGGGTGTGCCGTAGACTTCGCTCGTGCGCGGTATCTGGCTAGAGAACGGCGAGATCTCCGTTCGGGAAGATCTCGACATTCCCGAGCCACCTGCCGGAGAAGCTCTGGTGAAGGTTCTTCGAGCCGGCGTCTGCAACACGGACCTCGAGCTGGTGCGCGGCTACTACCCGTTCACCGGGGTTCTGGGTCACGAGTTCGTCGGAGAGGTGGTCGGCGGCGCGGCCGACATGATCGGCAGGAGAGTGGTCGGGGAGATCAATGCCATCTGTGGAGCTTGCTCGGCGTGTGCCGCCGGCCGGTCGAGCCATTGCGAGAACCGCACGGTGCTCGGAATTGTCGATCGTCACGGTGCGTTTGCCGAGTATCTGGTTCTGCCGATCGAGAACCTCCATGCGGTGCCCGAAGGCTTGGCCACGGACGCCGCCACGTTCACCGAGCCTCTGGCCGCCGCACTTGAGATTCAAGAACAGGTCGAGATCAGGCCGCAGGACCGGGTGCTGGTCGTCGGGATCGGCAAGCTCGGCACCTTGATCGCGCAAAGCCTGGCGCTGACCGGCTGCAATCTGGTTGCGGTCAACCGCAGGCCAGAGAAGCGCGTGCTCCTGCAGGATCGGGACATTGCGGTCATAGGCCCCGATGAAGTAGCTGGCGGGTCCTTTGACGTCGCCGTCGAGTGCACCGGCAACCCGCAGGGCTTCGCGATGGCGAGAAGAGCGCTGCGGCCGCGAGGCACGCTGGTTATGAAATCGACCTATGCCGGCAAGCTCGAAGTGGATGTTTCGAGCTTGGTCGTCGACGAGATCACCCTGGTCGGCTCCCGCTGCGGGCCCTTCGCGCCCGCGCTCGAGCTGCTGGCCGCCGGCAAGGTCGACGTCGAGCCGCTGATCGAGCACCGGTTTCCGCTCGCCGATGGGCTGCGGGCTCTAGAGAAGGC
>CALZIK010000038.1 GCA_945787635.1 Thermoanaerobaculia bacterium | reverse complement strand
TACTCGGCTTCTTCGTCGAAGGGGTTGCCGAAGTGGACCCGGACGCCGGCAGGAGTCCAGATGGCCTCACCTCGGGCCACGTCGACGCGGTCGCCATCGACCTCGACCCGGACCCGACCGCGCATAACCACGGTCAGCTCGCCGAACTCGGGGGTCTGCGGCGGCTCGCTCCAGCCGGCCGGAGCCACCATGTGGGCCAGGCTGAGCTCTTCGGTACCGCCGTGGACCCGGCCGATCATCTCTTTGATCTCTTTGCCCCCGGGCACCGGAATCATGGTTCCCGACCGGGCGTGGACGTAGCGCTTGGAATCAGGCATTTTGGAAGTCTACCGCCGCCCGAGAACCTTTGCGGCGCTTTGACGTGTCTATGAGATGGCCCGAGGGCCGTGCGGACGGGGTACTTTTGAGCCGCGCGGGTCGACTAGACTGGCCGTCCGCGGCCCGAGGCCGTTCACGGATCGGGGACCAACGAACAGCGAGATGGGAGAAACCATGAAAAAGGCAATATCGAGAGGCGGGTCGCCGACGCTCGGCGCGCTTGTTGCTGCGAGCTTGGTGAGCATCCTGGCAGCCGACGCTCTGCCGGCGCAGGACCTCGCCGGCTTCGAGAAGAACCTTACCGAGCACCGGCTCGACAACGGGCTGACGTTTCTGATCTACGAACGGCCGGTGGCGCCGATCGTCTCCTTCTACACCTATGTCGACGTGGGATCGGCGCAGGAAGTCGCCGGGATCACCGGTCTTGCGCACATGTTCGAGCACATGGCGTTCAAGGGCACCACGAAGATCGGCACCGAGGACTACGAGTCGGAGAAGGCCGCGATCGCCGAGATCGACAGGGCCTATGCCGCCTACGACCGCGAGCGACGCGCCCAAGGAGCCGATCCGCAGCGCATCGCCGAGCTCGAGCAGGCGTGGAAGGACGCCCGTGAGAAAGCCAAGGAATATCTGGTCAACAACGAGTTCAGCGAGATCATCGACCGCGCCGGAGGCGTCGGCCTGAACGCCAGCACCAACTCGGACAAGACCGATTACTTCTATTCGCTGCCCGCCAACAAGGTCGAGCTCTGGGCGTACCTCGAGTCCGAACGGTTTCTCGATCCGGTGCTCCGTGAGTTCTACACCGAGCGCGACGTGGTCATGGAAGAGCGGCGCTTGCGGACCGAAAGCCAGCCGATCGGGCGGATGATCGAGCAGATGCTCGCGGCCGCGTTCGTCGCGCACCCATACGGCTACCCGACAGTCGGCTACATGAGCGACCTTCAGTCGTTTTCCCGAAAGGACGCGCTCGCCTTTTACGAAAAGCACTATGCGCCGGGCAACATGACCATCGCGATTGTCGGAGCGGTCAAGGCCGGCGAGCTGATTCCGATGCTCACGAAATACTTCGGCCGCTTGCCCGCGGGCGAGAAGCCGCCGCCTCTTCGGACCGTCGAGCCGGAGCAGATCGCCGAGCGCCTGCTGCGCATCCCGGATTCCTCGCAGCCGGTTTACGCCGAGGGCTACCTGCGGCCCGCGGTCACCGACCCTGACGACGCCGTCTACGACGCGATCGCCGACGTGCTCTCGAACGGTCGGACCTCGAGGCTCTACCGAAGCCTGGTCCGGGACAAGAAGATCGCCGCACAGACCGGCGCCTTCAACGGCTTTCCCGGCAGCAAGTACCAGAATCTGGTTCTGGCGTTCGCGTTTCCGACTCCGGGCCATACCGCCGAGGACGTCCAGGCCGCGATTCACGCCGAGGTCGAGAGACTCAAGGCCGAGTTGATCAGCGATGAGGAGCTCGCGATGATCAAGACCCGAGCCAAAGCGGGGCTGGTCCGCTCGCTCGCGAGCAACACCGGCATTGCCCGGCAGCTTGCGGCCTACAAGGTGCTGTTCGGCGATTGGCGCGAGCTCTTCTACAGCGTCGATCGGATCGAGAAAGTGACCAAGGAAGACATCCGGCGAGTGTCGCGCGAGGTCTTCCGGCCGGTCAACCGCACGGCGGCGATGATCGTCAACCAGGAAGAGGGCTAGGGCGATGAAGACCAAAAACCACGACAACCATCTGTCGGCTCTCGCGCCGGCTCTCGCGATCGCCCTCGCCGCGGCCCTGGCTTGGCCGGTCTGGTCTCGCGCCCAGGTCTCGGACCATCGCGCCATCGAGTTTCCGGAGCTTCAGGAGTTCCAGATTCCCCGGCCCGACACTTTCGAGCTGGGCAACGGCGTGAAGGTTTTCTTGATCGAGGACCACGAGCTGCCGCTGGTCCAGGTGGTGGCGCGGATTCGAACCGGCTCGGTCTACGAGCCCGCGGGCCAGACCGGGCTCGCCGGGCTGGTGGGCGCGGTGCAACGCACCGGCGGCACCAGCCGCATGACCGGCGACGAGATCGACGATTTTCTGGAAGCTCGTGCCGCCTCGGTAGAAACCAACATCGGATCAACGGTGGGCTTCGCCTCGATGGACTGCCTGGTCGGCGATTTCGACGAGGTTCTGCGCGTTTTTCACGATGTTCTGCGCCACCCGGTCTTTGATCAGGACAAGCTCGAAGTAGCCAAGGCGCAGACCCGATCCTCGATCGCCCGCCGCAACGACTCGATCACGGGCATCACCGCGAGGGAGTTCTCGCGCCTGGTGTACGGCACGGATTCACCGCTGTCGCGGCTGACCGAGTACGCGACGCTCGCCGCGGTTTCGCGTACGGATCTGGTGGCCTGGCACTCGAAGTTCTACCACCCCAACAACATCTATCTGGGGGTCGTAGGCGACTTCGAAAGCGCGACCATGAAAAAGAAGATTGAAGCCGCTTTCGGCGACTGGTCCGCTGGTCCGGCGCTCGAGGCGCCGACGATCGAGTACCGCGAGGAGGAAACGGCTGGAGTCTTCTCGATCGAGAAAGAAGACGTCACCCAGGCGAACATCCGCATGGGGCACCTCGGGATCACCATCGAGAACCCGGACTTCTTTCCCCTTCAGGTGATGAACGAAGTTTTGAGCGGTGGGTTCTCGGGGCGCCTGATGCGCAACATTCGCACCGAGAAGGGGCTCGCCTACGGCGCCGGTGGCAGCGTCGGCGCGTCCTTTCTGTACCCGGGTGTAGCCGGATTCGGCCTCCAAACCAAATCGGAAACCATGGGTGAAGCCGTGGACGCTCTCTACGACGAGATCCGCGGCATGATCTCGAGCCCGGCCACGGACGAGGAGCTGGAGCGGGCGAAGGACACGATCTTGAACTCCTTCATCTTCAACTATGCCTCGAAGCAACAGGTGCTGAGCCAGCAGATGCTCTATGCGTACTATGGCCTTCCAGCGGATTTTCTCGAGACGTATCGCGACAACATCGAGCGTGTGACGGCGGCCGACGTCGCGCGCGTCGCCAGGGAGTATCTCCACCCCGATCGGGCCACGCTCCTCGTGGTCGGCCGCTCGGCGGAGTTCGATCGGCCGGTGTCGAGCTTCGGCGAGGTCACCGAGCTCGACATCTCCATTCCGGCTCCGCCGGATCGGACCGCGGCGGTGGCGGTCACGGAGGATGACCGGGCAGCCGGTGAAGCGGTGTTCGATCGCATGGTGTCGACCTTGGGCGGAGCCGACCCGACGGCGATCCAGAGCGTGCGCGTCAAGTCCAGCCTCGACGTGAGCGTGCAAGGGCAGCAAATGGCTCTTGCGCAAACCATGGTGTTGGTCTTCCCGGATCAGGTGTACACGACTATCGATACGCCGGTCGGTGCTCAAGAAGTTGTTATCACCGGCGGTGAAGGTTTCGTGAGAATGAGCGGTCAGACCCAGCCGTTGCCGCCCGATCGGGTCGAGCGCCAGATCCGCGATCTCGGTCGCGAGCTTCTGTCCTTGATCCGGTCTCACGGCGCGGAAGCGATCGATGTGGCGTTGATCGGAACCGAAGAAATCGGGGGAGTGGCGACCGAGGTGATTCTGGTTTCCTCGGATACCTTCGCCACGCGGCTCTGGATCGACGAGGGTGGGCGCCCTCTCAGGCAGAGCTATCAGGGAACGCACCCCGCGACCGGAGCGCCGGGCGACTTCGAGATCACCTTTTCCGACTATCGGGAGGTGAATGGATACCTTCTGCCGTACGGCCGGGTCTCGAAGATTGACGGCGACCTCTTTGCGACGGTTGTCGTCGAATCGGTTGAGATCAATCCGCCGGTCGACATGACGGTGTTCGAGAAGCCCGCGGCCTGAAATCCAATGATCCGGAGGTAGCAATTCCGGGGCCAGAAACGGGTGCGGTAACTGCCGTGTCCAAACAAGTTCCACCGATTCGATTTTTTGGAGGCGCCGAGCCGGTTGCGACGGTGTCGAGAATAGCCAATCCGGAGTTGATCTAACCGGGGAGAATTGGTTAGCCTCCGAGCATACGAAACGGGCCCCGTCGCCCGCCCGACAACAGAGATTTGCTTCTGTCGTCACATGATCGACACGGTGTCGCGCAACGCGCGTCACGCGGGCATATCTACAATTCCATTAGCATTTGATCATCCAAAACCAACCGGAGGATTTTGAAGGCATGAAACGAACTTTGATTCCGATTCTGTGCCTGGCGCTGGCAGTCATGCTGCCGCTCGGCGCGCAGGCCCAGGCTGTCCTGGGGACCATCCAGGGCACCGTGTCCGACGACAGCGGAGCCGCCATTCCGGGCGTTTCCGTCACCATCGACAACAGAGAAACCGGCGCCTCGCGAACCGTCTTCTCGGGCGATCGAGGCCTCTATATCGCCAAGGCGCTTCCCTCGGGCAACTACAACATCACCGCTTCGCTCGAAGGCATGCAGACGGTCATCAGGGAAGACATCCAGCTTCTGGTCGGCCAGACCGTGGACATCAACTTCTCGCTCGGCGTCGAGACCGTGGCCGAAGCGATCACCGTCACCGGAGAGGGTCCCGCGATCGAGACTTCGCGCTCGAGCGCGGCGTCCTACGTTTCCGAGGTCGAGGTCGAGAGCCTGCCGACGGCCGGCCGCGACTTCACCGACTTCGCCTTCCTCACGCCCACGGTCCAGCGTGACGACGTGCGCGGCTTCATCACCATCGCCGGACAGCGCGGCATGTACTCCGGCATGAACATCGACGGCACCGACGGCAAGAGCGCCTTCTTCGGCTACGGCCGCGGCGGCGAGGCCACCGAGAACAACGGCCTTGTGGTCGCGCAGGACTCGGTCAAGGAGTTCCAGGTCGTGACCAGCGCATTTTCGCCCGAGTACGGCGCGGACGGCGGCGGCTACGTCAACGTGATCACGAAATCCGGCAGCAACGACTTCAAGGGCACCGCGTTCTTTCTCTACCAGGACGAGGGCATGTCCGCCGATCTCGATCGCTCACCGCTCGACCGTTTCGACGGCCGCACCGACCCGGTCAAGCCCGATACCTTCGATCGCCAGAACATTGGCGTCTCGATCGGCGGCCCGATCAAGAAGGACAAGACCCACTTCTTTGTCTCCGTGGACGACTCGAGCCGCGAGACGCCGCAGGTGCGCACGCTTCGCACTCCGGGCCTCTACGACCTGGTGCTTCAGGCCGACGCGACTTTCCTGCCCGGCGCCGCGGCGTGGCTTGACGGCTTCGCGCCGAATGCCGACGGCACCGCCGAGGGGCAGTTCCTGACCGACGTCTCGAACACGATCGTCTTCGGCAAGCTGGATCACCAGTTCACCGATTCGGCCAGCTTCAGCATCCGCGCGAACCTGACCGAGTTCGAGCGCCTGTCGACCTTCAAGGATGAGGAGTCGCAGAAGACCGAGGACACCACGTCGTTCGTGGGCGCTCTGGTCAACGTGATCGGCTCGAACAAGGTCAACGAGGCCCGCTTCCAGATCGCTTCGGATCAGCTCGATCGCCTGTCGCAGCGCGTCGGCGAGCAGGTCGAGGCCCAGGCCCGGTTCCGCTTCGGAGACTTCGAGAGTCTGGGCAAGTTCGACTTTCTGCCGATCTTCGTCGAGGAGGACAAGCTCCAGTTTCAGGACAACTTCTCCTACCTCTTCGGCAACCACGATCTCAAGTTCGGGATCAACTACCAGGAGGACCAGCTGGCCCAGCTCTTCGCCGGGTCCCTCGACGGACGCTACGATTTCCGCTCGCCCGAGGACTTTCTGGCCAACAACGCGGCCGCCGTCCGGATCTATTTCGGCGATGTGACCTATCCGAACTACGACGAGACCCAGTCGCTTTTGGGCCTCTACGCCCAGGACACCGTCAAGCCCAACGCCAACCTGACGTTGAACTACGGCATCCGCTACGGCGCGACCTACAACCCGGATGGTCTCGAGCACTTGTTGCCGTTCGCGCGGGAGATTCCCGACGACACCGACAACATCGAGCCGCGGATCGGTTTCACCTACGCCCCGGGCGGCTCGGGCGATCACATCATCCGCGGCGGCTTAGGCGTCTTCCACGGCCGCACGCCGAGCCTGCTGTTTGCCAGCCAGGTGCAAGAGAACGGTCTTTTCCCCAACTTCGGCCGCATCACGGTCAGGCCGGGTGATGTCGGCTTCGTGCCGCTGGGCGAGAACATCGACAACGAGAACCCGCCTGCGGACACGATTCCCTCGGTCGGCTATGTCGATCCAAGCTTCGAGGACGCCGAGTTCACTCGGGTGAACGTCGGCTACGAGCGCAGCCTGGGTGGTGCCTGGACCGGTGGCGTCGATCTGGTCTACGCCGAGGGCAAGAACCTTCAGACCAACATCGATCTCAACCGTACCTACACCTTCGACGAGTTCGGCCGTCCGATGGCCTCCTCGGTCCGGCCCGATCCGACCATTAACACGTCGTTGACCCGTCAGTCGATCGGCGAGTCCGAGTACCAGGCGCTGACCCTGAAAGTGAATCGCCGTTTCTCCGGGCGCTATCAGATGCAGGCGCACTACACCCTGGCCGACGACAAGGACACCGACTCCAACGAGCGCAGCGCGACCAGCTCGACGGCTTCGATCGGCGGCGCCGACCGCTCGATCTGGAACCCGCGCTACGACTGGGGTCCCTCCGAGAAGGACGTCGAGAACCGCCTGGTTATGAGCGGCGTCGTCTTGCTGCCCTATGATTTCAAGATCTCGGGCATCTTCGAGAACCGCTCCGGCGTGCCGTTCAACCCGACCGACACCTCGGTGGATTTCGCCTACTGCGGATTCGGCCGCCTGGGCTTTGATTGCGTCGAGGACCGGCCGGTCGTCAACGGCCAGGTCATCGGGCGCAACGCCTACCGCAATTCCTCGGTGCAGCGCCTCGACCTGCGACTCTCGAAGTTCTTCGAGTTCGGCAACGACATGAGCGTCGACGTTTTCTTCGAGGTCTTCAACGTCTTCGACGACCAGGAGTTCCAGGTCTGCTTCAGCTTCCGCTGCGACGACCAGAAGGACCCGACGTCTCCCGACTTCGGGCTCGGCTCGGACCGGGTGACCGACCCGCAGATCTACCAGATCGGCGGACGGTTCAGCTGGTAGATTAACGTCGAGAGGGGCGGCACCTGCGGGGTGCCGCCCCTCCTCGACAGATCAGAAAAACAGTAGCGTCGGGGCTCTGTCCCCGACGTTTTTGCTTTAGGGGTCGTTCGGCGCCTTCGCCGCCTCGAGCGCCATCGCGTAGGCTCGCCGCAGCTCCTCGTGATCGACGCCGAGCGCGATCGCGCGCTCGAAGTGAGCGACGGCCTCGGCCGGGCGGCTCGAGCGGTAGGCCATCACCGCTGCGACCTCGTGCGCCTCTCCGAGATCTGGATCGATCGCCAGGGCACGGGCCAGGGCCCCGTCGGCAGCCTTGAAGTTGCCCAAGTGATAGGCAAAGAGCCCTTCGAGATAGTGGTGCTCGGTCATTGACGGATCGGCGATGCGCGCGGCTACCGCGGCGTCGTAGGCGCCGGCGACATCGCCGTTCGAGAACAGGATCTTGGCTTTGAGGGCGAGCGTGCGGGCGTGATCGGGAGCTTCGGCGAGAACCTCCTCGACTGCGGTGAGCGCTTCGGTCAGTTGGTTGGCCTGCAAGGACTCGATGGCCGCATTCAGGCGCTGGCCGAGCCGCTTGGCGCGAGTCTCCGCGGCATTCTGTTCTTCGCTGAGCGCGCGAAAGCGCCCGAGGGCCTCGGCGGCTTCGTCGCCTCGCCCGACTTGCCGCAGAGCCAGTCCCAGCCGGTAGTGGGTCTGCGGGTCGGAGGGGGAGAGAGCGACCGCTTCTTCCAGCCGGAGGATCGCGTCTTCGACGCGGTCTTCCTCGAGCAGCAGTTCCGCCAGCTCGACCCGGGCTCCGGCACCGCCCTGGCCGCCGCGGATCGCGCTGTCGAGGCTCGCGATCGCGGCCCGGCGGTTTTCTCGGCTTTCGACGGGGTCGTCCCCGGGTTTCTGGGCCAGGGCGAGTCCCCGGACGAGCTCGAGCCTGGGCGAGCCGGGGAAGCGCGCGAGCCCGTCGGCGGCGACCGCTTCGGCCTCCTCGGGCCTGCGCTGCGAAAGCAACGCCAGCCCCAGCTGGTCCCACATTTCCGGTCGGGGAGTCGCCTTCTCGAGTCCCTCGCGCAGC